>JBBQBB010000005.1:0-89537 GCA_038317095.1 Bacteroidia bacterium | reverse complement strand
AAGAAGCCGGAGTTCTTTGAGTTGAACAAGGTATTAAATTTCGCGGCATAACAATGTGCAAGCGCAATGCCACGAGAAATATTGAGTAATTTGAGTAATTTTGAAGTAAAACGAGTTTGCACTGCGCCTGCACTAGCCATTAGCACCAATTTTACAGACGACAAAATAATAACAAACAATATGGACAAAGTAAGAATTAACTATTCAAAATTTGACTTGAAAAACGGTGGTAAAGGCGTAATCGCTGTTTTAATGTATTCAGGAAGCGGAGACCCAAAAATTGCTTTGGATAACGCTGTTTTAAAATTGACAGATGGTATCGGTTATTTTGAATTAATAGATGCTCACTTGGACAATCCTTGGACAAGAGTTCTTTTGACAGACATCAATGATATGGTTCAAGAAGATTTAGACCCAGCTAAACATAATTTAAAAACACTTAAAAATGGATAAGTTTAACGCAATAAACGAAGCGATTTGTTATTGGTTAGGCTATCAGTTTAAGATTGGACGAGAAAAACTCATTCACGAAGCAAGTCTTAGATACCCAATAGCCGACACAATAACAGCGACTGATATTGAAATAGCTAAAATCCAATTAGAAAAAGGTCATCCTTGTTTTAGCGACAGACTAGTTGACGTATTTCTTTATGATAAACCTGTAACAGAAATTTCGGAAGAAAATTTGTTAACATCTATTGCTGAGATTTATGAATTAAAGCTCGCAAAAAAAGAAACTGGAACAAAAGGCGGACAAGAACATCAACGTGTAGTAGATGATATTTTACGTTTAGCATATTTCAACCAAACAACAGGAAAAGATTCATATTTCCTTATTTGTGGTAAATATCAAAACTTCAAAAACTATTTTGTTGGTCAAAAGGATAAGCCTAAAACTGACACAGACGAAAATATCTTAATACCAGAACGGCAAACATCAGTTACAACTGCCAACGAATGGAATCCAAGCAACAGTCTTTACAAAGACTATTTTGACTTTGAATTGTCGAAAGTTCCAAAATCTTATATTTTCAACAAAAGTGAAATATTAGAAAGCGACACGGAAGATGAAAAAAAACAGAAGCAATTTGGACTTAATTCTTTCCAAGACAGATACAAAATCAAAGATGAACTAGTGACTTGGACTGACTCTATCACAATAAAGACAACCTGTATCGCATTGACACCATTTGAATCAATAACGCATCGGACACACGCTTGTGGCATATGGAAAATCGAGGCGGAGAAATAAAAACTGGTGCTAACAGCACCTACAAAAAATTGGCAGTTCAGTGCTCCGCAGACACATTTGTGGTTAATCAAACATTGGTTCTCCGCATCAAAATTGATAATGAGGTATACAGAAGCGGCACAGCGCAAAGTAACAAATATAGCCACTGAAATACAACATATGGTAGATTTAACCAATTGTGTCCTCTCTAATAGTTTAATCCAAGAAAAAATTGAGCTGGTGGCTACTTTGAAATATCATAATTTTATAGAAACGACAAAAACTAGTATAGAATTAGATTTTTCAACATTTTTTTCAGATGCAACTACTATTCAACCCACGCGTAGTTTATTCCATGCGGATTTATGTGGATTGGTAACAAGAGACTACACAGATATACTAGGCATGTCAGCAGCGAAGGGCGCAAATTTATATACAGCAGCAGCAGGTTTTTTTATTTCAGGTGTAAAAGGTGGGGCAGGCAAAATAATGACAGTTCCACACGAAATTGGGCATTGTTATCATGGTCTTCATAAGTTTGAGTCCGGACCTCAAGCAGCAGCTTGCGCCCATGCCTTTGATTTTTTCAAGTGGCCTTTCCACAAGGAAGGAAATCCGTATAAAACTGCAATACACGAAGGGGCAAATATTGGTACAGCAATACCCTTTTACAGCAACCTAAATGTAACTTTTAAAGGTGTAACCATAGCACAAAGTGATGAAAATAATTATTGTTACATGAATGACTACAAAGAATGGGTTCGGTCCTATCATACAGAACCAACTGCCTATTGGGCTGAACTAAAGGAAACTGGCTTTGTAACATGCAATCACACGAGAACTTATGAAGCAATGCCCCATTGTGGCACCCCAAGTTATACTTATTCTTGGTGGAAAAGTATTGACGGTATACATTGGACATACTTCAGCGCTGCAAAAACGGTGAATATTACTATTCCTGCCCCACCAAAAGGAGAATGTGAAAGCGAATTGTATTTAAAGTGTTTCGTTAGCGATAATAACGGCTCAGGTACTTCATTAACCCTAGATGGTATTGCGCATTGTTACTGTAATTGTATTCAAAAATGAGGTGTATATTTTATATAATTATAGTCATTCCGTTTATATTTCAGAATTGCAAAAAAAAGGAAAATAACTTCGGCACTGCCACACTGACTTTTAATGGAGTAGCTAGAAATTTTAAAGTTAATGGTTTTGAGGATGAATTGAATAATAGCAATTTGTTTACTTATAATGCAATTTATAGAGAAAATGACTTGATTCAAGAAGTAATAGCCACGTACAACGTGCCTAAGAGAATTGGCAAATTTGAACTTTTTATCTCAAGAGGTTCAAAAAGTTCGTTAAATTGGTATAATCATACAGATGACGTTTTGGAAGGCGAATTGAAATTAGACACCACCCAAACTGGCAACGAAATAGAGGTAACAGAAATAAATAAAAGTTGTACTAAAATCAAAGGACATTTTGCAGCAAGTATGGTTGTAATTTATGGCAACCGTTATGGGGATAGTGGCACTAAAATAAAGGTTACAGGCACATTTGATTTGCATAAATAGTGTAACCTACAATTTTAATTTTTAACGGCATTGTTTTATTAAAAATATTCTTCAATTAGGCAAATTTAGAACCTTTGCAACTAATTTAATTGTAGATTAAAACAAATATCTACCAAAAATAACATCTTAAACTAAGCCAACTTTTTTTTATAGTTACACTAACGTTTTAAAATAATCTGCGCATTTTTTTAACCTGCTGCCATACCAACTAAAAATTTCACCATCCACCAGTTTGACAATGGAATTGGGGAAAACAGCTTGCAGTTCTGCAACATGGCTTTCTTTAAAAGGAAAGGGTTCTGTGCTTAAAAAAATACAATCGGGTTTGTAGTTTTCCATATCCCCAAAAAACAAATTGGGATACCTGGTTTCAGTTTCCGTTACCACATTGTTAAACCCCGCAAAATGCAACATTTCACTAATAAATGTTTGGGGACCCGCCGCCATCCAAGGTTTTTGCCATATCAAGTACAATGCCGTTTTGGTAATCTTTTGCTTTTGTAGAATTTTAAACTGATTGGAAATATCGTTTACTATGGCTGCGGATTCCGCTTTTTTATTCAAAATATCGCCCAATTTTTGCATCATATCCAATGCATCTTTCAGGGTTTTTATATCGCTAATCCAAACTGGAAATTCCAACGCCAATTCTTCAATTTGTTTTTGGTCGTTTTCCTCTTTATTGGCAATAATTAAATCCGGATTTAATGCCCTAATTTTAATTAAATTTAATTTTTTTGTACCACCTATTTTATAAGATTTTCTAAATGCCTCTTCTGGGTGAATGCAATACAAGGTCTGTCCTACAATTTGTTCTTCCAAGCCCAAATCATACAAATATTCGGTTTGGGATGGAACCAAAGATACAATACGTTCTGGAACTTTGGAAAGAAGAATCTCTCGCCCCATTTGGTCGGTAACAATCATTTTGGCAAATATTTAAAGCAGGCGATTTCTACGAAGATACGCTATTCGCAGCCAATGTGGATATATAACCCTGCTTTCGCTGGTAAAATCAGTTCTCGGTTACTTGCCGTCCAAAATAATCGGGCTGTTTCCCTTGCCCATAATAATCACTTTGGCATTCGGAGATTTCGCAATTTCCAATTGGGCCTTTATGGCTTCATATTGCAACTGCTTATCGGTTAAACCTATATTGATAATGCGCTGATAATCTGCAATACCCTGTGCTTCTACCCTTTTGCGTTCGGCTTCTTGCTTTTCTTTTTGCAACACAAATTGCATTTTTTGGGCATCTTGTTCTGCACTTATTTTTTCCTCAATGCTCTTTTTCACTGCCGCTGGCAATGAAATGTTGCGTATCAACAATTGCTCTAGAATCAATCCTCTTTTCTTAAAATCGCTTTCTATGCTGTTGTAAATGCGGGTTTGAAATTCATCGCGTTTCGTTGAATACAAGGCAATGGCTTCATAATACACAGCATTGTCTCTAATTTTGGTTCGGCAAATTGGACGCACAATTTTATCTTTAAAATCACCGCCAATTACGCGCAACAAATTGGGAGTTTCGCTAGAAAGCACTTTGTACAATACCGTTAAATCTATGGTAACCTCCAGTCCATCTGAAGTCAAAACACGAATGGCGTCATCGCCCTGCACTTCGCCTTCAGTGTGAATTCCACTCATGGTGTAGTTTTGGGTTCTTACATCTATCTGCGTTACTTCCATCAAAGGATTTACCAAGTGCAAACCGCTGGTTAATGTGGCATCTTGAACATTGCCAAAAAGGCTTTTTACACCCACAAAACCTACATTTATTTGCCTAAAACTGGAAGCAAGGATTCCCAAAACTATGACAGCCAAAGCCACCAATTTTAAAGGATTGGCGTATTTTGCCAATTGGGGAGTACGACCAAAAACGATAGAGACAATGAGGATGATTAATCCAAGGATTAGAGATGGTATCATAGTGCGCCAAAGTTAATTACAATTTCAGAAGAAAATTGCGACAACCGACAATCTTTAAAATAAATCCGTCAGGCTGCTCCCATGGCACCAATCAAATCGTATTTGGTAATAATATGCCAATTTCCACCCAAATCCATCACCAAAACCGCATTGTTCTCTTTGTTTATGAGGGATGATATTTTGTCAATGCTTTCTGCACCTGGCACAATAGGAAATGGTTTTTGCATGATATTTTTAACTGGAGATTGTAACAGTTCCCGGTTCTTTAATAATGCTGCATACAAGTCTGCATCTTCTAATGCACCTGTAAATTCGCGTTTGTCGTTCACCACAGGTATTTGGGAAACATCGTATTTCTGCATTTTGGCAAACACGGCTTCGCAGGTTTCGTTTTCGTTTATGGTTACCAGCGGCAAATGGCTGTGGTCTTTTACCAAATCTAGCGCCGTAGCTTTGGGTGCTGGCGGCAAAAAGCCACGGTCGCGCATCCAATCGTCGTTAAACATTTTACCCAAATAGCGGGTGCCATGGTCGTGAAATATAATAACGACTACATCCCCTTTTTTAAAGCGGTCTTTCATTTGCAGCAAACCTGCCAATGCAGAACCCGCGCTGTTTCCAACAAAAATTCCTTCTTCTCGCGGAATCCTTCGGGTCATTACAGCGGCATCTTTGTCTGTTACTTTTTCGAAATAATCAATCACCTTAAAATCTACATTCTTGGGCAGAAAATCCTCTCCTATACCTTCTGTTATGTATGGATAAATCTCGTTTTTGTCAAAAATACCAGTCTCTTTGTATTTTTTAAAAACCGAACCATAAGTATCAATGCCCAAAATTTGAATAGCTGGATTCTGTTCTTTCAAAAATTTCCCTGTGCCACAAATAGTTCCGCCCGTTCCCACACCAACCACCAAATGGGTAACTTTCCCATCGGTTTGTTTCCATATTTCAGGACCCGTTTGTTCGTAATGGGCCGTCGAATTGCTTAAATTGTCATATTGGTTGGGTTTCCAAGCATTAGGTAATTCTTTTGCCAAACGTGTAGAAACGCTGTAATAACTCCGCGGATCATCTGGATCCACATCCGTAGGGCATACAATTACTTCTGCCCCAAATGCTTTTAGCGCATCTACTTTTTCTTTGCTTTGCTTATCTGTTGTGGTAAAAACACACTTATACCCTTTCATCACAGCAGCTATGGCCAAACCCATTCCAGTATTGCCACTGGTACCTTCAATGATAGTTCCGCCCGGCTTTAACAAACCCGCTTTTTCTGCATCTTCAATCATTTTCACTGCCATTCGGTCTTTGATGGAGTTTCCAGGATTAACCGTTTCCACCTTGGCATAAACCTCACAAGGTAGGTCTTTTGTAATTTTGTTTAACCTTACCATGGGCGTATTTCCAATGGTTTCTAGGATATTGTTAAATACTTGCATGTAAAACTTTTATTGCAGCAAAATTAAAAGAAAAAAAGCAGGGTACAACGCGCACCCCGCTTTTATATGAATCAATCACCTCCTTAAAGTGCCTTTATTATATCTGCCAGACCTGCTTTATTTGTCTTAATAAAATTATCTATAAATTCCACTTCTATGTCTAAGGTCATCATTACTTCTTGCAATTGATAAGAAATATCATCGTCCCCTGGTCCGGTTTTTTTGTACACCAACACTTTTATAGTTTCGCCTGATGGCAACTCATAACCGGTGGAAATGCGGTCCTCTGTTGTCATCCACTGGCACCAAGCGCAAGAGTTGTAATCTTTGAACAAAAGTAATGCGGTGCTATTGGTATCGTTGCAACCTTTGGGCATTTTAATTCTAAATTTTTTGCATTTGGTTTTAAATTTACCCCAAAACCTGTCAATGTTACAAAAACCAAATTGGAAATAATTAAATTGCATACTATAAACTCCACGTCCAAATTGTCCTGTATCCTTTTTGGGTACAACTTTAATTGAATCTTTCAACACCCAATTCACTTTATTCACATCGCCTGCAGCATTTACATTGCCTTTAAAAAAGTCCATTGCATCTGCGGTTTTATTGGTTTGGGGAATGATGAGTTGAACCAATTTTCCTGCTTTCATTTTTAATTCTGTACCGCCTTTTTTAATGTTCAAATAAAACATACCTCCAGATTCCAAAAGCTGATTTCCAGAAACCGTGGTAACGCCAGAAAAGGCCATGTCAGCTTTGTTCATGTATTCAATCAATTCTACATCTACGTTGCCGGCAACCAACATTCCTGCTGCATCTTCTAATGAATTGGCGCCAATGTAAATGTTGCAGCCTTTGCTCCCCTTTATCCAACCGCCATTTGTTGCATCCAATACAAATGTTTGTTTGGCTGGCAAGTAATTGTTCCAAAAACTTACAGCGTTTAACGGATAGTAAACTGTTTTGCTAGTGTTGTCAATGGTAATAATAGTTCTATCTTTTTTGCAGGCTGCAAATAAAGCTGAAACAAAAATTATGGAGAATACTCCTTTTAAAATCCAATTATTTTTCATATTATTCATTTTATTTTAAAACATTTATTTAAAAGAAATCTGGGCATCTACTTCCCGGTTTTTTTGCGCCATCTTTTATCGCCCAAGAAACCGAGATACCTGCAAAAATTTGGTTCATTTTTTTATCATAAACCAACTGTTTATCAAAATTATAGCGCAATCCGCCAAATATGCGAATGCCCAGTAAATCATTGTCACTGATTTTTAAACCCACACCCCATTGCCCTTGAAGCCTGCTGGTGGGCCAATAAGAATTGGCGATAACGGCATTTCTAAAACTTTCTGTACCGTATCGGCGGTACAAATGCTGCGCGCCACCAAACAAAAAGGGTCTTAGCGCATTGGCTATGGTGCCAAAATAATATTCTAGGGTTAAATTGGATTGGGTAAAGCGTATATCTGCATCGCTAAAAACCGCTGCCCCGTTGCTATAATTTACATTGTAATAAGCCCTACTTAACAGCACAGAACCATGCAAACCTACATGATTGCCAATGAATTTCCAGGCACCAATTCCCCAAGCAGGCAACTGCATTCGTTGCATTTGAGATTTTGCAGCCACGTCACCCTGATTTTGGATAGAAATAATATTCATTTCTTCTTTGGCCAATAGACCAAGCTGCAGGCTTTGGGCCTGCGCGGCTAAGTAGCATGTGGTTATATAAAGTAAGATTAAATAATGCTTCATAAACTTTTCTGAATATAGGACGCAACTGTTTTTCGATGGTTGCCCGCGGTTGTTAAAAAAGCAAAATTGATTCAGGGTATTTGCTACACTGTTTGGCTTCTGGGATTTACCGCCTCTGGCACATATCGGTTGTTCTCCGCTTTAGTTCACCTAATAATTTGCAACATTCGTTGGCTAAGACCAACCGAGTGAGGACAATTTTAAAACCTAAACTTGCATATAGTAGATAAAAACCTTAATGTTGAATATGCAAAAAACAATTAAACTTGGTGGCTTGTTTATTTTAATGGGCCTCATTTTTATTGCTTTTTTTCAAGGGGCTAAAAAATCTGGAACTCTATTTTATGATGGAATTTACCAAACGCCACTCCAAATTAAGGATGGAGATACCACCCGCGGATACCTGCGCTTTTATTCAGATGGGAGTGCAATTGCGGCCACTTCTACGGGAAAGGTATTGGATCTTAAAAACTGGTTTAACAAAGAAGAAATAGGTAAAAGTCATCTGGGAAAATATACAATTGCAGGAAAAACAATCAAATTTAATATTGGACTTGCACCTAAAGATGTCGAATATAGCGGGACGATAAAAGGAAAAAAATTAAACCTCCATAAAAAAAGCAACATAAATGGATTTCAGGGAGACAATATTTATAAATTCTTCAAAATAAAGGGGATGAAATAGAAAAACTAGAAACAGAAGTGCGAATTAAGGAATGAAAAATGCCTGTTTTTAATGGCAACTCTCCTCAACGGCAGCCAAAAATGACTATACTAATTCTAATGGTTATTAATTCTGTAGCGCCAACCCAATATGCGCCAAATGCTGCCTGCCGTGCCAAGCATACATGGCAATCAACTGAGCCAAGGTAAAGGTTTTTCCGTGTTCGGGATGGGTCCAGGTTCTCAACAAAAGCTCCGGTGTTTTTAAACATTCTAGCAAAAGTAAACTCCAGCGCTGGTGTAAACCCACCAATAAAACATAACTCGCCTCGTGGTTAAAACCATAATCTATTCCAGCGGCAAATGCATTTTCATCGTAGGGTTTTATGGTAGGATTCTCTTCGGTTAAACAAAATTTGGTGCGAAGCCATGCATTCATATGGCTGTCTGCCAAATGGTGAATGATCTGCTGCACGTTCCAACTACCCTCTCTGTATGTTTTTTTCAAATCATCAGCAGTTAACCCATTTATCAATTTAGCCAAGTCACCTGGAAAAGATTGGATCTGCACAACAAATCCTAACAATTCCTCCAGTTGGTAATCATTTTTGTCTTTATCAAATCTGCCTATTGGGTAACGTAGGTTTTCCATTTTTATTATTTATTTATTTAAAACTTTTAATTTATACTATGCGTTTAATTTTTTATTATTTTTCATTCAAGAATAATAGTCAATGAAGCTTATCATTCTTTCAATCTTTAATTCTTTTACTTTTTCATTCTCTCACACTCTTAATCTCTCATTCTTTAATTCTTTCACTCTTTAATTATAGCCTTTAAACTTTCTCCGCCGCGGCGGATTAACTATAAACTTTTAACTATAGCCTTTCTCCGCCGCGGCGGATTAACTTTAAACTTTTAACTATAGCCTTTCAACTCTAATCAATCACATCAAACCCTGTATAAGGTCTTAAAACTTCCGGCACCACAATTCCATCTTCCGTTTGGTAGTTTTCTAAAATAGCGGCAACAATCCTAGGCAGGGCTAAAGCACTTCCATTAAGCGAATGCGTTTGTTCTATTTTCCCATCTGAATTTCTATACCTGCATTTCAAACGATTGGTTTGAAAGCCTTCAAAATTGCTTACAGAACTGCACTCCAACCATTTTTCTTGCGCACCACTCCACACTTCTAAATCATAGGTTTTTGCACTGGTAAAGCCCATATCGCCGCCGCAAAGCAACAAAACGTGGTAATGCAGTCCCAATTTTTGCAATAAACTTTGCACATATTCTTGCATCGTTTCCAATACCATATTGCTGGTTTCGGGTTTTACAATTTGTACAATTTCAATTTTATCAAATTGGTGCAACCGGTTTAGTCCGCGTACATGTGCACCATAACTGCCGGCTTCTCTCCTAAAACAGGGCGTATATGCACAATTTTTAATGGGCAATTGGCTCTCTTCCAAAATTACATCTCTATAAATATTGGTTACAGGCACTTCTGCGGTAGGAATCATGTACAAGTCATCCACCGGCATATAGTACATCTGTCCTTCTTTGTCTGGCAACTGGCCAGTTCCAAAACCACTTTCTGCATTCACTACAATGGGAGGTTGAATTTCCATATAGCCTGCTTTATCGGCTTCGTTTAAAAAGAAATTAATTAATGCTCTTTGCAATTTGGCACCTTTGCCTTTGTACACAGGGAAACCAGCCCCGGCTATTTTCACACCCAATTCAAAATCAATAATGTCATACTTTTTTGCCAATTCCCAATGTGGCAAAGCACCAACGGGCATGATTGCAGGTGCTCCCCAGGTGGAAACAACAACATTCGACTCAGCATCTTTGCCTTTGGGCACATTCAACTGTGGTGTGTTTGGCAAGGAAATGATCAAGTCGCGCAATGCCAATTCAAGCTCAGCAACTTTACTTTCCAAGGATTTTAATCCTTCTTTTAATGCAGAACTTTCGCCTTTTAAGGGTTCAGCCTCATTCTTTCTCCCAGATTTCATCATTTCACCAATTTCCTTGGCTATCACATTGCACCGGTTCTGATCCCGTTCCATTTGCGACCTTGCCTCACGAGAAGCAGTATCGGTATTTAAAATGTTGTGTACAGTTTCAGCAGCGTCTAAACCACGGATAGCGAGACGTTCGATAATTTCTGTTGCATTGTTTCGGAATTGGTTGATATGGATCATAAAAGAACTGCAAAGTTGGTGAAAAAATGCCGCATTTGTATAATGGGCTTGCAATAAGGAACGAAATTTATACTTAAATACCTCGGATTGAGATTTTTCATTCAAATATTGCTTTTTATCACGTTGCTCTTTTCAAGTTGCACTATTTACCAAAAGAAACGGTTTAGAAAATCAGATCGACAAGAATTGCGTGCCATAAACATAAGTAATGATCTAAAAAAGTTTTATCATATTCTGGTTTAAGGTATAAATATGAGGGTTTTAGTTGTAGGCGATACATTGTTGCCAATGACCCTACTTATCCATGGATTACCTGGTTCTGTATCTTCTTTTTAATTCATTGCTGAACGACACTAGCATCACCCATCATACTCGGCTAGTAGCCATAGACCGGTCTGGTTATGGGTATACACAATTTGGCCGTGCCGACACGAGCATCTTGCACCAATCAAAATTGATTTTAAAGGCAATAAGTAACTTTCTTCCCAAAATTGGATATTCAGTTTTGGGTAGGTCTTTCGGCGGTTCCATAGCGGCTTGTATTGCAGGCATCGACACACAAGGAGTGAAAAAACTCATTTTGATTTCCTCCTCACTGGGTCCAAGATTAGAGAAAACATACCCAATATCGTATACCATCGATCAAGGCATATTCCGTTTGTTTTTCCTAGGGTTATAAGGGTGGCAAACGATGAAAAAATCAGCCATGAAAATGCACTTTGTGAAGTTCAACATTTGTTTAGAAACGTTCGTGCCGATGTTTTGGTGCTGCACGGAAAAGCAGATAAATTGATTTACTATTCCAATACCGAATATTATAAAACCGTGTTTGGTTGTGTTTCCAATTTTTGCCTAATTACCATGGGTGGTGGACATTATACTTTTCTCAAAGAAAATAAGCGATTGTTTAATGACTAACTTAAATTATTTTTAAGTAAATAAATTTTATTGTAGATTTGAAGCATGACTAAATTAGTTGGAGCTGCATTCATAGCTTTTGTGCTTGCTTCTTTTACTTTTATAAAACCCGCAGACACCGAAGCGGATAAAATTCAGGGCACTTGGTTAAACCAAGAAGGCACTTCGCATATACAGATTTATAAGGCCATCAATGGCCAATTTGCTGGTAAATTCTATGGTAAAATAGTATGGTTAAAAGAACCCAACGAGAACGGAAAACCCAAAGTGGATAAAGAAAATCCCAATAAAGGAAGCCGTGGTAAAGGACTCATAGGCCTCATTATCCTTCGCGATTTCAAATATGACAGCGATGACAAAGAATGGAGTGGTGGCACAATTTACGATCCTAAAAATGGAAAAACTTACAGCTCATTTATGGCAATGGACGGCAACAAACTCAATGTTAGGGGTTATGTGGGTATCTCTTTACTGGGTAGAACTGCGGTTTGGACTAGGGTGAAGTAATCTTCATTTCCGCCTCAATCCCAACTCCAACCCTTTTTTCACCATCAATTCCATTGCTGGTTCCAATTCATTGGGAATTTCGCCTTCAAGAATGGCTTCGCGCACCACATCTTTTAAATCACCAATTATCCGGTGGTCCCGAATTTCAAATGAGTCCATAATGTGATGGCCTGTAATTACTGGCTGCCAATTGCGCATTTTATCGCGTTCTATTAGGTCATTTATTTTTTCCTGAACCTTGTCTAGGTTGCGCAAATGCTTAGCGACTTTATTCGCATTTTTACTCGTAATATCTGCCCTGCAAAGTTTCATCAACCCATCTAAGGCTTCTTCCGAATCTACGATTAGCCTACGCACTGCACTGTCTGTTACAATTTCTTGCCCTAGCACTATGGGTCGCAAATGCAGCGCCACCAGCTTTTCTACAAACCGCATTTTTTCATCCAACGGCAATCGCATGCGTCTAAAAATAGTTTTTACCATTTTAGAGCCTCGGTCTTCATGCCCGTGAAAAGTCCATCCATTGCCTGGTTCGAACCTTTTGGTTGCTGGCTTAGCAATGTCATGCAATATGGCAGCCCAGCGAAGCCATAGGTCATTACTTAGCACGCAAAGCTGATTTAAAACCTGCAGGGTATGGTAAAAATTGTCCTTATGGCTCTTCCCATCCCGCGTTTCTATGCCCTGCATCGCTGTGAGTTCGGGAAAAATGATTTGCAACAAACCTGTATCAAACAACATCTCAAAACCTCGACCAGGCTGATTGCATAGTATAATGCCATTTAATTCTTCTGTAATTCTTTCTTGCGATACTATTTCTATGCGCTTGGCATTTTTTTTGATGTTTTCAAAAACTACAGGATCTATAGTAAAGTCTAATCTAGTTGCAAACCGAATGGCTCTCATCATTCTAAGCGGATCGTCGCTAAATGTAATGTCAGGGTTACCGGGAGTGCGAATTACCTTGTCTTGCAAATCCTGGATACCGTTGAAAGGATCTGTAAGTGCACCCGCGTCTTCTGGGTTTAGTGACAAATACATTGCGTTGATCGTAAAATCGCGCCGGTTTCTATCATCTTCCAACGTTCCATTCTCTACCAATGGTTTTCTCGATTCTCTCTGGTAACTTTCTTTTCTTGCCCCTATAAATTCGATGATCCAATCGCCAGTTTTAACTTGGGCAGTTCCGAAATTTTTAAAAAATGCGACATGTTTTACGCCATGTATTTCATTGGCAAATTTTTGGGCAAAGTCTATTCCGCTGCCTAAAACCACCACATCTATGTCCTTTGTAGGTCGACCCAATATCAAATCTCTCACATACCCGCCTACCACCCAAGCCTTTGTTTGGCTAGAATCTGCAGTTTTCATAAGGAGGTCAAATATCGATTTATCGGCGGCTGGAATCACACTGCGAAATTCATCTTGAAATGTTACATTCACAATAGATTCTCCAAATTGGGCAATTATTCTTCATATTTGCAGGGTTTGAGAGACATTAAAGAAGCAAATATTGCCACCTACGTAGTTCTTGCTTTCACTTTGTTGTATTTATGTTTGCCCACCACAAATAGCACTAGCGATGCTTATGGCTATGCATGCAACACAGAGATTGGGGGTCACCATGCGTTGTATGATTTGTTGGCTGCCTTCTTTTTCAACCTATTGGGCAGTAAAATCACCCTAGCCACATTAAAAATTTTGAACGCGTTTTTTGCTGCTGGCACTTTGTTGGTATTGGGTAAATTGCTGCAATCGCAAAAAGCAATAAACCCGTGGATTTGGGTATTATTTGCTGGAAGTTGTTTCGGGTTTATGCGTTTTGCCACCGAAAATGAAACCTATATCATTCCTATCTTTTTTTCTTTACTAGGCATATATTTCTTAGCCAGATATGAACTTATACCCAAATATAGCCAACTGTTTTTTGCATACTTATGCTTGACGGTAGCTATTGGATTTCACCAAATCCACATATTCTGGGCTACTGCAGCTACACTGGCACTTTGGCGTAAAAAACACCGGATCAAAATGGAGTTTATCGTTCCTGTATGTTTTGCTATTTTGTTTTTTTTTATCAATTGGATTGGCGCAGCTTATTTCCACAAAACATTGGGGCAATGGTGGCTTGGCGATGTTCAAGAGGGCCTTGTAAACCTCAAACCTGGCTTGGTTAATTTCAAAATGACGGGCATCAATTTTGTTCGGAGTTTTTATCAAGTACATGGAAATATATATTTATTCATTCATGATTTTTTTATTGCCAAAATGGCTATTTTAATTTCCCTTATTTTATGCATTTCAGCCTTTTATTTTACCTTCAAATACAAATACAAAAAGATACCCAAAAGAGAGTATTCTGTCGTTCAAAATGCCATCCTCCTTGCGTTTGTTTTGCAATTTGGATTCGCATGGTTTTCGGAAGGAAATGCTGAATTTATGGTGATGTTACCCTTATTGTTGATTTTGTATTTTGCGCTTAATTTCTCTGTAAAACCTTTACCCATAGTATTCCTTGCAGCCTCGTTGTTGATTTGGAATTTGGCAATAGCAATTATACCCAACCATTTTTTAAACTTTGAAAACACACAATCTCTAAGTGCCAAATTACAGTCACACGGCAACCATACGTTTATTGGGTATGACAAAATATTGTTGGAAAACTATATGGATTTCTCTGAACCAATGGGCAAGAGAAATCATCTACGAGAAAAACACAATGACAATATAAAAATTGTTAAATCTCCAGCCGATTTTCAAAACAATCCATTGTTGGAAAATTACATCCGAAACTTATTTAAAGATAGCACTGCAATATACACAGATTGTATAAACCATCCAGCGCCTATGAGTAGAAAAAGTATTTTAAACGGGGATTTAAATGCTACATTTTTTCTCCAATACAAAACCTTAAAAGTAGATTCATTCCAATCCTATTATGGCCGAATTTACATTCACCGGGTATTGCCTAAATAACCATTTTGTTTTTATCCATTCGTCCTCGTTAAACTGCCCAAGCTATCAATCTTTTCTACCCTGCCTGCAGCAACCCTATATATGGTTCCACCATACTTCTCAATCAAACGATAATCGTGGGTGGCCATTAAAACCGCAGTGCCTTCTTTACAAATATTTTGCAAAAGTTCCATCACTTCATCGCTAACTTCAGGATCCAGGTTTCCAGTCGGTTCATCTGCTAGAATTACGTCGGGTTTGTTTAACAGCGCGCGGGCAATTACCACCCTCTGCTGCTCTCCACCACTTAATTCCGCTGGTATTTTATAATCCTTGGTCTGCAAGCCAACTTTTTGTAATACTTCAGTAGCTCTTTCTAGCATTTTTTGCTTGTCAGACCAACCAGTTGCCCTTAATACAAACAACAAGTTGTCAATCACATTGCGATCAGTTAACAATTGAAAATCTTGAAACACAATTCCTATGTGCCGCCGCAATTTGGGTATTTGACTGGTTTTTAAAGATTGCAATGCAAATTCGCCAACATTTCCCGTGCCATCACTTAAGGGCAATTCACCGTAAAATGTTTTTAATAAAGAAGATTTGCCAGAACCTGTTTTGCCTACTAGAAAAGCAAATTCACACCTAGAAACGGTAAGATTTACATTGTTTAATACCGGAATTCTACCTTGTATTATAGTGGCATTGGCCAATTGAATGGGATATTCCATTGCTTACAAAATAAGAATTTCGCTTTCATTACACCACCAAAAACATATTCACAAATGTTAGAACTGCCAAACAGAATGTGCTTAATTAAAAGTCCACTTGTTCCTCGTTGAAATCACTATCTGTCGCAGATTCAATGTTAGCATCTACCAAATTCCAATTAATAGCCCCTATACCATGGCTTTCTAGCCATTCATTGGTGCGGGAAAAATGGTGGTTTCCAAAAAACCCCTTCTCGGCCGAATAAGGACTTGGGTGATGTGATTTGAGCACAAAATGTTTGTAGGGGTCAATCAAAATTTCTTTTTCTTGGGCTTCGCGGCCCCACAAAATAAACACCAAATGTTCTTTATTCATGGAAAGCTCTTCAATGGCTTTGGCTGTAAAATCTTCCCATCCATGCCCATGGTGACTTTTAGGCTGTCCAGCCCGCACGGTTAATATGGTATTCAGCAAAAGCACGCCGTTCTCTGCCCACTTCTCTAAATTGCCTGAATACGGAACTGCAAATCCAAGATCATTTTGTAATTCTTTGAAAATATTAACCAAACTGGGCGGTTTTTTCTGGCCGTCATTTACCGAAAAACACAAGCCATTCGCTTGCCTTGGCCCGTGGTAAGGATCTTGACCTACAATTACACATTTTACTTCGTCAAAAGGGGTTTTGTTAAATGCTGCAAATATGCGGGAACCTGGAGGATAGATTACATATCCTGCTTGTTTTTCTTTTAGTAAAAATTGTTTTAAATAACCAAAATAGGGTTTTGCAAATTCATCTTTTAAAACATCCAACCAACCCTCTTCAATTTTTACTGGTTTTTCATCCTGATATTCGTTTCCCATAGCTTGCATCCTCTTAAAATTTATAAATGTTGTCAAATTTGCTTTGTTTATCCCATTATAGCAAATATATTTTTTATTTTTTTATTTTTTATACTATTTTAATTCTAAAATGGTTTAAAAAATCATTATATAACAATAACAATCAATTACTTAGGTTAAGTATACTTACAGAATAAACATTCAGTAATTGTATGGGTTTATGTAAACAAATCTTCAAGTTCGCCAATATCAAGGGTAGCAAATATGGAATTTTCATCGGGCAAAATACTATCGGCTAGGGCCATTTTCTTTTGTTGCAACTTCAGAATTTTCTCTTCAATAGTATTTTTGGTAATGAATTTATAGGAAAAAACGGTTTTCTTCTGTCCAATTCTATGCGCCCTATCCTCTGCTTGTTTCATGGTAAAAGGATTCCACCATGGATCTACCAAAAACACATAATCCGCTTCCGTTAAATTTATGCCACTATTGCCAGCCCTTAGCGACAATAAAAACACCCTAATTTTAGGGTCATTTTGGAATTGATGTATAGCTTGTTCTCTTTGTTTGGCATCCATACTTCCATCCAAATAGGTATATTCAATGCCTTGTCCTTCGAGCAATTCTCGGTAGATTTTGAGGTATGAAACAAACTGAGAAAACAACAATACTTTATGCCCTCCCTCCAATGCACGAAGCAACATATGGTATATTTCATCGTCTTTTCCACTTTTGCCTTGGTATTCTTCATCTTTTAATAGCGGGTTCAGCGCCAATTGCCTAAGGTGCATTAGCCCATTGAATATTTTAAGGCGACTGCGGGCCATACCCACTTGTTGTACATGTTCTAATATTTCGTTTCTGTATTGGCTTTTAATTTTATCGTATAGTGCGGCTTGCTCTTCGCCCATTTCGCAATAGTGAATTTTTTCAATTTTTTCTGGCAATTCGGAAGCTACTTGCTTTTTTGTGCGACGCAGTAAAAACGGATTTAATATTTTTCGCAGTTCCGTTGTGCGGGTTGCACTTGTATTTTTTTCTATGGGTTTTATAAATTGTTTTTCAAAATACCCATAACTGCCTAGCAAACCTGGATTGAGAAAATTCATTTGGCTCCAAATATCCAACAACGTGTTTTCGATAGGCGTACCTGTTAAAGCCAATTTATAATCAGAATGCAATTTAAGCAGGCTTCTTGCGGTTAAAGAAGTGGGGTTCTTTATGGCTTGGCTTTCATCCAAAACTATGCATTGAAATTGAATCCGAGAAAGCAGTTCTGTGTCGTTGCGCATGGTGCCATAACTCATAATTACCACATCTGCACCTTCCAATTGTTTTAACATTCTACTGCGCGAAACTCCACCATAAATAACCACTTTTAAACCTGGGGTAAATTTGCGTGCTTCGTTCTGCCAATTGTACAATAAACTTTTGGGGGCAATGACTATACAAGGACCCGGAATGGTTTGCAAAGATTCTAAATCCACAATTTCTTTAGGATTTACAATAACCCCAGGCGTATCAAACAAATTAAATTGCCCATTTGTGCATTTAACACCAACTGTTTCCGAAATTTCCAATTCAACGCTATTGCGTTTGTTATTTTTTCGCTTTACAGATTCCTTTCTTTGTTCATTTAAATATTCCAAAACGGCAAGGGTTTGCAATGTTTTACCCAATCCCATGTCATCGGCCAACAAGGCCCCCATTTTATGTTCAAAAAGAAAGCGTATCCAATTGTACCCTTCCTCTTGGTAAGTGCGCAAGGTGGCATACAAACCTGCAGGTAGTTCATAGCTAGGGATACTACCTGCAATGAGTAAACTTTCCCAGCCCGGATTTGCTTTTTGTTCTTCTTTTAGGTAAACAGACAAATCATCAAGCAAAGAAAAGTGCATATTTTTCAAACGGAAAGACTCCCCCTCTAAATCGCCAAGGTGTGCAATTCTCGCAAAACGGCTAAACCATTCTTCTGGCAGTATGGCCACTGTTCCATCTGGCAAAATAAATTCTCGTTTTTTTTCTAAAATATTTTTGCGCAAACGGGTAAACGGAATTTGAAATTTTCCAAAATTTACCAAGGCTTGCACATCAAACCAGTCGCTGTTTTTATTTACAGTTACCCCAATGCTAATTTCACCTATGAACCAAGTGGTTTCAGTTTGCTCCTGCTCTAGTCGGAATCCGCTTCGGCGCAGCGTTTCAGCATTCTCATTAAGCCATTCTAACAACTCGTAACTGTTTGTAGAATTAGAAAGTTGAAATAAACTTCCTTCTGCATTTTCCAATCCTGTCTCTTTTAATTCAGATATTTTATCATTTTCCCAACTATAATTGCGCCGAATCCTGTGAAATAGAAAAGTATTGTTTTTTTTGTCCAAGCTTACATTTACCCTTTTGTTTACATGGTATGGAAAACTCCATGTTCCATATTTAAAAAACAATCCCAAATAAAATTTGGCATCGAACCCTTTCATCAGGCGTAAGATTGGATCCGCATGAAATTGTTCTGTAATGATGTCAAAACCAACTGCGTATACATCATGGTTTTCAAGCAAAGGTTTTACAAATTTATCCAGATAAAGATCCTCATTTCTGGGTTCAACATGAATGAATTTTTTATTTAGAAATGGCCTTATTTTATTGCCATCGGTAAATTTTCCAAAATGCAACAATCCCTTAGGTGTGAGCAACCATGCTGGTTTATTGGTTAAAACTTCACTCTCATTTTGGTAAAATTCAACCCTTTCATTTTGGTGTTTAATTGTAGCAAAATAATTGATTCCGCTTTCATCTTTTCTAAAATGAAATAAAACCGTAGCAGGTTCATCGCTAAACACCACTCTGCTATTGGAAGCTACACCAGCGCGCAATGCATTGAATAGAGGGTAATTTTTGACAAAATCCAACACTTTGCCCAATTTCTTTTCGATGTATTCCCTGACTCTTTTATGGACTTCAGCATCATAATGTTTGGTAAAAAATTCAGTGGGTCTTATTTTTTTGGTTCCCACATAAAATTTCTTCATTATGGAATCCACCTCAAAATCTTCAATCAGCTTTACTGCTTCGGTTTGGTCTATATTGAGATGGTAATATGCAGCATTTTGCAAACGAATTCGTTGAAATGTTAATGAATATTCGCCGTTGGTAAGCAACTGCACTGCATTTGCTTCTACCAACATGCCAAAATAGGGATGTCGTACAAATGTAAAAACTACGTCAAAGGGTTTGTTACTTGATACTTCCATATTCATATAAAACTTTCAACTTAAAAAAAAATTAAGATAATTTACGCATGAAAAAATGTGCAACTTAATACCAATCTTTAAATTTGCCAAATGTTAGAAAATAAAACTGTGATTAATTTTACATTATTCTCGAAAAAAGAAAAATATCACTATGCCGTTACAGCTATAGAAGGTTTGTGCGCAGGTGAGCAAAATACGATAGCCAATATGGCCAATATTGCCGCGGTTTTAAAACAGGTTTTCGATTGGTGGTGGATTGGATTTTATTTGGTACATATCAAAGAGCTTGTGCTTGGGCCGTTTCAAGGCCCTGTGGCATGTACCCGCATTCTTAAAGGCCAAGGGGTTTGTGGCCAATGTTGGGAAACTGAAAAAACCATTATTGTAGCGGATGTTCATCAATTTCTTGGACATATTGCATGCAGTGCCGAAAGCAACAGTGAAATCGTGGTGCCGGTTTTCCATCAAGGGGCAATTGTTGCCGTTTTAGATGCCGATAGTATTCACTTTTCAGACTTTGATGCGGAGGACTTAAATGGCTTGGAAAGCATTTGTGCCATTTTGGCCAAAACTTTGGCTTAACTAAGAAACGGCTTCAGAATCAATGGAAACTTTCTTTTATGTAAAACCTTAAAGTCCGAAATAAACATCTGTAAACTTTCCATTCGTAATGTTAAATGCAGGCGTTTTAGGATTGCTGGTATTTTTAGGGGTCATTTTAAGCGAATATGTACCACTCACAAGCGCCGTGCTGTCCGTAAAGTTGGAAATATTTAAAGTGCCTGAAAAATCATACTCTGATTTACAAATTCTTGAAGCTTTCAGTCCCATTTTATTATAATACCAAGCATATACTTTTCCAGCATTCTTCAACGGATAGCTTTGCATAGTGTAATTTCCTTCCCTCACACTTTTCAGCGCTATGTCCATGTGCAACTGAGAAGAATCGGTACCTATAACTCTAACTGCGTTAAGGGTTAGTGTATCTCCAAAGAGTGAACATTCCGTACCATATATATTTTCATCAAAAGAAAAAAAGCTATCTTGGTAATGCACTACATGTTTTTTGGTAGGGGCATCGCTATTCCAAGCCTTTCCATTTACAGAACCATAGACCAAACCTTTTATTTGCTTATCTGGAGAAACAACAGAATCCACCGTTGTTGTTTTTTTCTTACAAGCTTGCGAAAACAACAATCCAAACATCAATACTGCCATCCCTAAATGTCCTTTATACATCCTGCAAAAATAATAAAAATGAAGTATTTAATTGCTCCCTATTTTAAATGACCAATCTTTTGTGCATATTGCGCCTTTCTTGATTCACATGGCAAAGAAACAACAGATTGCAATGCTCATATTCGTAGCATCCCTCGGCTACTTTGTGGATATCTATGACCTTATACTCTACAATATCATCAAATTGGATAGCCTAAAAGCCTTAGGCATTCCCATTGCCAAAGAAAGCAGTTTGTTTATGTGGCAAATGTCTGGTATGCTACTGGGAGGCTTATGGTGGGGCATTTGGGGCGATAAAAAGGGCAGAGTGTCGGTACTATTTGGCAGTATTCTTTTATACAGCATTGCCAATATTGCCAATGCATTTGTAGATAATTATACCACATATGCCCTTTGGCGTTTTATTGCAGGCATTGGTTTGGCTGGCGAGTTGGGTGCAGCCATTACCTTAGTGGCAGAGACTCTTCCGCAGAAAAAAAGAGGAATTGGCACAATGTTAATAGTTACTGTGGGTGCACTGGGTGCTGTATTTGCCTTTTTGGTGAGCACCAAAGGTCAATTCTTAGCCCCAGTTTTCGAAACTATTTTTAGAACCCACCTCGAAAATTGGCAAATCTCATTCATTATGGGTGGCACATTGGGTTTGCTTTTATTGGCTTTGCGCGCCAGTACTTTCGAAAGTAGCATGTTCCAAGGACTCAAAGAGACATCAGTTAAAAAAGGAGATTTTTTTATGCTCTTTCGCACGTGGCCCACATTTAAAAAATATCTTGCATGCATTGTAATAGGTTTGCCAGTATGGTTTGTAGTTGGCGTTCTGATAGCATTGGCACACAGATTTTTGCCCGAAATTGGCGTACTTAAAGGACAAGAAGTGCCTACCAAAGAATTAATTATGTTTAGTTATCTGGGACTAAGCAGTGGCGACCTACTCAGTGGTTTGTTGAGCCAACTTTTTCAAAGTAGAAAAAAAGTAATTTTATTAAACCTTATTGGCATTAGTATATTATCTACAGTTTACCTTACAGTGCACAATGTAGATGCAAATTATTTGCGAATTATTTCCTATTTCTTAGGATTAGCCACAGGTTATTGGGCAATTTTTGTCACCAATGCCAGCGAACAGTTTGGCACCAATATTCGCAGCACTGTTACCGCTACGGTTCCCAATTTTGTAAGAGGTGGGGTTATCCCAATTACCCTTTTGTTCGAATTTTTATCGGGTTTGAATTTAGGCCCGTATCCAAAAAGTATGGCTGCATTTATTGTTGGCGGAATTTGTATCGCCTTGGCAGTATGGGGTGCAAGAACAATTAAAGAAAGTTTTCACAAAGATTTAAATTATTACGAACAATGAACAAGTTATTCGTATTTTGGATGAAAAAAAAATTTATATTCACTTCAATTGTATTTTTTACACCCCTTTTTTTGGGTGCAAGAAACAACCAAAATGACTCCTCAAAATTTGCCCAAAAATTCAAATGGCAAGTGGATGCATTCTTCGGTCAATCTATTGGAAAACAGAAAACCTTGTTTGGCACTGAAGCCACTAGAATAGATTCCACCGAATACAACAGCAAGGCGTTGTTTGGCTCATATGGCGCAGGATTGTTATACGGCATTCGTTTTAATTGTTTTATTACAGAGAATATTGGATTCTCCTTCGGATTACATCATTTACAAGGCAATATTCAGTCTTCCGCGGTTCTCAACGATCCCATAAAAAATATTTATTACAAAGGCACCCAAGCGGGAAATTATACCGGCATAAATGCAGATATCGTTTTTAAAACATCTGGAAAAGGGCACATTCAATTAGAAGCAAGATTAGGTGCCGTAATTGTTCCATGGTCTACGGTTTACGAAAAACTAAATTATTTTCCTCCAACTTCTGTTTTACAAACAAGAGAAAATAAAACGGTAAATCGACTGGGCAAAGGATTTGCCAATAGCATTGGCGCTTCCTACAAATTAAGCAAACATTTTTCCATAGGCTTAGACATTAGAAGCACATTACTTAACGCTACAGGTGAAACCCGAACTTTGACAAAATACACTATAAACGGTGTTGACAAGTTGGAAGACGAAAATTTGTATTCCAAAAAAATAAATTATGTGGATGCCATAAATTCCACATCCAATGTGGATACAAATCCGGGTTATTCTGTAAAAAAACCGCACGACGCACTTGCACCGGTATTCAGTTTCAGTAGTTTTGTGGGATTCATAAAAGTTACGGTGATTTTTTAAACCGGATGGTTTAAAAAAATGGTTTACAGCATTACACGCTTTGATTTCCATTTGCTTGCACCTCGCACCCTGCATTGCGGAGGCAGAGGTTCGTGAGCAAACAAAAATGAATGCAAAATAATTTGAGAGTGGTTTAAATTTAATAATTATTCCTTTTTGGCAACGGGCGGTGCAGCGGGAGGTTCTTGTGTCTTCGGCTTATAATCTTGTATAATACCAAGTCTAGGCGCAAAGAACAACGCGGCAATATAAATGAATAGCCCAAACGAAATATAAACACTTACATAACTAAGTCCAATGGCCAATATATAAAGAAACATCGAAAGTCTGTTTTTCTTCATGTTGTGTTTGCGGAGTTCCACTGGAACTTTGGAAGTAAGCAATTCCATTTTGTTGGCATAAACACCCATGTAAGTGAACGAAGCGGAACACATAAATTGGATAAAACCATACAGCATACTAGACTCATAGCGCAGCGGATGATCTCCCAAAATGGCGGTCGGAATTGGAATTAAAGAGAACCAAAAAAGCAAATTCAAGTTCAACCACAATAATTTTCGATTGGCATTTTGGATACGGTGAAAGAAGTTGTGGTGATTTACCCAATAGATTCCCAACATAATAAAACTTAACAAATACGCTATAACGTGCGGAATTATAGGGGCAAGGGCTTTCCATAAACTTTGATCCTTGCCCAAGTCATGAAATTTATCCGGTAATTTTATCTCCAAAATCATCAACGTAATGATAATGGCAATTACCCCATCGCTGAATGCTTCAATGCGGTTGGATGAAAAATAAGAATCGGTAGCTTTGGGCGTTTTTTTTGTTGACATGCAATCGCAATTATACACAGATATTTTTACATTCTAAAAAATAATTCTCCATTTACTTGTTCCTAAAATTTACAGACATTGCTTGTATGACACAGCAGAGTAAATATCTTTGCGCAATTCCTAATTTTGTCCAGTAAATTATCACTCACCGAAAAATTGGTTCTTGCTCTACTAGAAGACAATCCTAAAGGCACGTTAAATGCCAATAGGATTAGCAGCAGGCTGCCCAGAGAAGCAAAAATAAATACCGACCATGTTTACAAAGCGCTGTTGAGTTTAACTTCAAAAAAAATGGCGGAACAACCTTCAAAGGGTAATTTTAGAATAGCCAA
Organism: Bacteroidia bacterium; assembly: GCA_038317095.1. Taxonomy (GTDB): domain Bacteria; phylum Bacteroidota; class Bacteroidia; order NS11-12g; family UBA955; genus JAGXTF01. The sequence continues at coordinate 64,879 of JBBQBB010000005.1, read as the reverse complement.
AGTGACCGAAGAAGTAGAAGGCATTTTAGAATTTACCAAAAAAGGCGATGCCTATTTGTTATTAAGCCACATTGTACCAGAACGCGAAGACCTTTTTGTGCCGCGTGAATTTCTAAATAGGGCATTGCCAGGCGACAGGGTAGTATGTACAGTATTGGGACGAGGCAAACGCCCCAAAGGTGAAGTAACCAAAGTATTAGAACGCGCCCAAACGCGAGTTGTAGGCACATTGGAGGTTTTTGAAAGCAGTGCTTTTTTAATTCCAGACAAGCAAAATTTTCCATTTGACATTCGCATCCAAGGAAAAATTGAAAGCGAATGGGAAGGGATGAAAGCAGTGTGCATGGTTAAAGATTTTCCTAACCAAAGCAGGAATCCAGTTGGGGTAATATTGGAAATAATTGGCAAACCTGGAATGAATGATACCGAAATGCATTCCATAGTTGCTGAATTTGGGTTTTCCGTAAAATTTCCCGAAGCGGTTGAAAAAGAAGCAGCAATTTACCCTGAAAATTTAGAAGAAAATCAAAATTGGCCAGGCAGACGAGATATGCGTGGCACACTCACGTTTACCATAGACCCAGAAGATGCCAAAGATTTTGACGATGCCATTTCTTATCAAAAATTGGAAGAAGGCAAATACGAATTGGGGATTCACATCGCAGATGTTTCACATTATGTAGAACCCAATACAGCATTAGACAATGAAGCTTTGCTTCGCGGAACCTCGGTTTACTTAGCCGATCGCACTATACCTATGCTTCCCGAGAAACTTAGCAACAATTTGTGCAGTTTGAAACCCGACGTAGATCGATTGGCATTTTCAGCCATTTTTATTGTGGATGACAACTGCCATATTATAGAACGCTGGTATGGGAAAAGTGTGATTCACAGCCAGCGCAGATTTAGCTACGAACAAGCCCAAGAAAGGATTGTAAGTGGAGAAGGTGATTTGCATGCGGAATTGCAATTTTTAAACGGATTGGCAAAAAAACTGCATACCCAAAGAAAAAACAACGGTGCCCTCGGATTTGAAAGTGATGAAATTCGGTTTAAGTTAGATGACAACGGAAAACCCCTACAAGTATTGTTAAAAAAGCGATTTGATGCACACAAATTGATTGAAGAATTTATGTTGCTTGCAAACCGCGAAGTGGCAGAATTTGTAAAGAAAAAACATAAGCCTGAATTGCCTTTTATTTATCGCATACACGACAACCCGAACCAAGATAAACTCATAGAACTTTCTAAATTTTGTCAATTGTTTGGTTACAAATTGGATTTAAATTCTGAGAAAAACTTAAGGCACAGTTTAAACAAACTTTTTGAAGATTTGGTTGGCAAGCCTGAGGAGGATGTAATCAACCAAATGGCCATTCGCAGCATGGCTAAGGCGGTTTATACCGGCAGCCGCAGTGATCATTTTGGATTGGCGTTTGAATTTTACACCCATTTCACCTCTCCAATTCGCCGCTATCCCGATTTGTTGGTGCACCGGTTGCTGCAACATTATTTATTAAATGAAGCTGGTGGATATACCGCAGAGCAAATCGAAATGATTGCCAAACACAGCAGCAATATGGAACAAAAAGCAGCAGAAGCAGAACGGGCTAGTACCAAATACAAAATGGCTGAATACCTGCAACAACATATTGGGACGGTGTTTGAGGCGGTGGTAAGTGGCGTTACGGAATGGGGTATTTTTGCAGAAATCATAGAGAACCATTGCGAAGGGATGATTCGCATTAGCGATATGCGGGGTGACAATTATTATTTTCTAGAGAAAGAAAGAAAAGTAGTGGGCACCAGAACCCGCAAATCGTATAAACTTGGTGATTTAATTAGCATCCGTGTAAAAAATGCCAATCCGCAAGCCAGAATGATTGATTTTACTTTGGCAGATTAAATAGAATACCTTAAACGCAGTAAATGCTAAACAAACACCTAAATATACCTGAATATATACCATCTTTGTGCATTCATGAATTTAAAAACCTTATTTAACTTATACGAAAATTATCGCATGGAGAGTCCTTTTATTGGCACTCCTGTTGAATTGTATGAACCTATGCGGTACATTATGGAATTGGGAGGCAAGCGCGCCAGGCCTTTGCTTTCTATTGCATCCGCTTTGTCTGCGGGTGGCAATATTGAGAACGCACTACCCATTGGGCATACTATGGAGGTTTTTCATAATTTTACGCTTGTGCATGATGATATTTTAGACAATGCCAGGTTGCGACGTGGTCAGCCTACCGTGCACGAGAAATGGAATACCCCAACGGCCATACTTTCTGGTGACAATATGCTTGTGAAGGCATTTGAGTATTTACTGGCATACCAAGGCAAACAAAAAGATGAGATATTAAACATGTTCACCCGCACTGCCCGCGAAGTGTGTGAAGGTCAACAAATGGATATGGAGTTTAGCCAATTGGAAGATGTTACGGAAGAATCATACCTAGAAATGATACGCTTAAAAACTGCGGTATTGCTAGGTTGTTGCGCATACGGCGGTGCCAGTTCTGCTGGTGCAAGCCATGAAAAAGCAAAAAAGTATTACACGTTCGCAGAATCACTAGGTCTTGCATTTCAATTGGATGATGATTGGTTAGATACTTTTGGGGATGCCTCGAAAACAGGCAAAAAAGCCGGCGGCGACATAGAAGAAGGCAAAAAAACCTGGCTTTATATTAAGGCTAAAAACAAAGGATTGCAAATTGCTCAGTTATATGCTACCAACCAAAGTGAAGACCGCATATACCATGCAACCAAGCTATTTAAAAACCATGGTTTGGATGAGGAATTAAAACGCCTATCTGCATTTTATGCCGATAAGGCAGCCGATATTTTGCAAAACTTGGCCCAAATGGGGGACAAAACACATTATTTGGTAGAACTTGCCGAAATGCTTGGGAAAAGGGAAAGTTGATTTGTATTATACGTATGAAAACATATTTCAAAATATTAGTATTTATTGCATTTATCTTAAATTTTTCATTTTCAAAAGCACAAGAAAAAAACAATTATCTGCGATTAGAAATGGGCCGTTCATTTACTGGGTCAGGTGATCTATCCGGCAACGGAGTTGGACTAGAATACGGCCGCCAATTGACAAAAGCAGACCGACTATCCGCAGGTATTTCGGTTTTAAATTTTTCTTTCGTAGATGATGCATTGCCTTTTATTTCTGAACAAAATAATTGGGCACATGGTATTGAAATGACCTATTATCGTAGTTTTTTAAATACCAAAAAAATTCAACCCGAAATCGGTTTGGGCTTTTATACCCGATACTGGAGTTGGTATCAAAAATTTCAAGATTACCCAGACCCTGTGGTCACCAAAATCACTTCCAAATACAGTTCCATTGGATATACTTTTTCGCTTGGTGTTAATTTCAAACTTGCTAAAAAAACCTGTTTAAATTTGCGAGGAAATTTGCAAAACGATAATAACGCTGATATTGTATGGAATGGAAGACTAGGGATTGGTTTTCTATTTTAAATCATGTGTTTTTAAATTCCATTATAGAGAAACATAATTGTGGCAATAAACAGCCAGACCAATCTGCCGCACAGGGGGCGGCCTCAAAGGAATAAAACAGTGATACAATACTACGGATAAACGATGCATGCCTTAGTGGCAAAAACAAACGCGCAAAACATTCAGCAAAACATTTGTGTAATTTGTGCTTGCGATGTGAACTTTGTGAACAAAAAAAGCCATAAAGAAAGAGTAAATTATTTTAGTTATAGCCTCGTTCTAGGCTTCTTGGCTGAGTGGCAAAAAAAGTAGGCGCAACTTAGTGGTATTTATAAACCTAAAAAATCAATGAATCACAGTTACTGTTCCCTTCATGGTGTACTTTTTATCATCCCAGCCATCAAACTGCACATACCATGCAAACACCCCATCTTCGGCCAATTTGCCATCCACAGTGCCATCCCATTGTAGTTTTTTCGCGGTAGATTCCCATACTTTTTGACCCCATCGGTTGTACACTTTCATATTGTAATTGCGCACAAAAACGGGTACTGTTCCCCACGCATCGTTCATGCCGTTTTCATTCGGTGTAAATGCATTGGGCACCCACAGTTCTGGCGGTTGGTATAAATAAATCCAGTTGCTTTGGCTTTGGTATGGTGCCCTGTAAGGTGATTTTAAATATTCTGTGGCGGTAACCCTATACCAATATCCACCCCAATCAAAATCCAATTTATCATCCTTATAATTTTGATTTGCACCTGCATTGGCAAGCATTGTCCATGGGTTGGAAGCATATTGCCTTTCCAATGTCCAATCTTTTACGCCTTGCCCCCAATCTTCATAATCTTGCCATTTTAAATCAAAATAGTATTCCGGGCGACCTGTTGCAGTGCCGTTAATAATTACATTGCAACCTTTGTTGCTTTGGTTGCTGGCATGCCCACATTTGTCTGTTACTACAATTGAATAGCACCACGATTCATTGTCTACGTTAAAAGAAGAATCCCTAAAAAAAGTATCTTTACTATAGGCAAACTGAACTTTCCCCGGTGAACCGCTTCTTTCAAATTTATACAATTCGTATTCCTTAAAATCAGGTTCTTGGCTTTTTTCCCATTCAATTTTTACCCTTTTGTCGTTTTCAACCGTAGCAAATTTCATCCTTACACCAGTAATTGGGTTGTTTAATTCTTGCACTGTACAAAATGGCATTGCAGCCTTTACCAAAGTTCCACAAGTATTGTAACCCTCTAACCAATAGCAATAATTGTTGGTACTTGGATTTACGACAGCAACGTCTATATATGAACCCACAGCCGTATTGTTAATTTGTAACAACATAGTTTCTTGATTTAAGGGGTCTATTCTTTTTAACAAAAAATGTGAAAAAAACCTTGCATCTTGGTTGCTGGCAGGCCATGAAATTTTTAATTCGCCAATGGCTCTATCGTAACTTACACAAATGGCATCGGGTGGCACTGCTTTGGGTGGTTCGGTAACCAGTATTTTAAGAGTGGCCCACGTCGTATCGGCATTCGGACAACCCTTGTCATAAATCATAATTCGATATTGCACAGTATCAGTGCTCCAACTGTTGCACTTTGTATTCCATGCCAAGCGCAAGCTTGCTTTGCCTATGCCTTTGGTCAATGTAAAAATCGGCGTATCGGGTGATTGAATTCCAGCTTTATTGATTACAAATACTTTCAATTGCAAGGTGTCAAACGGATCTGGATCTTTGGCTATTTTGGTAAAATCAATATTGTCTGTTGCAACCACTTTAATAAATGTATCCGTCATAAACGGCTTTTTATTTAAGTTCTGAAAATCAATTTTAAACAATGCATTGTTGCAATTAAAACTATTGTTTGTGCGGCTATAAGCGCCTGGTGTGGTAGGGAAAAGTCCGTTTTTACCACAACCTGCGCAAACGGCTTGATAGATAATGCCTTTTTTGTCAAACCTACTGGTACCGCCATCTACATGCTCATCGGCACTCTTGGTACCTGCGCCAATTCCACCAAAAAAAGTGGCATACGACAGTGCATACATATTTTTAGAAAACACAGCTATGTAAAAATCGCTGCCATCGGTTGTTTTTTGCAAGGCATCAGAAGTTACTTGCATATTGTAAGTAGATCCTCTGTTAAAATGGGCTTTTGCTTTGCCTGTAAATGCATCGCGCACATGTGAGTTTGTGCCACCTCCCCAACCTGAAACGAAAATCCTTTCGCAGCGATCGACCAAAAATGCCGACGGGGAAATATTGGGACCATTGTTATTTGCTCCAAAGGTTGTGCTAAGGGTATAATTGCTAAGCGCAGTATCAAACCTCACAATAAACTGCCCTTTGCCAGGTTGGTTGTAAGGTGAATTCACGATGGGAAACACCCCATCCGTTTGACCGTAAAAATAGGGATTGCCAGAATTGTCGGTTTGTACAAAATAAGCTTGCTCGTAGGCCGCTGTTCCAAAATAAGTAGATTGCAAAATGGAACCATCACTCCTATTCAATCGCAATGCCATAGCATCTGCAATGCCCCCAGCATAAGCCTTTTTAAATGTTGGATAAGCAATGCCCAAATCGTTGCTATTGGTACCACCAGATGCATAAATATCGTTCGATTTGCCTAAGGCAATTCCATAAATAGCATCAAAATTGGAAGTACCAATCACGGTTGACCAATTTAATTTTGACAAATCTGCACTCATGGAAAAAACACACCCATCTTGATTGCGAGGCAATGGCGTATTCAATCCAGGAAAATCAGAACTATAGGTGATTCCGCCCACATAAATATTATTCGCATCGCATAAAATTTCACCCCTAAATTCATCTGCATAATTGAACAACAAAGGGTAAGATTCCAATCCATTGTTCTCTCGGTCTGCGCCGCTGGCATCCATGCCTGAACCACCTATATAGGTAGAACCAATAATGGATTTACCATCAGCAGAAAAATGGGTAATAAAAAAATCGTAATCCCCATTTTGCGTTTTATCAAAAGCGGTTGCTGAAACCGGAAAATTGGTGCTTCTGGTAGAACCTACAACCTGTAATTCGTGCAATGCATTGGTAACCATAGAATGCGGTTGTTCATTGCCAAAACCGCCCAAATAGGTGCAATAAACCAATGATTTTCCATCTGGGGTGTATTTTAAAATACCAACATCTCTGCCACCACCATAACTCAGATTTTCATCTACCCCACCCTTAAACGAAGTTTGAAAAGCGCCCAAGGTTACAGGAAAACCAAAGTCAAAAACAGTACCTCCAGAATAGCTAAAACCCAAGTCATCGTAAGTACCCGTGCAACCAAAATTGTCAGCTTTGGAGCCGCTATAAGTGCTAAAAACCAATATCGGATCTATTACAATTTGGGTATACCTGCTTTGCACGCCACTAGGGATTTCAAACCCTATACCGTCATCGAACATTTTATACTTGGTGGCAATTTCTTGGTTGCCTAACTTATTGGTACCTAAAACCAAGGGCATTGCTTCTATAAATTCTTGTACCGATGTTTTTAATTCAATATGGTTGTTGGTGATGTTTATAGAATCTACCCCTATGTATTGTAAGCGAATTTGGGAAATGTTTTCGGGTTTATTGCAAATGAGGTTGTATTTCAAATTTCCATTGGAACTAAAAATCTGCAAATCTACACCGTCGTATATATTTCGCACCCACAACTCTGTATTTGCATGCAAACCGCCCTTCCACTTTAAAGGATCTTTTTCCAAAAAATAATTGTAATATTCTTCCGAAGTTTCACCTCCAGCAGTAATATTGGCCATATTACCGCCTTTAAAATGCAGGTAAAAAGCATGCTGCTTTAAGGTAAATTTAGCCAGTCCCTTATCATGCAAAGTCTCACCCGCGCTTGGATCCCACAAAGAAAATAGCAAGCCACTGTCGGTAAGCCACAAATCCCCGTTGGTTAGCGCTGCTTTGTAAGTGGCTTTGTTGCACCACTGGCCTTTGTTTTCAATGAATTTTACTTGGGAAAAGGCAAAATTTAACACAAGGAAAGACAAGCCCAAAAGCATGCTTTTAAGGTAAAATTGTTTCCAATCTTTCAATTTGCAGTAAATAAGCAAGTTCAATTCCTTGTTATATAGACGCAATTTAGGGCCAAATGTTGCTATGAAGGTAATTTTTTTTGCAATATTGTGTGCAATATGACTAAAATAAGGCAGAATGCATCAAATTTGCACTTTTCCAAATGCATAAAAATTTACGGATCGTATTTTTCGGAACACCCGGTTTTGCAGCACATAGTTTACAAAAAATTGTTGGTGCAGGCTACAATGTGGTGGCTGTAGTAACTGCACCCGATAAGCCTGCTGGGCGAGGCATGCAATTGCACCAAAGCGATGTTAAAGAATCGGCACTAAGGCTTGAATTGCCCATTTTACAACCCACCAATCTAAAAGACCCGCATTTTTTAGAAGCATTGCAACTATTGAAACCCGATTTGGGCATAGTGATTGCCTTTAGAATGTTGCCGCAAACCATTTGGAGCTTGCCTGCGCTGGGTACTTTTAATTTGCACGCTTCTCTCCTTCCCCAATATAGAGGTGCAGCACCCATAAACCATGCCATCATCAATGGAGAAACTGAAACGGGCGTAACTACCTTTTTTCTAAAGCATGAAATAGATACGGGTGACATAGTGCTCCAACAAAAGGTGGCCATTTTACCCACTGACAATGCGGGCACGCTGCACGACAAACTAATGACCACCGGTGCAAATTTGGTTTTAAGCACTTTAGAATTGGTAGAAAAAGGGAATTGGCCAGAAAAGCCCCAAAGCATGCAATCCAATTTAAAAAGTGCACCCAAAATCCACCCTGAGTTTTGTAGGCTAGACAATCTATTAAGTTGTGAAGAGGCATTCAATAAAATCAGAGGCTTATCTCCTTTCCCGGGGGCTTGGCTGCCCGATGAAAGTATGAAAGTGTATGCAGCCAACATTGCAGAATTAGACAATCAAAATTCAAAACCAGGAATGATTTCCTTAGATTTCACCCAAAAAAAGGTATTTTGGGGATTTGCACATGGCGCTTTAGAACTGGTTGAAGTGCAACCCAAAGGGAAAAAACGAATGACTGCCAAAGAATATTTGAATGGCGAGGCAAATCGGAAAAAATAATTTTCATTGTATATCAATAAGTTATATCCTTTTTTAAAAAATAATTCACTTTTTTTTCGACAAATATTTGCATTCTATAGTTTAAAACCCTTACTTGCGATTTCACAATCCAACAAAAACTACGCCTATAGCATAAACTTTACCAAAGAAAACACCTGGTTTTCCTACTAACCTAAAAAAACAAGGGGGTAATTTATGCAAAAAGAAATCATCGCAGACGGCGTATTGCTGAAAGTTTACATGGAGGGCAATGAAAGTGCCCTAGAAACATTGATTAAGCGTCATAAAAGTCGCATTTTCTCTAGTATTTATTTACTTGTGAATGACCGTTATTTAGCGGAAGATATTTTTCAAGAGACATTTATTAAAATCATTCACTGCTTGCGCGGCGGAAAATACCGGGATCAAGATAAGTTTCTACCTTGGGCTTTGCGTATCGCTAGGAATTTGTCTATTGATTGCATTCGCCAAAAAAGCAGAATTCCTATGATATCCGACACTGAAGGAAACAACATTTTTGATTATATTCAAGTGGTAGAAGACAGTTGCGAAAAAAGTATGGTTCTAAAAGAACAGAACCAAAGTTTGCGCAACCTTATCAATCAGTTGCCAGATGAACAAAAAGAAGTGTTGGTTTTGCGTCATTATGCAGATTTAAGTTTCAAAGAAATAGCAGAAATGACAGACTCGAACATCAACACCTGCATTGGGCGCATGCATTATGCCTTGCTTAATTTGAGGCGTATGATCAAAAAAAATCTTGTACAAGTAAAATAAAGTAACAATATCTACGTTATATAGATTGAAAATAAATTCAGCCTATGAACGAAATTGTTACTCACAACACTATTCTTCAGTACGTTTACGGTGAAACAGACGCTGCCAGAGAAATCCTTGTAAAAGAGGCTTTGGTAAGAAACCCCGACTTGTTGCATTATTACAATCAAACAATGGAGGTAAAGCGAATGCTCGGTAATTTCGCAGAAGAACCCAACCCCACAAGTGTAGCCATCATCAGCGAATATTCGCATGATAGCCATACAGAAGCTGTTTAAACCAAACGGGAAAAACTTTTATAACCCTTGCTATTGCAGGGGTTGTTTTTTTATATATCTTGCACCTGTCTAAAAACTATAAAATTTATGAAAAAAAGTATCTTACACTTCATTGCCTTGGCAATGGTTTCAACTGCATTTTTTGCGTGTTCCACGAATAAAAAATACAGTACGCGCAGTTTCGGCGGAGGTTGGTCAGAACCTAAAGTTGCGGTTGTTACCCCAAAAACAGAAGCAATTCCTGCTACAGAAACTACTCTAGCTGAAACAAATGCGCCAACAATTCCAACGGAAACTGTTGCTGCTCCTTCAACACCCAACCAAAATGCCGCTGCAACCGCGGTTGCTGCTCCAATGGCACAAAAAAATGCGACCGCTACGGGCATGGTTAAAAAAGCCGGTAAGCATTTTTTACAAAAGAAATTGATAAAAGCTGCGCAAAAATCGAAAGATGGCAATACATTGCTTTACATAGTCATTGCTTTCTTTATCCCATTTTTAGGTGTAGCGCTTTTTGAAGGAGGTATTACTTCCCATTTTTGGATTGCCCTATTGTTGACATTGTTGTTTTGGTTGCCTGGCTTTATTTATGCCATTTTGGTAATTATGGGCAACATTTAATACAGAATTCCTTTTAACAAAAAGGCGGCCCATGGGTCGCCTTTTTTATGGTATACAATTTATTTAAACAAACAAATCCTTCAACTCTTTGGCATCTTCAGGTTTCATTTTACCAGCCAAAATTAACCGTATTTGACGGCGGCGTAAGGCTCCATCGTATTTTGCTTTCTCGTCCTCCGTTTCTGGCGAAATTTCTGGAATCTCCACTGGTTTTTGTCTGCTATCTAATGCCACAAATGTATAAAACGCTTCATTGCACTTGTATTTTTCGCCCCTGGGGATATTTTCACAATATACTTCAATAAATATTTCCATGGAAGAATTGAAAGCACGGGTTACCCAAGCATTCAATGTTACCACATCGCCCAATCGAATGGGCTCTTTAAATGAAACACTATCTACGCTTGCAGTCACTACAATTTGATTGCTATGGCGCTGGCCAGCAATAGCGGCGCAAATATCCATCCAATGCAACAAACGACCTCCCATAAGGTTGTTAAGCGTATTGGTATCATTTGGCAATACAATCTCATTCATCACCACCAAACTTTCTTTGGGAGTTTTAGTTACTTTCATGTTTTGGCTCATTGTTGGTTTAAAAAAAAAGGGGCAAACGCCCCTTATCAAATATTTTTATGAACGCTTGTAATTAAGCCTCAGCCTGAACAACTGAAACGAAACTGCGACCGCTGCGTGCTTTGCGAAATTTAACGACTCCATCAGCCAAGGCAAATAGGGTATGATCTTTACCGCAACCTACATTGATATCTGGATGGTGAACTGTGCCGCGTTGGCGAACAATAATGCCACCAGCTCTAACAACTTGACCACCGAAAACCTTAACGCCTAGGCGTTTGCTATGCGACTCCCGTCCGTTTTTGGAACTACCTGCTCCTTTTTTATGTGCCATAGTTTTATCTTACTGAATTATGCTTTAATACTTTCGATTTTTAAACGGGTTAAATAATCACGGTGACCGTTTTGTTTTTGATAACCCTTGCGGCGTTTCTTTTTGAAAACGATTACTTTTTTACCTTTTCCGTGTTCTTCAACCGTCGCGGTTACAGTTGCACCTTTTACTGTCGGAGCTCCAACAGTGGTATTTCCTTTATCGCTGATAAGCAAAACAGAATTGAATTCTACCTTCTCACCTTCGGTTGCCTGAAGCCTATTCACGATTAGCGGTTGGTTTTCCTCCACTCTATATTGTCTTCCGGCTATTTCTACAATGGCGTACATCTCTTTAAAATTGGGCTGCAAAGATAACAAAATATTTCGGATTCAACTATACTCAAAGCAAAAAAAAATGTTGAATTACTTTGTGTCCTATTTACAAGTCAATAACCAACGCAACATGCTGTATTTATTACACTTATACAATCGCCTAGATTTAAAATAAACCCATTATTCTTTGAAATTATCTACAGTCACGCTAAAAACAGAATATTTCTTGACCCGCAAGCGTTAAAAACTAAGGGATAACTCTTATTCTATTTGAGTCGGTTTAACGACCATTGAATAGCAGTCTCTCGTATATTTGCAACAAAATGCGATTTCAAACCGCCATACTCTCAATATTTAGCATTGCATGCACAATTTCTGCTTTGGCACAGCCTAAAACTGGTGGCTTTAATGGCAATTCCAATCCCTTGGAAAATCCCTTTAAACCCAAATTGATCCCTGCATCTAAACTGCTTTTGGATCCAATTATCCCGCAAAATTCAAACCAAGCCATTGGCACAACCTACAATCCTTTTAATTTTCAGTGGAATACCCGCAAAATTACGCGTATTTTACCTCCTGTGGGTCATTTCGAACCAGGTTTGGACACTTCATACAATCCCAATTATGTGCGAATTGGCGGAGGAATGTACGCCCACAAATTGTTGGAAGGATACCTAGCAAACCGCGCCAACAAGCAGTGGGCCTACAATTTGGCTGTGCAGCATCTAAGTGCCGACCAAGATAATTCTTTGCGCGATTTTTCTACCACCAAAGCTTTCTTGGCAGGTGCTAGGTTTTACAAACGCAGTAGCTTAGAAATGCGGTTCAATTACTTGCGCGACATGAATAAGTTTTTCGCCATCGACAGCAACTATGAAAAACCTGCCATTAAAAATTTGAAGAAAGTTGGGCAAAATATGGGTTTCAATTTGTTATACGATTTAAAAGCATTGGCACGTAAACCAGGATTTAAAGTGGGCTTTATGTTCAATAATTTTTACAACAACTTAAACCAAAGTGAAACTGAATTTGGATTGCAAGGCGGGTGGGATTTTGTTTTCCAAAAACTGAGCACCAGTGGAACCTTTTCTGTTTCCAATATGCAGTACCGCCAAAACTTTACCCCCACCAAACAATGGTTTATAGATCTTAATCCTCGGGTTAAATATGTAAACAAAGAAAATGGTGTGGAAGGCAATGCAGGATTGAACCTTACTTGGGCGTTTAAAGATACTTTAAAACCTGTTTTCTATTTCAATCCCTATTTATACGGTGAGAAAAAGCTAGAAGGTTTGAAAATGAAGGTATACGGCGGGCTTGATGGCGGACTGAATCGGAATTCACTGCGTAGATTTAGTGAGCAAGTGCCATTTACCTTAGATACCATTCGCGTATTAAATACATATACCCAATTGAAAGGATATGCAGGTTTGAAAGGTAGAATCACAGAAAATTCACAATTCGGTGTTGAATTTGGAGGTAGCTCGGTGGCCAATATGCCATTGATCATTGGCGCCTCAGATTCTATCGGCGCACTTCGTGTAACTTACGATGACGTGAATATTCTTTATTTTTCGGGGGATGTACGCTTTAGCATCGGTGAAAAATTAAGGGTGGGTGCTTTTGGAAAAGTAAACCAATATACCCCAGCAACTGAGTCAAAAGCATGGCATTTGCCTGCAGCCAATTATGCGGTGAACTTGCAATATTTGTTAAACAACCAATGGATTTTTCAAGTAGGTGTAGACGGCATGGGTAAAAGATATAGCAAAATAGAAAATAGCAGCGCAGTCTTGGAAATGAAAGGATTCGCAGATTTGAATGCACGGATTGATTTTAAAATTAAAAACATCATTCGCATTTGGGTTCAAGGCTCTAATTTAATCAACCAAAAGTACCAAGTTTGGTATGGATACACCAGTTATAGACTTTGTGTACTGGGTGGAATATCCGCATCATTTTGATAAATAAACATTTATAACTAACTTTGAATATTCATGGAAAATTTAGAAAAACTAGAATCCTCTATACTTGAACTTCTCGGCGGTCATCAGTGTGTAACAATACCTGGCTTGGGTTCTTTTATATATAGAGAGTTCCAAGCTTCTTCAAACCATTTTACATTTGAGCTAAAACCCGCTGGATATTCTGTATTTTTTAACAATGCTATCCAATCTGATGACGGCATTTTGGCCAATTATTTAAGAGAAAAAGAAGGACTTGATTATGCCGGTGCCACTGCCTTTATAAAAAGGGCTGTATTGACCATCGAAAATCACCTTGCTTTAAACCGCAATTTGGCCTTAGGCAAATTAGGTAATTTTTTTGTAAATGCCGAAAAACAAGTATTCTTCATCCCTTCAGGAGCATTAAATTTAGATTTGGCATCTTTTGGTTTACCCATAATTCGCTTAGACGAATTGACAAAATCCAAAGAAACGCAAGTTGCAGAGCAAAAGGTAGAAGTTGTTCATCAGGCTGCGCCAGCAATAACGCAAACCGATGAATTTGAAGATGCGCAAGTACTAGAATTGGCTGAAACGCAGCCAAATCGCGGTTGGATTTGGAAAGTAGCCGCTGGTTTTGCAATACTTACTTTGGCAGGATCGGGTTGGTATTTTGGTCGTCAGTTTTTTGGAACCAAATCCACTCCACAAATAGAAGCGGCTTCAACAGATGCACCTGCAACGGATACATCACAACCTATTCTAAGCGCAGAGGTTGCTTCAACAAATACTGAGACTAAAATTACTAAAAAAACAGAAGCTCCTAAAAAAGAGGAGAGGTTGAAGAAAAATACAGAACCCGCAAACAAAAGCGATGTGGCAATGGTTCGACCTTCAGAAGTAAAATCTTTAATTGTGAGTGCCACAGATTATCGCAGCGCTATGGAACAGAAATCTGGTAAATTCTACTTGATTGGCAGCACCTACATTGGCGAAGATATGGCAAAAAAAGAATGTGCCAAATGGAACAAAGTAGGGGTAAATGCAACCGTTTTCAAACCAGAAAAAAGTTCACTTTACCGCGTAATACTTGGCAGATTTCAATCGGAAAAAGCAGCTTCAGATTTTATGCAAACCATGCCTGGTTTTCATGGATCTAGCGTGGCTATGAGAGAATTAACCTTATCTAATTAATTTCCTAATTACATGACAGTTTATATAATTGACAAAAAGCTATCATCCACTACTGAGCAAAAACTCACTTCAGGTGCATTGGCCATTGCCATTGCTGCCGCTTTAATTTTTTTACTTTGGTTTGTGAAAATAGTAATACCCAATCCCCCGTTCGAAACCAAACAAGGTGTGGTTGAGGTAGATTTGGGATTGGTTGATGCTGGTTACGGGTCCCCCGAGCAAGGCGGTCCATCACCTACTCCACCGGCATTGGGAGGCGCTACCAGCGATGGTGGGTCATCTACACCATCTGGTGGTGAAGGCAAAATCATTACCAGCGAAGGGGAAAAAACAGTTAACCTCCCTCCCATTGACCCACCATCTAGCACATCCGCCAGCGAAGACCCAGCATTAAAGGGTAAATTGGGAAAAATAGGCAACCGCAAAGGCAAAAACGCCGGCGACCCCAATGGGATAAATGGCGGAACTGGAAACAAAGGCTGGGGCCCCGGACCAGGAAATACTGGAATTACAGGCAACCATGGCAAACGTGTAGGTGGAAATGGGTTGTATGGTTACGATTTTACAAACTACAAACTAACCAGCGATTTGCGCAGAGTCAATGCAGATGGACAAGGTACAATTGTTTGTAGAGTGCAAGTAGATTGTGGTGGTAACTGGAGTGTTACCGAATATGGGTCTAGAGGCACAACCTACAACGGCAGCGTTGGCGGCTTGCAAAGCGTGGTAACCACCTTTTTAAGAAGTTCGCACTTTGAAAAAGTGGGCGAAAAGTGCCCAGAAAGTGGATTGATTTACATTGAAGTGAAGTCGAAGATTTGAGTTCTTCAAAAACCTATTCAGAAACCTTAGATTATTTATTTTCCCGTCTGCCGGTTTACCAGCACATTGGCAAAGCTGCGTACAAAGCAGATTTGAATAATACTGTTGCCCTTTGCGCAGCATTGGGCAACCCAGAAAATGGTTTTAAAAGTATCCATGTGGCTGGAACCAACGGCAAAGGCAGCACCAGCAGCGCATTGGCGGCTATTTTTACTGCTAACGGCTACAAAACCGGACTGTATACCTCTCCTCACCTATTTGATTTTAGGGAACGCATTCGCATAGATGGAGTCATGATTGCAGAACAATATGTGGTGGATTTTACTGAAAAAATGAAACCCCTGATTGCAGAATTAAATCCATCCTTTTTCGAATTGACAGTGGCCATGGCTTTCCAATGGTTTACAGAACAAAAAGTGGATATCGCCATTGTAGAAGTGGGCATGGGTGGCAGGCTGGATAGCACCAATGTTATTACTCCCGAATTATCGGTAATTACCAATATTGGTTTCGACCACATGGATTTTTTGGGTGATACAAAAACCAAAATTGCCGCAGAAAAAGCGGGTATAATAAAACTGGGAGTTCCAGTTGTTATAGGCGAGTGGGACGATGAAACGAAACCTGTATTTGAAATCAAAGCTGGGGTTGAAAACAGCAAACTGATTAAAGCCATTGAAGCTCCAGCAGCCTGGATAAATAGTTTTGCATTAAAAGGAGATTATCAAAGAAAAAATTTGGCCACCGTTTATGCTTCAGTGCAAGCCATGCGGGATTTGGGTTGGGCATTGGCAGACGATAAAATTATAAATGCCTTGGAAAATGTAAAATTACTCAGCGGAATCAAAGGGCGATGGGATATTTTGCGAACCCAGCCTTTGGTAATTGCAGATGTGGCGCACAACGACCATGGTTTAATTCCAGTACTTAAACAATTTATGGCTTTGCCGCACCATCAAATGCATTTTGTTTTGGGGGTGGTGAATGACAAAGATTTAAGCAAAATACTGCCTTTGTTTCCAAAAGAAGCCAAGTATTACTTCTGCAAACCCAACATCATGCGGGGTTTGGATAGCGGAGTGTTGCAAGAAAGGGCAACTGTATATGGATTGTTAGGACAAGCCTGGTCTAGTGTAAAAGAAGCACTGCAGGCAGCCATTTCAGCGGCAGATGCGGAAGACATTGTGTTTGTGGGTGGCAGCACGTTTGTGGTGGCAGAAGTTGTTGATGAAGATTGATTCCTTTAGAGTGGCGTTTGACAGTTAAAATCCGGAAATTCGGCGTTTAGGCTTTGTTTCGTTTGTGACCAAAACTTTTCAGGCAAAGGCGCAAAGAACCCAAAAATAACATTAAAACATTCGTGGCTTCGTGCCTTTGTGGCCATCCCTTTTGCTAAATGCAGGTCAATGCCTCTGTGCACCATAGTAGGCTTTTTGCTTTTAGTACTAAACCCGCGGTGAAGCGGAGTGGCCAAAAAATAGATACCATTTACGTTTATAACCCAAAATATCCTATTCATTAAAAATTATACCTTTTGAGGATAAAAATTTGGAACTCTACGGTTGGCAATATTTTTTATCCTAAATTTGAATCAATAAACAATAAAATTATGAGCCACGAAGAAAAACACAACTTGGACAATTTATCAAACGAAATTGTAGATGGAAAAGAGGTAATGGGTGGTTTGGGTGTATCGTTTGGAAATGGGAATGAGATTCTTGTTGATATATCGGGTCCTGCTGGTGGCAGCTTTGCCGTTCCTAATATCATTGATTACCATGAAAATGAAAACATTCAAAACACCAATGTAATTTCAATGGGGAATGTTGGAAATACAAAAGATACAGATGTTATTTCTAGCGGTTTGGATATTTCCGATTTCTAAAATTTTAAAAAACAAATCCCTACTTTCCGGAGGGGATATATGGTAAAGCCACTCTGTGTGGCTTTTTCTTTTTTCTTCAAAATATGATTATCAAATTTGGTATAATTTGTACTGGGTGTTTGTCATTGCGATCTATCTATTAAAGCGCAACTCCGCTGGAGTTATTAATGGCCCATTTTAAGCGAAAATTGGGAATAATTGTGTTGTTATTTTAAATTGATATGCAATCGGCCAAAACTACTTAGCTATAGTTTTAACAGTTAAATTGGGTATTTATTGTCCCTTTTTGAAACACATTCATTATTTAAAGAAAACAATGCCATTGAATTGAATAACAAACCATTTATGGCTCATTTTTGATGGCACAGGAAACATAGATGTTCTTAAATTTGGGAGTGCCTGTAAAATCACTTTTAACTTACAAAGAGGAATATTCCAATCCCAATTCTGCAGTTTGGTTTCGGTACAATCCTTTTAAATCGATTAAAAATCCATCGGCCGAACATTGTTCTTTAAACCAAGATGCGGGCAAAGCCTTATACTCGTCATGCGCAACTGCCAATATTATTCCATCGTATTTACCCTCAATGCCCGGTGCCAAAGTAAAACCGTATTCATGGTTTAACTCTTCAGAATCGGCGTGTGGGTCTACAACATGCACATTTACAGAATAGGATTTCAATTCATTAACAATGTCAACAATTTTGCTATTCCTTATATCCGCAACATTTTCTTTAAACGTTGCGCCCATAATGAGAATCCTAGAATCTATAGCCACTTTGCCCAATTTGTTTAATTTTTTAATGGCCCTTTGGGCAATGTAGGCTGCCATTCCATCATTGGTAAATCGCCCTGCTGCGATAACACGTGGATGGATACCCAATGCTTCTGCTTTGTGCAACAAATAATAAGGGTCAACACCAATACAATGACCGCCAACTAGGCCTGGCGAATATTTATGAAAATTCCATTTGGTACCCGCAGCTTCAATCACATCAAATGTGTTGATGCCCATTTTGGTAAAAATCAAACTCAATTCGTTCATCAACGAAATGTTTACATCGCGTTGCGTATTTTCAATGATTTTTGCAGCCTCTGCTACTTTAATGGTAGTGGCTTCATGGATTCCGGCGGTGATAATACTGCCATACAATTTAGAAATATTGCGCAGGGATTCTTCGTCGCAACCGCTTACAATTTTTAATATTTTTGGTAAGGGACGTTCTTTATCCCCCGGATTGATTCTTTCTGGAGAATACCCAATTTTAAAATCCACAACCCCTTTTAATCCGCTAATTTCTTCAATCACGGGCACGCAATCCTCTTCTGTACACCCAGGATAAGTGGTACTTTCATAAATTACATAATCGCCTTTCGAAATCACTTTACCTACTGTCCTACTGGCGGCCAACAATGGGGAAAGATCTGGTTCGTTTGAGTCGTTTATGGGCGTGGGAACAGCAACCACATAAACTCCACAATCACGAATATCTTCAATATTGGCAGTGAAACTAATATCACGACCCACAAATTCAGAAGCATGAATTTCTTTGCTAGGGTCAATGTTATTGCGCATTAAATCCACACGACCTTGGTGAATATCAAAGCCCACAACTTTAAATTTTTTGGCAAATTCTAAAGCGATTGGAAGACCCACGTAACCTAGGCCAATGATACAAATACTTTTATTTCCCGATTGAACGGATTCGAATATTTCCATTTGAATAAAGGGGCAAAATTACGGATTTTGGGTCGGATTTTTAGAAGGCGTCCCGCTTTTCACAATTCTGAATAAATTTCTGGGTGTTTGTCATTCTTTTTGCGGCCTTCCCCTCCTTCGCAGAAAAGCGCACGCACCATCTTAAAGGAGTAGGGTAAATGGAATTTTATTTTGAAAAAAGAAAACCAAGTCCCATGTCTTTTTTTCTAAAAAAACGTGTGACTCCCACGCCTCGCCCAGCCGGATTCTTAAATCCCGGCCATCAATTGATCATTTTGACACTGCTTCGTATTTCTAGAAATCTATACTTCTAATACTATTTGGTGATCTTTGAGAACCCATTTTAGGTCTTTGCAAGCGAGGTTAAGGGACTCCTAAGCTGTGGCGATGGTGCAGTAGGAATTCTAACTTTACTATAATCTGAATGTTTAGCCAATTTTCAATGTCAGCCCTTCTTAAATTGCAAAATAAAACCAGTGATCTACGAATAAACCCAAACTCAAAAAACAACCTGCGTATTTAAAAGATTCATCTATCCATCATTCACCATCCCAGCCGGAACCGCCGTATACTTTTTCAGTTTCTTTTTTCAACAACGGTTCCCAATAATAATGTTTCCAAAACTCCAATTCCGCTGCTTCATTGTTCATGATTTCACGCATGGTGGTTTTTTTATTTAAGGCAATATCAAATTTAAAATACCGTGGAAAATCAAGCTTGCTAATCGTGTCTTTGTGGCCTATCCAAACCATAGAATAGTTCCAAGGCAAATCCAACTTCTCTCCTTTTTTCTCCTTCAACCTCGATTTCCAAAAATACAAATTCCCCGTTTCGCCTTCTATTCCGGCTGCTTTCTTACCCACAAACACAACACTATCCCCACTTTCAGAAAAATGGTTGTAATGAACAAAAGAATTTACATAGTTCATTTCTTCAAAATAATTAGCAGGTATTTTTTTCACCTCTCCCCTCTTTCTTAGCATTTGAACAAACCCAAATTCGCAATCTTTCTTAGCCAAATAATGGGTGTACATGGTATCTGGAATGGAGATTTTGTTTTTCAAATACAAATCCAAATACTGCATTTTTTCTTCTTTGTTTTTTAATTGGTATATGCGGTTCAATCGTTTGGCTACATCCGCATCTTGGGCGTAATATTTAATCAATATTTTAGCTTTATCGTACAAACCATTGGCTTCAGAATTGGATGCTCCATAATTGCGTGTATAATAATTGGTAATCGGCATTCTGCTGGTTACATTCAACATAGAATTTCCAGTACTACTGTTTAAATAATATTCACTTTCATAAGTAGCATAATCGCTATATGCCTCAGAATTTGTAGTCCAACTTGTGCCTGAATTGTTGAATAATGTATTTCCAAAACTGCCATATTGGTATCTATCTGCATTCAAACTTCCCTTACCGCCATTGTAGGAGGTACCGGGATAATAACTGTTTTGTGCTTTCGACATTTTGCGCTTTAAATCGTCTCTAAAAGACAAAGTCAATTCAGAGATCATACCTTTAAAAACTGAACTATCTATCATGCCGCTATCCAACAAGGTTATACCCAAAGCCATAATGGGCTCGCGGTATTCTTTGTATCTCAACAAAGGCAGCATTTGTTTATAATAGTTTTTCCATAGTTTTAAGGTATCGTAAGCGCTGTTTATTATTCCGCCAAATGTGTAAGTGCTATAACTATTTTCTGGAGCCAGCGGGGTTTCTTCGAGCAACCAGTACATCAAGGTATCCATAGCCGTTTTATTTTTCAAAGTTGCCAATTTGGTTAGCATTTTTGCCTGCACTTCGCTTGTGTCTCCCGATTGCCTAAATTTATCCATGTAATATTGAATTAGCGGCAGATATGCGTCTTTAACAAGTTTGTTTTCTAACAATTCTGCATATTCACTGCCCCAATCTGTATTTTTACTAAATTTGGCCATCAACTTAAATAAACTATCGTTAAATTCTTTAGGTAAAATATTTACACTATAGCCGTAATCCATAGCTCTGAAAAGATCCAGACTGTCTCTGCTATTTAGCCATTTTAACATTTTAATTGCGAATTGTTGGCTATCCAATTCCATCCTTTTTTTATCTTTATAATCCACACTTTCTAGGATGTTTTTTACATAAACAGAAATCCCACGATTTACATCATAGCTGGTGCTGGCAATTATAGAGTTGACTTCATCACTAGCAGAAAAATAATAATTTCTAATAGAATTCATATTATACCCAGTAATTAGTTCATTTACCATCCAATTGTTCTTCCAAAATAAAGTATCTAAATAAACTTGTATTTGGTTGTGCGCATAATATTTGGCTTTGTTCTCTTTTTTGTAATCTAATATTGTTTTTATTCTTATAGAATCATTTAGTTCTTTGTATCGTTTATTGTCAATTACCTTTCCTTTTAAAACCCCATTCTTTTTCATTTCTTTAAAATTAGATTGGCTCGCTATGGCTCCAGAATACCAGCTAAGAATGCTTACAGCTTCGCCAGAGTTTAAAAGAATTTGAGGCACGCTTTTGTAATGTGGAGATAGTGTATCGTTGGGTCTATTGAAGCCATATAAATCATATCCCTCCTCGGGATAAACCAATTCTTTACGTTTCATTTCTTGCTCCTCGCGAAAAACACGGCCACGTTTGTCTATTGCAGCCCAGTCTGGCCTGGCATAAGAAAAACCTGCGGTTGAATCGAATTTTTTTAGGGCTTTGTATTTGTATTTAAAATCTATAAATTGAAATGAACCCATAAAATTCTGTTCCGGCATTTTATCCGCTGTATATTCTCCCAAATAATAATATACATCTTTATCCGCTGCCAGCAAAAGATGCAAATATTTCTTGCTTTTTTTCAAATAAATACTGGCCGTAGCGGCTTGATGACCCGCGATTTTTTTAAGTTCAAATTTCTCCATTTTACCTTCATTGTAAAATGCGCAATTAACTGCCATTTGACGCATATGAAATGTGTCGGCATCTGCTTCTAAATTGTTGGATTGAATTTGATTCAGAAAATAGTAATTGTTCTTTGCATCCGTAAATTCCAAGTTTTCATGTCCTTTAAATTCCGTAGAAGTATCGAAAGAATAGGGCTTAATATCCACCGAAGTTGGCCAATTTAAACTGTAGCCACCACTAGGCGGGCTGTATGTTTTCCATGCTGTTTTTATAGGTTTTAAAACTACAGATTTGAAGAATTCTTTGGCTTCTTTGCTTTCTGCATAATTGCCGGTTGCACTCAATTTTACATACCACAAATGGTTTTGCAATATCAAAAATAAATGTTTCTGTGTCTCACCTGTTTTTGTTTTATTGCCTATCAATAAAGCCGGATTGCCATTGATTTTTAATTTTTCTTTGGATGTAATATCGCCTGGTACATGCTCAAACAAAGCACTGTCAATTTGTTTTAAAAACTTTTCTCGGCTCACCCCTTTTAAATTGCCAAACCAAGGCATTCTTTTTAACACATAATACGCACCATTTGCCACATCTGCATAAAATATTTCTTCTTTGTTTGCATAACTCCTGTCTACGGGTTTGCCTGGCAATGCAAACTCTAATTCTCCTGTATGCGAATAATATTTGGAAAATGAAACTGGAAAACCGATGGCATCCAATTTTATCTTTTGCTTGAAAGCGTAATCGCCAACATTGTCGTAAATAGGCTTTAATACAAAACCTTTTCTACGCAAAAACTCAATGACACCGCTATCGCCAGGCAAATGGGCACAACCCACTGCTGCAAACAATCTTTTGGTTTTGGTAATGCGTTCAAATTCATTTGCCATTACTTTATTGCGTTCAAAAAGCATCCATTTGCGGTAAAACTTGGTTGATCCACCCGTTCGATCCATGGAATCTATCATGTCCAAATCGCCTTCTCTATAGGCTGTTTCCAATGGATCCTCGCCATAACCGTACATAAATCTTCCTCCATTTTCAGCATTGCTTTTATGTGTCAACATCCTTTCCCGCCAATCACTGCGCGACACCATTCTGCTAGATATTTCAAAATCCTCTAATCCAGTGCAGTACTTTCCCAGTTTTTTCCCGGTTTGGTGTATGTACATATCTACATAGGTTTTTTCGGTGTAATTGGGCGATTGGTAACCTTGTCTATAGAGCAGATAATTTCCCATATAATCGTAGTTATTCAGTTCGCCAATTATATCATTCAATCCACTGCCATTTAGGTCTAGAGCAGAACTGTAAACCCCTCTACCACCTCCATTATAGTCATAAGAAGATTCCCTAAACCTGTCATCTTCATTTTGGTTTTTGTTTCTGCCAATGTTGTTCAACCAACTATCAATCTGCAATTCTAAAGCTACCACATCCACCGATTGAAGTGCACGGTAGAAAGTATCACCTAAGTTAAATGCCAATTTTTTGCTTACGTGCATTGTACCATACAAGTAACTGGGCTGTTTTAAACCATTGCCTGTTACTTCCCACAGTCGGGCAGGGTATTTTCGCAGGCGCGGTGTTTCAGCAACCGAAATTGTATCATCTATAAAGATACTGTCCCCGGCAATTTCTTGGGCCGAAAGCGCAAAACTGAACATGAAAAAAAATGTGAAGATGATGTATTTATACATAGGTATTTGTTTTACAATTTTAATGCCTGAGAGACTATAACGTATGAATTAATAAAATATTACGACGAACGTCTATTTTACATTGCCCATCTGTTTGCGAACCAATGGTGAAATAGCAATTAATACCACACCAGCTATTAAGGCGTACACTGCCAATTGGCCATATCCGGTAGTATAACTTTCTAGCTTTTCCATTGCGGTTGCATTCTCTTTTGGCACAGTCATACCTGCACCTAAAATTCCAGCAACATATTGGCCGTAGGCGCTGGCCAAAAACCACATTCCCATCATTACGCCTTGCAGTTTGGTAGGCGACAATTTGGTCATAATAGACAAACCAATGGGCGACAAGCATAACTCACCCAAGGTAATGACAAAATAGGCCAAAGTAAAAATATCCAACGAGGTCATGCCCTGCGCATTTGCAAAAAACTTGGTAGCGTAAAAAATATAAAAAGCGGCAGAAAGAAATAGGAATCCAAGGCCAAATTTAATCACCGTATTGGGTTCTGCTTTTCTTTTATTTAACCAAACCCAACCCAATCCCAGCAAAGAACTAAATAGAATTACAAACAAGGAATTTGCGGCATTGTTTACCCCATTTGGATCCAATTTGATGCCCAACAAACGGTCGTTTAAATTATTGGCGGCAAACAAACTCAATGAGCCTCCGCTTTGCTCGAAAAAAGCCCAGAAAAGCACAGAAAAAAATATAAAAACCAAAGCCGCTGCCAATTTTTTTCTTTCTTCAACGGTGCATTTGAACATTTCATAAAATATATACCCCAACGCACATGGACCAATGATATACATGAACCAATCGGTATATTCTGTTTTGGCTACCATGCTCATAAGCAACGGAATAATAGCCAAGGAACCAAGATACACAGCATAATCGTACCATTTGCGGTTCTTTCCATCGGTTGCATTTTTAAACGGGGACAAACCAATGGGACCCATAGATTTCTGGGTAAAAACAAAAGTAATCAAACTTATAACCATAACAATTGCGGCAAGGCCAAACGCCAAATGCCAGGAGTAATTTTTGCCGATGGTAATGCATGCATATCCACCCAATAATGCACCAATATTAATACCGGAATAAAACAATGAAAAACCAGCATCTCTGCGGCTGTCACCTTCCTTATATAGGCTGCCCACCATGGTAGAAATATTGGGTTTAAAAAAACCAGTCCCTACAATGTTAAAACCAATACCCAAAAAGAAAAACTCTTTCGGGTCAACTGCCAGAATGATACTTCCCACAATCATCAACAATCCACCCCAAAAAAGGGACTTCCTAAATCCCAAAATTTTATCGGCAAAAAGGCCGCCAATAAAGGTAAACGCATATACAAATGCTTGGGTGGCTCCGTACTGTAAATTGGCAACTTTCTCATCCATCATCAACTGGTGCACCATAAAAAAAGTGAGCATACCGCGCATGCCGTAAAAACAAAAGCGTTCCCACATTTCACTAAAAAACAAGTACCAAAGTTGCTTTGGATAAGGACCTTGAAAATTCTGAATTTTCTCGAGTTCAGTATGATTCTCCATATGGATAGTTTAATAAATCTTTTAAATAAATTGCAATTATTTTATAGCATTGTTGAGTTTTTTCAACATCAGCAACATCAATACGGAAGCAGCCCCAAGCAGTATAAAATTCAACCAAAAATAGGCGGCCTTATCTTGGTATGCATCCCATTGGCTGGCCAAAACGCCTGACAATTTATTGCCTATGGACGTGGACAAGAACCACCCTCCCATCATCAAGGAGGTAAACCGTTGCGGACTTAATTTAGAAACAAGGGAAAGACCCATAGGACTGAGAAGCAACTCGCCAATGGTAACCACACCGTAAGTTCCTACGAGCCACCAAAAACTCACTTTTTCTGCCCCATTGCCACCCACTTTTACGGCTGCAACCATTACCAAAACAGAAAGCGCTGAAACAATGAGACCCATGGTAATTTTTGTAGGAATAGTAGGTTCTCGTTTCTTTTTGCGCAGAAAACCAAAAAACATAACCACGAATGGGGTTAAAAAAATCACCCAAAACGGATTGAAAGATTGGCTAATATTGGTGCTCCAAATGGAAACCTTGGCTCCTATTTTCAAATCTTGGGCATGGGCATCGTTCTTAAAATAATTGGGATAATCCACTGTTTTTACCACCTTTCCGTCTACTTTGGTTTTTCTAAATTGTGCATCTATTAAAGCCACTGAATCTTTTTTATACTCGATTTCTTTGGTTTGTTTTAAACTAGAAAGAATGGTTTGTGAAGTTCCTTGCACACTTCGGTCCGTATAATTATCGGCCCAAGTATTGAGTGCAGTGCCATTTTGTTTAAACACAGCCCAAAACATAACCACCACAGCAAAAATGACAAGCATAACACCCATTGGTTTTTTCTCTTCTGGGCTAGACTTAAAGTACAACGAAGCATAGAATAAAACAACGGGAATACACGCAAAAATAAAGGCATCGGTACTGTCCGAATCAAATATTTTACCTGGAATAAACCAACCAATGACACCGGCAATTAACGAAGGAAAAAGCACCATTGTAGCTATTTTGCCAATGGACATGTCGCCAGGTTTGGGTTCTACTTTTACGTCAAAATGCTTGTAGTGGCGGGTACCAGAGAGGAATACAACAACTCCGATGAACATACCCACACCAGCAGCAATAAAAGCAGCATTCCAGCCAATGGTGGTGTAAAGTGCAGCCCCAAAAAAGTTACAGATAAATGCCCCAACATTGATTCCCATATAAAAGATATTGTAGCCTTCGTCTTTCTGGTGCATATTTTCGGGGGTGGAATACACATTTCCCAACAGGGTGGAAATATTGGGTTTAAAAAAACCATTGCCAATGATAACAAAGGTCATGGCAGTATAAAGCATGGATAAATTATGAATGCTCATGAGGCAATAACCCACACCCATAAGCACGCCACCCATGATTATGGAACGCCTGTAGCCCAACAATCGATCGGCAACCAAGCCACCAATAAACGGGGTAAAAAATACCAGTGCTATAAAAGTACCGTATAAATTAGAAGCGTCTTTTTCACTCATTTCAAAACCCGATTTGGCGTCTTTAAGGTATAGTGTAAAAATACCAATCATAAGGTAATAGCCAAATCGTTCCCACATTTCGGAGAAAAACAAGAAAGGCAGCGCTGCAGGGTGTTTTTTGAACATAATAAAAAGCAATAATAGCCGATTGTTTTCACAAAAAAAAACCGCCAAACGAAGAGTTCGTTTGGCGGCTTTTTAGCAATCCGTTTGAATCAATTACGATTCTGTATTATCTGGATTTATATCTTCGTTATGCATAATAGGTTGAACATCTTCGTGTTTTACAACAATCATTTTTTCCAACCAACCACTAAGAACAAATAATATAGCGGCAGCAATACCAGTCATGATAATAAATAGAGTAAAAAACTCGTACAAATTTGTAATTTGAAAGCCCAAAAAGGATGGATATACGATAGGCTTAGCACCATCAACCGGACCAGAGGGAGGAATTAATGCGCTTAGAGTTCCTGCAAATTTATTGGCAGCGGAGTTAGCCAAGAACCAAGTACCCATCATTAATGAAGACAAGCGCAATGGCGCTAATTTAGAAACCATAGACAGGCCAATTGGCGACAAACATAATTCTCCCATTGTGTGAATGACATACAAACCTACGAGCCACCACATGGAAACTTTATGATCGAGTCCTAAACCCTTTACTGCAATGGCAATAATTATATAACCTAGAGCCACGAGTAAAAGACCTAAGGCCATTTTTTTGGGTGAAGAAGGTTCTAATTTTCTAACATATAAAAAGCCCCAAATAAGCGTAAAAAGCGGAGCCATGAGGATTACACCAAGCGGATTGATAGATTGAAAATAAGAAGCAGGCATTTCCCAACCCATAATATGACGGTCGGTTTGCCTGTCTGCAAATAACGTAAGCGATGCACCTGCTTGTTCGAAAGCACCCCAAAAGAAAATAACAAAAAATGCTAGAATAAATATAACTATAATTCTTTTTCTTTCAATTACGGTCAGGCTTTTGTCTAGCAAAATAACAAAGGGCATAATAACCATTGCACCATAAATAAAATAACTTATGATATCAATATTGCTTTTAAACATTTGTTTAAAATTTAACATAAAATATACCAAAGCAATTGATCCCAAAATTGAAAGAATACCGGTAACATCTAGTTTTTTTACTGGCAAACCAATTTCTTTTCCCATTTCAGAAATCAGGTATTTTTTCTGATACATGATAAAAACAATCAAGGAAATAATCATGCCTATACAAGCGGCCAAAAAGCCCCATTTAAAATCCATTGAACCACAAACCAGGGGTGAAAAGAATGCACCTAAGTTGATACCCATGTAGAAAATAGTAAATGCGCTGTCAATTCTTCGGTCATTTTCTGGATACAACTGACCTACCATTGTTGATATATTGGGTTTAAAAAATCCGTTTCCTATAATTAACGAAGTCAGACCCATCCACATAATGGCAGTGCCCCCGTCGTGCCCACTTGAAGCGCTTAGAAACATACAAAATTGACCCAATGCCATAAGCCCACCGCCTATAATAATACTATGCCTATTGCCAAGGTATCTGTCGCAGAGATAACCACCCAATAGCGGGGTTAAATAAACCAAGCCCGTGTAACTGCCATAAATTTGTGAGGCATTTACATCGTCAATTAACAAAACTTTGGTCATGAACAGAATGAAGATTGCCCTCATTCCATAATAACTGAATCGTTCCCACATTTCTGTGAAGAACAAAAAGTACAAGCCTTTGGGGTGTCCTTTTCCTGTTTGAGTCTGTGTATTCATATTTTTTATTCGTCGTTTTATGTTTGTTTACTTTGCCCTAAAGTGATACAACAAGGTGTTAAAGTTGGCTAAAATAGAGATTAAATACAATACCTGAAAATTTCAGGCATTAATTCAGAAAAACATTCAAAGATTCTGGATTGGAATTGTCGAAATGCACATGCTCTAACATGGTTGTAGCCAAGGATATGCCTACATAATCTGCCTTTACCGGAAAACTTCGGTGTTCTCGCTTGGCAAGAAAGGCAGTTTCGATAGATAGGGGCTTTTGTTCAAATATGTGCTGCAATACCATCATCAAAGTGCGGCCAGTATTTATTACATCGTCTACTACCAATACATGCTCATTGTGAAAGTTTGTTTCGGTTAAGTACGCAGGGCTGTTTTTGCCTTCGCATACCACTTGGACAAGAGTAGTTGCGATACTTGGAAGTATTTGCTCCATTTTTTTTACCAACGCCGAGGCCAAATAAAAACCCCGTTCATTGAGACCTACAACAAGCAGACCGGCAGAATCGGTGTGTTTTTCGCAGATTTCACAAGCAATGCGGTCTATTTTGGTTAAAATGGTATTATGGTCGAGAATCAATGTTTTGGGTTCAGCCATAGTGCAATGTTAGGGAATTTTAAGTGAAAAGAATGAGGCTGGTCTTATAAAAAAAATGTTATCCTTATTTGTGTCTCCTTTTCCATTTGGGAGTTTGTCGTACTTTTTCGCCCTCACCCGCCGACAATGAAAGGCGCTGGCACCCTCTCCTGAAAGAGAAGTTTGAATGGCATATTAATTTATTTGGCAAAAAATTCGCCAAACCAGTTCCTACTATATTTACGCGGTAAAAATGCGCAACTCCGCTGTAGTCGTGAATTCCGATAAAACAAGTTTGATCGGTTGAATTCTAGAATATAGGACTATATATGGCACCAAAACCCAATCCCGAAGGGATGAAATGATTGTAAAAAAAACAGAGACCTGCCTGCGACAAAGGCAGGGGCGCGAAGGACGCAGAGGAAATAAACAGCTACGCTAGGTTTATTGTCGGCAATTGAAGCGTGCCTCAGTGGTGAAAAAATATATATTTCTTTGGTTGAATTCAAAAAATGGATATTACCCCATCAATATTCGCTATTGCCGTCCAAATTCCCTTTCAACCTGGTTAAATAACGCAGTTTTTCGTAGGTTTGGCGCAACGGACCAAAGTAATCTTTAGACCAATGGCTTGGCTCCGAATCTGCCAATTGGGCATGCTGAATTAAATGATTTTCTATGGATTTCATGGATTCAGTCAATAGGACTCTCACCTTTTCTTTTTGTTCGCTGTTGCCTGTTTTCGCTAAGTCTATTTCATCGTTCAAATCCAGCATTTCCATCAAGAAATCTTGGGGAAGGGTATGTTTTTCACCTTCGTTCCAAAGTCCATATTCTTGCAAAAAATATTGAACACGGTTGTGGAAATTTTGCAATGTTTTATAGTCTTCATTGTTCTTTGCCGTTTTGGCAACAGCATCCAACTGGGCAATAGGATTTGACGCAAAAAAATCGGGATGCCACAATCGCTGAAATTCTAGGTATTTCAACCTTAGAGCAGCTTCATCTATCAAAAGCGCTGGCTGCAAGCCATAGAAAGCAAATTTATCTAACATTACATTCCAAAAAGGCGTGCAATGTCTACCCAGAATATGAATACCATCAAGGATGCCAAAAGCACCATGCCCACAATTTGACCCACGTACAATACTTTTTCGTTTACGGGGCGACGGGTAATAATTTCGTACAGCAAGAACATCACATGTCCGCCGTCTAACGCAGGAATAGGCAGTATATTCATAAACGCAAGCACCAAAGATAGCATTGCGGTAAGGGTCCAGAATTTAAACCAAATCCAATGTGCGCCAAACATTTTTGCAATGGTTATAGGTCCACCCAATGATTTTTTGGCACTCATTTCGCCAGTAAATACTTTTCCGAATGCTTTAATGTTTGCACCCAAGGCACCCATACTTTTGGCAGTGCCATGTGTAATGCTTTGGCCCAATGTATAATCAATTTTGACCTCTTTTCCTTCAAACCCAAACGTTTCTGGTTGAAAACCCAATGTACCATCTTTTTCCACATTGGCCTTCATTTTTTTAACACCGTCCTTGGTTGTCACAACTGTAAGAAGAATTTCCTTGCCTTTGTTCTCAAGCAAATATTCTTTAAACACATAAAATACACGACTGTCTTTTCCATTGACTTCAGCGATCATATCCCCCGCTTGCAAACCCGCTTTTTGGGCGTTGCTGCCACCTGTAATTGCGCCTATCTTAAATAAGTAAGGCAGTTCCACCAATGGCAACTTGTCCTTACCCAGGTAATTTTCTATATGTTGTGGTAATGATATGGTGGTATCTTTTCCTTTGCGGTTCACCAACACATTTTTTTCTTTGGACATTAAAAAATCGGGGTCGCCGAAATCACCGGTAAGGTCCGTAACCACTTTGCCATTTAGACTTATGATTTTATCGCCATTTTGCAAACCCATTTTGCGGGCATCAGGACTGGCGTATATACCACCCATTTCATTCACAATTTTGTTGGGGATATAACTTTCGCCATAAGACCATAAAAGTGCGATGAAGATACCAATACCAAGTATTAGGTTCACGGTTACTCCGCCAATCATCACAATCAGCCTCTGCCATGCCGGTTTGCTTCTAAATTCCCATTTTTCGGGAGCCGAAGCCAATTGTTTGGAATCCAAACTTTCATCTATCATTCCTGAAATTTTCACATAGCCGCCAAGGGGCAACCAACCAATACCATATTCAGTGTCGCCTTTTTTGAATTTAAAAAGTTTAAAACCAAAGGCGTCAAAAAAAAGGTAAAATTTTTCTACGCGAATACCAAATGCCCTTGCTGCGAGGTAGTGACCAAGTTCGTGAAGTGTAACCAATATGGCCAATGCCAAAATGAATTGTGAAATCGTAATTAAGGTTCCCATTAAATTGGATGCAAATATAAGGAGCAGAACACGCAGATTCACTATGAATCGTTGAGATGGGCTTTTCTTCCTTTGAGTGTATTCACTTAAAATTTATTTGGTTTGGTTCTAAATGAATTTAATCTCATATTTGCTTCTCTAAAAAGTTAAAATCCCATAAAATGAAAAAGAAAATATTTGCCTCTGCACTTACCCTTTCCCTTCTATTGGTTTTAAGCTCAGTCTCACTAAAGGATAAAGTTTTAAAACAGACTATAGTTTTAACCATGCCTGCTGGCGATGGTTCCAATGCTGCTGGAGTAGCCTACAACCCGCAAAAAAAGATGTATTATTCCGTATTCGCTGGAAATGAAAAGTTTCCTATTTCGGTATTTAGTTCGAAAGGGAAATTATTGAAATCCGGGATTTACACAGGTTTTGATGTCAGAGGCTTTTGGTATAATGCAAAAACCAACGCGGTTGAAGGCAATGGACATGGTGTAACAGACGGTTATTGGTCTAAAAAAATCGAATCCAGTGGTTTTCCCGAAGCAAAAACAGACCTCATTTTTGAATGGGATGAGTATGATGAATCTGAATATCAACCCGACAATAACAGCTCAGGTGCCTTTAACGCCTTGCAAGACGAAGTTTATTTTTTATCTGAATCAAACATATACATATATAATAGAAACACAGGTGAGTTTAAAAGTAATGGTGAAATTAAAAACTTACCAGGTCAGAAAGAAGATTTAAACTCCACCACCCTAGTTTATACTGGAATTCCTAAAATGGAATTTGGTGTTTTGGATTTTACCAATAAGAAAATATATTTGATCAATGCTAATGGTTATTTTGTTACCAAAACCATAAATCTGCCTAAAACAGCGGTTGTATATGAAATGTTCAATTTCAGCTATTGCAATGGAATATATTGGTTGTTTGACAAAACCAACCGCAAATGGGTGGGTTATAAATAAAATTTATCAATTGGGAATTTGTTTGAAATGAAAACCGGATTTTGTGAATGAATTCTATTAATGAATTCTATTAATGAATGACTCTTTCAGAGTCAATTGCCTATTTTCTGCACTTTTTGTCTCCGTTTTGCGAAGTTTTATTAGATCCTACAATATTATACTATTGATCATTAATCGTATACTCCGCCGCGGTGGATCACAATTCCTTAACCATTTTCCAATGCCCAAGCCCTACTTCTTCAAACCACACACCCACCTTTTCGTATCCTAGGTTTAAATAAAATTCGACAGCCGTTTCGCGTGCGTGCAATTCTATTTTTTTACAATTGTTTTCAATGGCCAAATTCTTTGCAAAATCCACCATTTTTTGCCCAATTCCCTTGGATTGGTATTTCTCAGAAACCGCAACTTGACGCATTTTTAGCACATTTGAATAAATTTGCGTAAGCAACATTACACCTACTACCAAATTGTCCATTAAGGCAACAATATGCGTATCATTTTCTTC
The DNA here is from genome assembly GCA_038317095.1 of Bacteroidia bacterium. Taxonomy (GTDB): domain Bacteria; phylum Bacteroidota; class Bacteroidia; order NS11-12g; family UBA955; genus JAGXTF01. Next base: position 31,834 of record JBBQBB010000005.1, on the reverse strand, counting down.
TTTTAACAACGAATTTGGAACAAAAACCAAGTGCAAGGGTTTGCGCAAAACTTCATGCCTCAAGCCAATGCTCTGGATTTGATTTCGGCTTCCGAATTTCGCAATTTCAATGTTTAGATTTTGCATAATTTACGAGAATAAATAATAGAAAAATGACGTCATCACCCTTTTTCTTGCGCTTCTACTACCGCCAATGCCACCATGTTTACAATTTCGCGCACATTGCTGGTGTGGTGCAGAATATGTACGGATTTATCAAAACCCAGTAAAACTGGACCAATGATATCTACCATACCCATGCCTCGCATCAGTTGAAATGCTGCATTTCCACTGTTCAAGCCGGGAAAAATTAAAGTGTTTGCAGGTGCATCACCCAATTTGTTAAACGGATATTGTTTCATGCGGGTTTCACCATCCAGTGCATAGGTGGTTTGCATTTCCCCATCCACCATTATTTCTGGGTGTGTGGCGTGCAAAATATCTACCGCCTCTTTCATTTGCACCGGCGCTGGACCTCTGCTGCTGCCAAAGTTGCTGTAGGTTACCAAAGCTATGCGGGGTTCTATCTGAAATTTGCGCACCCTGCTGTTTACTTTCAATACCAATTCTGCCAATTGTTGTGGATTGTAATCAATATTTACCGTTGTATCTGCAAGAAAAAGCGGTCCATTTTTGGTCATTACAATGTGCATTCCAGAAATGCGTTTGTACTCCCCAGTTACATCAATGCATTCCAACATGGGGCGCAATGCAATGGGGTAATTGCGGGTTAAACCTGAAATTAAAGAATCTGCCTTGCCTGTTTCCAACATCATAGCACCAAAATAATTGCGGTAGCGCATTTGTTTTACCGCTTCAAAGGCAGTTAGGCCATGTCTTTTTCTTTTTTCGTAAAGCAAGGCTCCAAATTCTTCACAAAGTGTATCTTCCTCCCATGGATCCAATATTGTTGCATTCTCAAGCTCTATATTGTTCTCTTCCATGAGTTCAAGAATGCGTTTTCGGCGTCCAAGTAATATAGGTTGCGCAATTTTTTCAGTAACACAAACTTGTGCTGCACGCAAAATTTTAACATCTTCCGCTTCTGCAAAAACAACCCGTTTGGGATTCTTTCTCGCCCTTTGCACTAACCTGTTCACAAAATCATTGTCGATGCCCAAGCGCCGGCGCAGTTTGTTTTTGTATTCTTCCCAATCCGTGATGGGCATTTTTGCAACGCCACTTTCCATTGCCGCCTTGGCTACTGCAGGCGCAACGGTAGTAAGCAACCTCGGATCCATGGGTTTTGGGATGATGTAATTTCTACCAAAAGCTAGGTCATAATCGTTATATGCCATCATCACTACTTCGGGTACAGGTTCCAATGCCAAATCTGCAATGGCACGCACGGCAGCCAGTTTCATTTCTTCGTTAATCGCAGTTGCACGTACATCCAGTGCCCCACGGAAAATGAATGGAAATCCCAGCACATTGTTTACTTGGTTTGGATAATCGCTTCTACCTGTAGCAACTAGCACATCTGGCCTTGCAGCTACCGCCAAATGATAGTCGATTTCTGGATCTGGATTGGCCATTGCAAAAACGATAGGATCTTTGGCCATACTTTGCACCATTTCTGCCGTAAGAATATTGCCACGGGATAGACCTACGAAAACATCGGCATTTACCATGGCTTCTTCCAAGGTTCGATCGGCATGTTCAGTTATAAATTGTCGTTTGTATTTATCCAAATCTGTGCGTCCTGCATGGATCACACCTTTCGAATCCAGCATCATCATATTCTGGATTTTTACACCCAAACTCACAAACAATTTCGCACAGGCAATGGCGCTTGCACCTGCTCCATTTACTACCAATTTTACTTCTTCAATTTTTTTGTCGACTACTTTTAATGCATTAATTAAACCCGCACCACTAATAATTGCAGTGCCATGCTGGTCATCGTGCATAATAGGTATGTTTAATTCTGCTTTTAAACGTTCTTCTATTTCAAAACTTTCGGGTGCTTTTATGTCTTCCAAATTAATACCCCCAAACGTAGGTTCCATGGCTTTTACAATGCGCACGAAATCATCCACATTGGTGCAATCCAATTCTATATCAAAAACATCAATATCCGCAAATATTTTAAACAATACTGCTTTCCCTTCCATAACAGGCTTAGAAGCCTCTGGGCCAATATCGCCTAAACCGAGAACCGCAGTACCATTGCTAATTACCGCCACCAAATTGCCTTTGGCGGTGTATTTGTAAACATCATCCTTATTCTCTGCAATTTTTAAACAGGGTTCTGCCACACCCGGACTGTAAGCCAAGGCAAGGTCTAACTGGGTTTGGGTAGGTTTTGTAGTAACAACTTCAATTTTTCCAGGTCGCCCATCGGCATGGTAACTCAGCGCATCCAACAACTTTTTATCTGCCATAAATTCGTACCGCAAAGATAGAGAAGTTGAAAGTTAAAAGTTAATCCGCCGAGGCGGAAAAAGTTAATCCGCCGAGGCGGAAAAAGTTGAAAGATTCTAGTTGTTGGTGCAATCTGTGAGCAATACCAGCATATTTATTATAATTACAATCCTATAAGTGGCAAGGTAAATCAAGTTGATTTTAACCCAGGATTAGCGGATGAATACCACCATAGATACACTTAATATGGGGACAACAGAATTGTTCAGGTCGAAACCAGCCGAGATGCCGTGCATTGGGAACAGGACGCCAAATATTACTATTATCTACATGGCCCGCTAATACGCACCGAACTTGGCGAATTGAAAGTACAAGGCATGTACTATGCCTATACCATGCACGGTTGGTTAAAATCTGTAAACGGAACTACACTAGATTATACCCTAGATTTTGGAAAAGATGGCTATTACAATTTAAGCGGCAACACCCATGCCAACATGGCAAGAGATGCATTTGCCTTTGCATTAGATTACTATGAAGGTGATTATAATAACACAGGCAATGTTAATGTTATGCCCAATAGTTCTGGTAAGGACATATCTGCGCAATTGGTGGACTTGTTTAACGGAAATATTAGAAGCATGCTTACCGGCTTGCCAGATCTGAGCCAATATAATGCCTTAACTTAAAGTCCGTACAAATGTAGCATCCACAATGTAGGTATGTACTTCAGCGGGTGCTTAAACAGTCTTAAAAGAAGCCGCAGGGCAATTTATTGATAGCACTATCTGCCCAAGAAATATGTGCAATACACCACATTCACCCGTAATAATTAAAAATTAACCGTTAATCATTGACCGTTAACCGTAAATCCTTAATAATTTACAACTGGCTATATCTCATTTACCTTTTCCATTCATCTCGTATCAACCCCCAATTCAACTCCAAATCCATGAGAAAATCAATGATTGTAAAATCGCTAGTCATTCCGGTTTCAGTAGGACTATTCGCGTTCGCAGGGCGTTATCACCAAACCCAAATTGCCCTAAAGGCAGACCACCCAATGGCATTTGCTATTAATGCAAAAGGACAAATTCTGGACTCCGCTTCAGTAGATTTAATGGGAAATTACCATTTTACGAAACTCCCCAATGGTACATACAATATACTTGTAAAAATACCCGGTGAAAGTGATTTAAAAATCAGCGGAGTAGAACATATGGGCAACAATTTCAGTTACCATGTTGCCATACAAACCCCTGGAATTGGCAATTTTGGGATTTCAAACAGAAGAACTTCATTTATAGATGGACTTGCAAAATCAATTCCTTCATCGGCACGAGAAATGAGCACAGGCGGTGTGGCAATGCGTGGCAGCAGGGTTGATGCTTCATCCTCCACAATGGAAGGCGGCTTTATGAGTACTGGCGGATCTTCGCGGGAAGGCAGCTCAAGTATAAAAGCAGGCCAAATAACGGCGGGCAATTGGCGCGACTTAGACAATTGGGACAAATGGAACGAGACAAATAAAGAAGCAAACATTACAGAATACCAAAAAACATGGGGCTTTAATACCCAAAATCGTTTTGCTGTGCAATTTTTTGATAGCAAAAACAATCCAATTATTGGAGCTCGGGTGGAACTAACAGACCAGCATAAAACAAAGTATTGGCAGACTGTTACCGACAATTTGGGTCATGCTGAACTGTGGGCAAATATGTTTTCAATTGCAGATTCCAAAGAAATTATAAATTATAAAATTGTAGTAGCAATCCAAGAAAAAAACTATGATTTTAAAGTAAAACCGTTTAGTGGAGGTGCAGATGTTTTTAACCTACCCATTATATCCACCGTGGATGCCGTTGCAGATGTTGCATTTGTGGTAGATGCCACAGGCAGTATGGGCGACGAGATTTCATACTTGCAATCAGAATTGTTGGATGTTGCCACCAGGGTAAAGAAAAACAATACTTGTTTAAAATTAAATTTGGGCAGCGTTTTTTATAAAGACCATGGCGATGAATATGTGACAATAAAATCTGATTTTAGTGAAAATATTACGCAGGTAGCCAATTTTATTTTCGACCAAAGTGCAGGTGGCGGAGGCGATTTTCCGGAAGCAGTTGACGATGCCATGGAAACAGCCATTGACGGACTCAAATGGAGTGACAATGCGATAGCAAAAATCATGTTTTTGGTGCTAGATGCACCCCCGCATGAAAGTGCAGAAAATAAAGCTAAAGTGAGAAAATATACAGAAAAAGCAGCCCAAAAAGGCATTAAAATCATACCCATTGTTGCCAGTGGAATAAACCAAAGTACAGAATTTTTAATGAAATATATGGCTATTGCTACGAATGGCAATTATGTGTACATCACAGATCACAGTGGCATAGGAAATGCACATGAAAAACCTACTGGAGTGAAAGAAAATATGCAGTATTTGAATGATTTAATGGTGAATATTATTTCAGAAAACACAAAATGGAATGGTTGCAAAGACCAAACCCAAACACCAGACCCGAACAAACCTGGAACGGTTGAAATTGTTACCAATGGACAATGGCAGGTGCAGGTTTATCCTAATCCAGCAGTAGACAAAATTATGATTAAAAGCAATGAAGTTATGGATGAAATAGCCATATATGATTTGCGTGGAAACTTGGTTCAAAAAGTGCAACAAATTTCACCCGAAAAAAACACCATTGAATTAAACAATGTGAGCACAGGAGTGTATATTGTGCGGTGCAAAAAAGGAGAAAAAATAATCAGTTGCAGAATACTTGTTATAAAATAAAAAACAAAAATATTTTTCATGTTTGTTTAAATGCTCCGCTATAATGTGGGGCATTTTTTTTATTTAGGTTATTGAATAAAAGTTAGAATTACGCAGACCTGCCTGCGGCAAAGGCAGGGGCGCGTGCATAATTTTTTTCGAACTATTTAATAACCGTGAAACAAAAAACCTATTTGCTCTAAAACGTTGCGTCTGCCCTCTCCACACCGCGGCAGATTGAGCCCTACCATTGCCGGAGTCAGGTATGCGTAAATATGCTTTCCCACCTCATCCATGTTTACCGCAAAACAACAAATCGCTTTGCGTTGCGGTAACCAATTTCATCGACAAATTGCAAATCATAAATGCCATTCGGCAAATCTGCAATATTTATTTCATATTTTTCTAAGCCTTTCGATATTTCAAAAGAAGATATAATTCTGCCATGCATTTCCATCAAATTTATTTTTAAAATTCGATTCAAAGAATTACCTGAAACCCTAATTTTATCTGAAGCAGGAACAGGATAAACCACAATATCTGTTGCATAGTAAACTTGCATTCTCAGCGACTTAAGTGAATTGCAACTAATGGCAGGAACTGCTGGGAAATTTGTACTGCCCGAAGGGCTTAAACCGCACAATATCTTCTTAACAAAACAACTCGATTCTTTAACTAAAGTTGCGCTTGGGTAAGAACAATGTTGCGGCGTTACACCCGGCACAGTATGCAACTCTGTTGGAATACCAGCATTGGTTAATGCCGTATAAATATCTTTCGAACCCTTAGCCCAGAAGAAACTTGTAGCACAGCAGTTCAATGTTTGGTTGGTTTGGTAAGGCACTACACAATCTGCTTGGTCGTGAAAAGCCACCATAGGTATGCGTTTAAAATGCAGACCAGTGTCGCTTACCACCGCACCGCATGCATTGATAACCGCTTTGATTCTAAACGGTGTTCCAGGATAAGCCCCAGCGCTGTCTATGCTTCCAAGAATGGAATAAGGCGTGCCATTGAAAACTTTTTTGGCGTATTTATGATCCCAATATGCGGTGTGCAAAGCATTGTAACTCCCTGCACTTTCCCCACCCACAAACAATGCAGAAGTATCTATTTTATAGGTGTTTTTATTGTTCACTATCCATCGCATTGCTGCTTTTCCATCTTGTGCACCGCGATAAACCGCGGTATTTAAATTGTAATAAACACCTTGGCAAAGGACACAAACGGCAAACAAATCTGTTGCTGCGCAATTCCAACCCAGTCTGTAATTGGGAGCAGCAACCACAAACCCGCGTCTGGCCCAATCGAAACATTTTTGCTTTATTCCGGCATCGTCTTTGGACCCCAACAACCAGGCACCCCCATAAAAGAAAACGACACAAGGTCTTGATGCAAGGGCATCCGCCGTAGAATTTGGGTAATACATATCTAGCTTTAATGTATCCACCCCCGTTCCAGGCCATTTTTTTGGCACACTGTAAACTACATTTTTCTGCACCACAATTTGACTGCTGTCAAACATCGGGGTTTCGGAAAATCGGTTTTCAATGCAATAATTGCCTGATTGGGCATTTGCAACCATTGCAAAGCTTAAAATAACAATCAAAATAGAGGAACGCACTATAAACATACTTGCAAAGTTAACGGTTTTTAAAACCAAACCACCATACTCCCAGTCATTCAGTCGGCTTGGATACCTTTGGCTCTATGGTGCGAAAAAGCAAGGTTAAAAAACGCAATTCGCACTTGGCAAATATCTAAAAAATTTGATTGAATAAAAGTCAAATCGAAAAAATAGAGAATATTTGCAAACGCGTTGCGATAAGTTAAGTATTTTCGCGGCAAGAAATACGATGGCAGACTTCCGCATAGAACACGATACCATGGGCGAGGTAAAAGTACCCGCCGAACACTACTGGGGCGCACAAACCGAACGCAGCCGCAACAACTTTAAAATCGGTCCGGAAGGCAGTATGCCTGTGGAGATTATTCGTGCCTTTGGTGTACTAAAAAAGTGCGCTGCCATGGCAAATCACCAATTGGGCGTGCTTAGCGAAGATAAAAAAGATCTTATATGCGAAGTTTGCGATGAAATCATTGAAGGAAAATTAGACAAGGAATTTCCTTTGGTTATATGGCAAACAGGCAGTGGCACCCAAAGCAATATGAATTTAAACGAGGTGATCGCCAACAGAGCCCATGTATTAAAAGGAGGTAAACTTACCGATGAAAACAAAGAATTGCATCCAAATGACGATGTAAACAAATCGCAAAGCAGCAACGACACTTTTCCGACTGCCATGAGCATTGCTGTTTTTCAGCAAGTCGTAGATTATACCCTTCCTGGATTGCAAGCTTTAAAAACAACATTAAAACACAAGGCCCGTGAATTCAAAAACATCGTAAAAATAGGTCGTACGCATTTTATGGATGCCACTCCCCTCACCTTGGGGCAAGAATTTAGTGGATATGTTGCGCAACTTGAAAATGGAATTGGCGCATTAAACCGCGCGATGGTTCCAGCGCGCGAATTGGCTTTGGGTGGAACGGCTGTTGGCACTGGTTTGAATACTCCCAAAGGTTATTCAGAATTGGTAGCTCAATTGATAGCTACTGAAACAGGTTTGCCTCTGGTAACAGCCGTAAACAAATTTGAAGCACTAGCTGCACATGATGCCATGGTGGAATTGCACGGAGCCATCAAACGTTGCGCTGTAAGTGCATTTAAAATTGCCAACGACATTCGCATGCTTAGCAGCGGACCCCGCAGTGGAATTGGAGAAATCAGTATCCCTGAAAATGAACCGGGATCTTCTATCATGCCAGGTAAGGTGAATCCTACCCAGCCAGAAGCTTTGACGATGGTTTGTGCCCAAGTTATGGGAAATGATGTAACGGTTACATTCGCAGGTTCCCAGGGTCATTTTGAATTGAACGTTTACAAACCCGTTATTGCTGCAAATTTGCTGCAAAGCGCCAGATTGTTGGGTCAAGCCTGTTTGTCCTTCGACACCAATTGCGCCCAAGGAATTACAGCCAATGTGGATAATATCAAGCGTTTGGTAGACCAAAGTTTGATGTTGGTAACGGCATTGAACACGCATATTGGGTATGAGAATGCCGCAAAAATTGCCAAAACCGCACATAAAGAAAACAGCACCCTAAAAGAAACTGCCATAAAATTGGGTTTACTCACGGCAGAGCAGTTCGACCAATGGGTAGTTCCAGGCGATATGGTGGGTAATCCGGATGACAGTGTGAAGTGAGAAAAAGCATTCATTGAACTAAATCCGACGAATTGTGAGCCACTAATTACGCTAATCTGCACTAAGGATGTTAATGGATACTGTCCCTGATATTTGGGTGATTCATTGACTGTTTAGCCACTAATTACTCTAATTTTCACTAAGGATGCTAACAATTCGTGGCAATTCGTGCAATTCGTGGCAATCTTTTACCAAAAGCAAAATAATTCGTGGTAATTCGTGTAATTCGTGGCAACCTTTTACCAAAAGCAAAATAATTCGTGGAAATTCGTGTAATTCGTGGCAATTTTTTACAAAAAGCAAAATAATTCGTGGAAATTCGTGTAATTCGTGGCAATCTATTACCAAAAGCAAAACAATTCGTGGCAACCTTTTACCAAAAGCAAAACAATTCGTGGAAATTCGTGTAATTCGTAGCAATCTTTTACCAAAAGCAAAACAATTCGTGGCAATTCGTGTAATTCGTGGCAACTATTCTTAATTCGCAACCAAATGTATGATTTAATATTTAAGGAAGAATTTTACCAAATCAACGGTATTTTGATGGAGGTACATCGAGAACTTGGACCCGGTTTTTTGGAGATAGTTTATAAAGATGCCATCGAATATGAATTTAGAACAAATCGAATACCTTTTGAACGTGAAAAGCAATATGACGTTGAGTATAAGGGGATCGTTTTAAAACATAAGTTCTACGCTGATTTTGTAGTAATGGATTCAATAATTCTTGAAATAAAAGCACAAGAAAACCTACCTAAAGTTTTTACCTCACAATTAATTAACTATTTAAAAGTTTCGGGCAATCAATTGGGTATCCTTGCAAATTTTTCTGGAAAATCACTTGAAACCAAACGATTTGTATTCTAAATTCATTCCGACATATAAAAATGTTTAATACTTTGCGGTTAAAAAGCCACTAATTTGAACTAAAAATGCAAATGGATTCTTTCTATTGTCGAGCTTCATTCGTTCATAGTTAAGCCACTAATTACTCTAATTTTCACTAAGGAAGCGAATAATTCATGGCTTCTGACAAAGTACTATTTTCGACAAAAAGCAAAATAATTCGTGGCAATTCGTGTAATTCGTGGCAATCTTTTAGGCAACATCTGAAGCTAAAAGCAAAATAATTCGTGGTAATTCGTGTAATTCGCGCCACCAATGTATACGCTGAATTCAAAAGGCAGACTTTTTGTTTTGGATCAACCCATAATTATGGGGATTCTCAATGCCACCAATGATTCATTTTTCGAGAAAAGTCGAGTGGATTTGACCGAAATTGTAGATAAAGCAGGTTTAATGTTAGAGCAAGGCGCTTCCATTTTGGACATTGGCGGGCAGAGCACTAGGCCCGGTGCAGAACAAATAGGAAGCACATTTGAAGCAGAAAGGGCAATTCCAGCCGTGGAGGCAGTAAAAAAAGCATTTCCTGAAGCTTGGATTAGTATCGACACATACCATGCCCAAGTAGCTAATCTTGCAGTTCTATCAGGCGCCGACATGGTAAACGATATTTCGGCAGGCGACGACGACCCAAACATGTTAACCTTGATTGCCAAATTGCAGGTTCCATATATTGCCATGCACAAAAAAGGGCAACCCGAAACAATGCAGCATAAACCAGAATATCAAAATGTGGTTACAGAAGTAGTGCAGTATTTTTTAAATAAAAAAAAGCAATTAGATTCTTTTGGAGTTTATGATTGGATTATAGACCCGGGCTTTGGATTCGGTAAAACCACAGAGCACAACTATTTATTGTTTAAAAATATTTCCACTTTTGAAATTTTTAATCGTCCTATTTTAATTGGCATTTCTCGCAAAGGAATGATACAAAAAGCATTGAATATTTCTGCAGAAAATGCACTCAACGGAACGACGGCATTGCATATGGCAGGATTGATTAAAGGAGCAAATATACTTAGGGTACACGATGTAAAAGAAGCGGCAGAATGTATAACATTGTATAAAAATATGATGGCTTAATTTAATTTAAACTATAGATTTTTTAATTCAAATATATTTTTATTCTAACATTTCAATTGTCTTTTTTAACCTCAACAATACGGCCCTTTCACTTTTTCCAAAATCATATTTTACCATAGTACTAATATTTAAATACCACCCGTAATCCATGCCATTTTCGCCATTGGCTTGCATTACAAAAAGTCTCGTTTTCCATTTATACATGTTTGCCATAGATTGCATAAAATTATTGACACGCTTTCTATATGAAATAAGGGAGTCATTGCCATAATCTGTTTCTCCACTCCAATAACGATAATCAGAATAATAAGGTTCATTAAACATCAGGGTCAATTGCAGCAGATCATTGTCATTCATTTTAAGCAAATCTTCAATCAATTCACTTTCAAATTTCAACAGTTCTTTATACTCCTTTTTGATTTGGGAAATTGGAATTTTTTTTACTTTTGCTTCTATCGCAATTTCTTTCCAAAATTTACGTTTCGCTTTTTTTAAGTACTTTTCGAAATTTGTGGATTCAAATTGTAAAAAATGACGACCCAATTCGACGTCCATTTCAGTTTCTCTGCCATCCGGGATAAAGTCCAACGCATTGGCCACAAACTTTCCCAGTCCAAATTTGTTGTAAAACAGTCTCAATTTCAGACTGCGACCTGTCATAGAATCCAAAAATGTTTTGTAGGTATACAAATGGTCCGGACATTCAGGGTAAATTTTTTCTTTATCTATTTTTTGCAAATCCTGGGTTAAACTCACCATTTCAGTTGCACCAAAGTGGATTGCAGCATCTCCAAACATGACCGGCAATTCAAAAGCAAATGCGATAATGGGTATAGCAATTATAGGTAAAAAATTCCTTGCGATTCGCATGGTAGTAAATTCAAAAATAAGATAGTTCGTGCAAAATCTGCATTTTCCATTCCAGTTTCATTGAACTTCATCAGAAATACACAAAATACTGTGGTCCAAAACCTTAACTTTGCCCCATGTCTGTGCTTATTGCCCCGTCCATACTTTCTGCCGATTTTGGCAACCTACAACGTGATGTAGAAATGATCAACAGTAGCAACGCCGATTGGTTCCATGTAGATATCATGGACGGTGTTTTTGTACCTAACATCTCTTTTGGTTTTCCGGTCGTAAAAGCAATTGCCAAAAACGCCACAAAACCCCTAGATGTGCATTTAATGATTGTAGATCCAGATAGGTATATTTCTACTTTTGCCGAAGTAGGAGCAAATGTATTATCAGTCCATTTTGAAGCCTGTACGCACCTTCATCGTACGTTAGCAGAGATAAGAAAGCAAGGGATGAAAGCAGGGATTGCTCTAAATCCGCATACCCCTGCGCATTTTCTTACCGACATAATTGAAGACGCAGATTTAATCTGTGTTATGAGTGTAAACCCTGGCTTTGGTGGGCAAAAATTTATTGAAAACACATTTGCCAAAGTAAAAGAGCTAAAAGAACTCATTCTGCGAAAAAACAGTCCTGCCTTGATTGAAATAGATGGCGGTGTAACCATACACAATGCTTCAAAATTGGTAGCTGCTGGTGCTGATGTTTTGGTAGCAGGAAACACAGTTTTTAGTTCATCAAATCCAATGGATACCATTACACAATTGAAAAAATTAACCTCTGCTGACACGATTTCAGCCTGATCTTCGTTATTGGTGAAAGTGTTTCTGCGCCCTGTCCTCATTCTCTCGCTTTTGCTGCCCTTGTTCTTGCAAGCTCAGTCTCGTTTTCATGGGGTTTTGCTTGAAAAAAATGGCAAACCTATAAAAGGCGTTGAAGTGCACAAAGGCTATGGAGACAACCTTGCTGTTACAGATTCTGCTGGTAAATTTAGCTTCTTAATCCCTGAATTAGATTCTTTTTCTTTTGTGGGCTTTACAGGTGACAATAAAGTTTTTGGCTACCGTATATTCAATTCTCCCAGCAAATTAATAACAATTGATACCATTTTTCGAGGCCAAGGAATGCAAATCAAACCCTCCTTCATCGTTGAAATTGAAATTGGCAGTGGGCCAGGTGTAAATATTGTTGAACTTCTTCCGCAAGGCTTTCAGCAGGTGCCTACCATTGGCGGGGGTATTGAATCCATCATCAAATCATTAGGCGGGGTAAGCAGTGGAAATGAACTTTCATCCCAATACAACGTACGTGGGGGGAACTTTGATGAAAATTTAATTTACGTAAACGACATTGAAATTTACCGGCCCCAAATTATCCATAGTGGACAACAAGAAGGATTGAGTTTTTTAAATGCGGATATGGTGAAATCACTCAAATTTAGTGCGGGAGGTTTTGAAGCGCAATATGGAGATAAAATGAGTTCAGTATTGGATGTTGCCTACAAACGACCAGATACTTTACACGTAAGTGCCAACGCCAGCCTAATGCTAAACACCTTGTCTATCATGGATAAGAAAAAGCGTTTCTCATACATTGCTGGCATGCGCTATTTTACCAACAGTTTGCTCACCCGCAGTTTGGATATCAACGGTGCCTACCGTATGAATTTTGGCGATTTCCAAACTCTCATTCACTATGACATTACAAAAAAATGGTCCATAGAATTTTTGGGTAACATTGCGGCCAACCGGTATAGCCTATACCCTACCAGTCGCAGCACCGAATTTGGTACCGTTTCCCAAGCGTACCAATTGCAAGTGTTTATGGCCGGAGCCGAAAACATGCGCTACGACTATGCCATGGGCGCCATTACCGTAAAAAAACAAATCAAACCCTGGAAAGAGCTGAAATGGATTTTTGCAGCCACAGGAACCAACGAACAAGAATATTTCGATGTAGAAGGTGCCTATAATTTAAATGAATTGGACCGTGATATTGGAAGCAAAAATTTAGGAAAACCCTTAAAAACATTAGGCTATGGTTATTTTTTAGACCACGGCAGAAACAGATTGCAAACTAAAATTTATAACTTTTCGCATATTGGTACTTTTGGCAGTTCCAAATCCAGAAATATTTCTAAATACGGGTTTCGCGTAAATTATGAAAGCATAAATGATGTTTATAGAGAATGGAGATACAACGATTCAGCGGGCTACAACATCCCACCTTTTGGCCATGCTACAGATAGTATCGTTTTAGACGATTTGGTTTTTTCGAAAAATAGTTTGCAAAGTTTCAGGGTGCAAGGTTTTCTTCAAAATCGCCAAAGGCTAAGTTACCGCAATAACTTGTTGTTGACTTATGGTGTTCGAGCCCATTGGTGGCAGGTGTCCAACCAATTAATAGCCACTCCTAGGGCTAGTTTGAGTTGGGAACCCAATAGACTCCGTAATAAATTCTTGCCGGATAGTTTAAAGAAAAACGATTATGTAGTTCGATTATCGGCAGGTGGTTACTATCAACCTGGATTTTACCGCGAATTGCGTGGTTTCGATGGCAAACTGAATAAAAATTTTAAGGCACAGGAGTCATGGCATTTTGTGGCAGGTACTGACCGCTATTTTAACTTGTGGGACCGCCGTTTCAAATTCACAACGGAGGGTTATTACAAAACAATGAAGAACCTTGACCCGTATTTGTATGACAACATTCGCATTCGTTATTATGCAAACAACAATAGCCAAGGATATGCTTGGGGGGTGGATAACCGCATCAACGGCGAATTTATCAAAGGACTTGAAAGTTGGTTTACATTAAGTGTTTTACAAACCAAAGAAAAAATCACCTATCAAAACGAACTGAACAAAACAGTTACGAGTGCATGGCTTCGCAGACCTACAGACCGAAGGGTAAATTTTGCAGCGGTTTTTCAGGACCAATTGCCTGGCAATTCTTCCATTCGCATGAATTTAAATTTACTCATTGGCACAGGGACCCCATACTTTTTGAACGGAAAAGCCAGGTACTCTGCCACGCCGAGTGCAGTCCCCCCTTATCGCAGACTAGATTTAGGCATAAGCAAAGTATTTGTAGGGGAAAAAGCAAACCGCAAATATTTGAAAGGACCCTTCTCTAAATTGCAACAGGCTTGGGTTGCTTTGGAGGTTTTTAACATATTGGCTATTAACAATGTAATTGCATACAGTTGGGTAAAGGACATTGCCAACAATACGTACGGTGTCCCAGAATACCTCACCGGAAGAAGGTTGAATTTACGCATTCACATAGAATTTTAAAATTTCAATTAAATTCGCAATTATAGCTGGACTAAAATGATTTCTATCTTTTTTTCAATTTCTTCAATTGTATTGTATTTTCGTATTATTAATTATATAAAATACGCTTAATAATTAGAAATAAATGAATCCGAAAGTAGATTGGTATTTCGAAAAAAACAAGGCATGGCAGAAGGAAATTGAAAAAATAAGACTCCTGGTTTTGGAAGCCGGCCTTTCAGAGGAATTAAAATGGGGAGTGCCTTGTTACAATTTAGAAAATAAAAACATCGTTTTAATTCATATATTTAAGGAATATTGTGCCTTGTTGTTTTTTAAAGGCGCGTTGATAAAAGACCCGGAAAAAATTCTGGTACAACAAACAGAAAATGTCCAAGCTGCGAGACAAATGAGGTTTAAGAATCTCAAAGAAATTGCAGCGCTAGAGTATAAGATAAAATCCTTTATCCATGAAGCCATTGAAATTGAAAAAGCCGGATTGAAAGTACCATTAAAAAAAACGGTCGAATACGAAATACCAGAAGAATTTCAAATAATACTGGCCGAAATACCCGGTTTGGAAAAAGCTTTTGCAGCCCTTACCCCTGGAAGGCAGCGTGGCTATTTGCTTTTTTTTTCAGCACCAAAACAATCTAAAACCCGCTTTACCAGAATAGAAAATGCAGTGGAATCTATTTTTAATGGGAAAGGAATAAATGATTAAAATAAACAATGGATTTATACAACAGCAAATTAAATATTCAGGAAGAATTTGAACAAATATCCATTTTAAAAACACGTTTTGAACAAAATCCAAACAGACATATTGGACTAAAATGGAATGCGATTGAAGCAAAATTAGAATCCAATCCAGACAAAATATTGTCACTGTACAAAATGGATATTTCGGGTGGAGAGCCTGACGTGGTTGGCTTTGATGCCCAAACTGGGGAATACATTTTCTTCGATTGTTCGGCAGAAAGTCCAAAAGGGCGCAGGAGTATTTGCTACGATCGAATGGCATGGGATAAACGCAAAGAAAATAAGCCAGAAAACAACGCGATGGATATGGCCGCTGAAATAGGGATTGAAATACTCAATGAATCACAATATCTTGAATTACAAACTTTTGGTGAATACGATACCAAAACTTCCAGTTGGATTGTAACACCAGCAGAAATTCGAAAATTGGGTGGCGCACTTTTTGGAGATTGCAGATACAACACCGTATTCTTTTACCACAACGGTGCAGAATCTTACTACGCTGCTAGAGGTTTTCGAGGAACATTAAGAAAATAACATTAACCAAAACAAGGGCAAAATGGATTGCGAATTATTTTTAAAATCGATGGCACTGTTGCAGGATGTATGATGAAAATAAATGAATCGCACGGAAATAAAATCAACAAGAGACCAATTACAATAGCCAGCAAGATTGCTATTACACATTTTTTATTTTACAAAATCCATTGCGACAGTTAATAATAATACGAATAATTATGCACTCTATAATTAATTTACCTGTTCCTGCGGAGCAAAACATTGATAATAAAACAATTCTGCAATATTGGGCTTGGCATCTTTTTTGCTTTTTTTTTTGCAAAAATGATGAAACACTCCCACAACCAAATTAAAAAGTAAAAAAAGGCAAAATGTTTTTAAATCAATTAACAACGACATTAAAAAACCCAGAAAAAATGCCCGTCTTGTTTCTCGGCCATGGCAGCCCTATGAATGCCATAGAAGAAAATGAGTTTGTAACAGGGTTTAGAAGTTTGAGACAAGAAATACCTCCGCCTTCCGCAATTTTGTGCATATCCGCCCATTGGGAAACGCGGGGAACATTTGTAACCGCTATGGAAAACCCTACTACCATTCATGATTTTGTTGGATTTCCCAAAGCATTGTTTGATGTTCAATATGCAGCCCCAGGTTCGCCAGAATTGGCCTTAGAAACCCAAATAATTGTAAAGAAAACTTCTGTGGGCCTAGATGAAAAATGGGGATTAGACCACGGTGCCTGGAGTGTAATCAAACACTTGTACCCAAATGCAAATGTGCCTATAATTCAAATGAGTTTAGACTACAATAAAACGCCCCAATACCATTATGACTTAGCTAAAGAATTGGCGGCATTGCGCCATAAAGGCGTGCTAATTATTGGAAGTGGCAATATGGTTCACAATTTGGGTTTGGTAGCTTGGGACAAACTCAATACCAACAATTATGGATTTGATTGGGCATTGGAAGCACAAGAAAAAATGCGCAAATCCATGTATACGGGAGATCATCGATCGTTGATTAATTACAAGTCTCAAGGCAGGGCTTTTGATCTGTCAATCCCAACTCCAGAGCATTACCTACCTCTTCTTTATGCATTGGCTTTAAAAGACGAAAAAGACCAACTTTCCCTGTTCAACGACAAAGCAGTAGGAGGTTCATTGAGTATGACTTCTGTAAAAATAGGATTTTCTTAGTCCGATGGAATTTGTATACAAAAATCCATTACTTTTGATTTCTAATATGAATCCTATACTTAAAAACATCCTAGCAGTTCTGGCTGGTGCAATTATTGGCGGCATCTTAAATGGCATCATTATCAATGTTAGTGGAAGTATAATTACGCCGCCAGAAGGTGCAAATCTTAAAACATTAGAAGGATTAAAAGCTGCAATGCATTTAATGCAACCCAAACATTTTATTCTACCCTTTTTGGCGCACGCTTTGGGAACATTTGTAGGGGCTATTCTGACTGTAAAAATAGCAGCCAACCGACATTTACTTCTCGCACTTATTGTAGGTTCACTTTTTCTCCTGGGTGGAATAGCCAATGTTATCATGCTTCCTTCACCCCTATGGTTTACGCTGCTTGATTTGACTGGTGCTTATATTCCAATGGCATATTTAGCATTTAAATTGGCAAAAAGTACAACTTAAATTTGAATCTCTTTTTGTTTTAAATTAGAGTTGAATTTAAAATAACAAAACGTTATCTTTTGCTTAAAACGGTGCTATTTTGCTTGTAGGAACCGTCTATTTGCAAAGCAATAAGCATATTACAAACATAGTTCCATTGCAAGAAATAGGTATTTTAAAAAAGTTGTCTTTCAAATTAATTAAATGCTTAAGCAAATGACAAATCACTACAACAACTGCCCTACTTTTGGCAGCAACGATGAAAGCCCAAAATAGGGCTGTATATATTTAAATTTTATTCTTAATTTTTATGTATTTTGCTTTTATCCAATTTCTACAATTTAACCAACATTCTCTAAATTTATCTTCTTTTCAACTTCAAGTATTATTTTTGCTGATATGAAAAGGTATTTATCACTTTTAATAGGTTTTTTTTATGCATTTTGTGCATTTGGCAATGACCCACATAAACCCAAGCCCAAAAAGCCCAAAAACATCATTTTGATGATTGGAGATGGCACTGGATTGGCACAATTATTCGCTGCCTATGCTGCCAATGGTTTTTACTTGAACATTTTCTCTTTGGCAGAAGTGATTGGTCTCAGCAATACCAGCAGTTCCGACGATTTTATTACCGACAGTGCCGCTGGTGCAACTGCTTTTTCTACTGGCAAAAAAACCAAAAACGGAATGCTGGGAATGGGACCTGACAGCGTCGCCATTGAAACCATCACCGAAACAGCACAGAAAAAAGGAAAATCAACGGGTGTGGTTGTCACCTGCGAATTGCCACACGCAACGCCGGCAGCTTTTTTTGCACACCAACCGAACCGTAATATGTACGCACAAATTGTAAAGGATTTGTACAAAAGCAATATGAATATTTTGGTTGGAGGTGGTTTTCCCTATTTCGATACTGTAATGCTAAAAAAGAGCAATTACAATGTTACCTTGGGAATCCATGAAATGCAGAAAAACCATGCAAAAAAGCAAGTATGTTTTTACAATACCGATTCTTTTCCAGCCAAATATTCTGCGGGCAGAGGCGATGTTCTTGAAGCAGGTAGCATGCATGCAATCCACGAACTTTCAAAAAACAAAAGCGGTTTTTTTTTAATGATTGAAGGAAGTCAAATCGATTGGGGCGGGCATGACAAAGACAGTGCTTATGTGGTAGATGAAGCCTTGGATTTTGACCGCACGGCAAAAAAAGCAATTGAATGGGCCAAAGCTGATGGCAATACATTGGTTATTATCACAGCAGACCATGAATGCGGTGGACTTACACTTACTGGCTATGATAGTGCGCATAAGCGGCCCCAAATGAATTTTAGCACAGGCCACCACACGGCTATTATGGTGCCTGTTTTTGCTTATGGACCTGGAGCATCAGTTTTTGGTGGGGTTTATGAGAATACCGAAATTTATGAAAAAATGCGGAATTTAATGTTGAAATAGTTTTTTGTTTCCCCCCTAAATCCGACACATCTTTTCGATTGTCCACTTTTAAATTCTTGAATACTAATTGCAAAATATTTTGTGAATGTAAGAATCATTTTGTAAGTTCGAATTATGATACCATTGGAACTCAGAATGAATCACCCTTGTGCATTTGATTGGGATGAGATGGAAACAGGCAATGGACAAAGATTTTGCAATGCCTGCGAAAAAAATATTATAGATTTTACAAGGTTTTCAGACCAGCAATTGATTGATTTTTTTAACAACAAACCCCAAATGATTTGTGGGTCATTTAGCCAAAAACAGTTAAATCGGCCAATAATGCCTTTTTCTTTAAATACAGTTCTTGCACCTTTAAAATACGCTTCTTCTTTATTGTTTTTATTTGGAACTTCCCAATCCGTTATAGCAAAAACCGAATTTAAACAGTTTCAAAAATTTGAGACTCCCGATTCAAATATCCCAATTAAAGGATTCATACTATTAGAAGGCACAAACAAGCCTGCTCCTTTCGCTACCATAACCATTCGTTTGGGAAATAAAATTGTTTCGCAATTTAAAACAGACGCCGATGGCAAATACAAAGTAGGGATAGATACTGTTGGCTTAACAAAATTACTTCATGTAACCATTTTGAGTGAAGATCAGCGTGTTCAATTTGAAGAAACTGTTCCTGTTGCGGAGTTGTTGTTTTTTTTCAATCGGGCCATTCCCTTTTATGAAAAAACTATGGATAAAAACAGTGAAACAAGCCCCAAAAAAAGTTTTCAAAAAAAGCACAACAAATGGAATCCTTTTCGCCGCCAACCAAAATACACCAGATTGGGTGGTTGTCCTATATTTTAAGTTTGCTCAATTTCCCCGCTGAAACCAACGCATCAGAAACACATCGTTCAGCCGATAATAACCTTTGAAATCATCTTGAATTACCGATACCATATCTTGGGCAATCAGTGCCTGCAATGCACGTTTAACAGATGCCGCTGCACCCAATTTATATTTGTATAAAAATTCAAATGCGGTAGGACTATAAAGTCTTTCTTCTTTGGCCACAGCGCGCAATACTTGCCATTGCAAAGCAGATAACAATGCTTTAAAATTGTGATACACTGGCTCAAATTCGTTGAGCATTTTCAATTTTTCTTCTTGGATTAATTTCAAAGTAACTTTTCTTTTTTTTGCGTACAAACGGTTGCAAAAAAATTGAACATACCACGTATGGCAAAGTGTAAATTCCAGTATTTCGGCTATTTCTTCGTTGCCAATTTTATTGGATTTTACATTCATCTTTTTTAGTATAAATTTTTGATATTCCTTTTTTGGAATTTCATGTAGCTCCATCCATTGTGTGCTTTGATAAAAAGGCCTTTTGGCATGATTAAACATGTGGGTGAGCATACTTCTGTGGCTGCCCGAAAAAACAAAACTTACATTATGTGTTTGTTGTATTTGGGTTCTTAAAAGTGCCTCGGTTCCTGGTTTATCATAAAACCCTATTTGTTGAAATTCATCGATGGCCCAAACTATTTTTTCTTTGGTATTTCTTAAAAATAAAAAAATATTCTCTATGGTTTTTATCGGTTCTTGAGGGTGATTAAAATCAAAGCTGAGCTCAGGATTTCCAGTGAGTGGATCAAACGCTATTTTTGGAACAAAACTTTTAAAAACCTTTCCCAACCATTTTCCAAAACTGCGCTTTGGAGCAAATACCCGCATCACTTCCTGTCCAAGAATTTTGGCTAAATCTTCATTGTTATAAGAATTGAATATATCCGAATACAGAAATTTTACCTTATAATGGGTAACCAAATGTTGACCTAAATGATACAAAAGTCCAGATTTACCCATTCTACGAAGTGAAAAAAGTGTCACATTTCGGTTATTTAACATGGCGTTAACAAGGGTACTTGTCTCAACCTTTCGATCGCAGAAGTCCTCCAATGCTGTATATCCATGAATGTTAAATGGATTTTGTCCAAGGTCCATCCCACAAATATAATAAACTTTTTGTATTAAACATTTTGTTTAATACATTTTGTTATATTTTAAACTTTCATTATAACCCAAATTTATGCTTTATTTACAATGTCTAATTCTCTGCTTTCCTTACCTTTGCTCCATGCACCCATCCTTTTGCATCATTATTCCAGCCCGCTATGCAAGCACCCGCTTCCCGGGCAAACCCCTTGCAGATATAAGTGGAAAAACCATGATTCATAGGGTTTGGGATGCTGCCTCCACCGTGAAAGATGCATTGATGGTGATTGTAGCCACAGATGACGATGCTATTTTAGACCATGTCTCCCAATTTGGCAAAGCCATTCGCACTGGCAGCCATCATCTCAGCGGCACAGATCGATGTTTTGAAGCATTCCAAAATTCTGGTATTGAAGCGGATGTGATTGTGAATTTGCAAGGTGACGAACCTTTTATAAAACCAGAACAAATATTGGCATTGGTTTCTATGTTTCAAAACCCGGATGTGCAAATTGCCACCCTCAAAAAGGAAATCTTTGATGCCAGCGAAATGGATGACCCCAATGTGGTAAAAGTGGTTACCGATATTCACAACAAAGCCCTGTATTTTAGCAGAAGCCGCATTCCTTATATGAGAGATGTTGATCCAAAAATGCAATATTACCGGCATATAGGTATGTATGCTTATAGAAAAAACACGTTGGCTGAAATCACCCAACTAGCCCAATCTGCCTTGGAAAACACAGAAAAACTAGAGCAATTGCGCTGGTTAGAAAATGGATACCATATTGCGGTTGCCGAAACCTTTTGGCAAAGTCCTGCTGTAGACACACCTGAGGATTTGGAAAAAGCCATAGCGTTTTTCAAATTCAATGCTTAATCTTGCTTTTCTATTCACCAACCGATTCTAACCATTCACCGCCTTTTTTACATCGATTTGCCTATTTTAGAACAGTTTTTGAGCCCAAAAGATACAATTTTGCATCATAAAAAACACAATATGGAAAACGAATTTAGCAAACACAGAAAACACGATTCAAAAAACAATTGGAATGACCCTGAATTTGAAAAAAGAAGAAACCGGGGTCGCGTATTCGGAGGATTAATTTTAATTGCGGGAGGTGCTCTTTGGTTGGCTAAATCGATGGGGGCATTAATTCCAGCATGGATTTTTAGCTGGCCGGCGTTTCTCATTTTTTTGGGCTTATATTTATTGGGGAAAAATGGATTTAAACGTCCGGGCGGTTTGATTGTAATGGCAATTGGCGGAGTCTTTCTTGTAGAACAAAATTTTCCAAGCATTCATATTCGCCACATCGTTTGGCCGACACTCATAATTTTGGCTGGTGCTTTGATGATTTTCAATCCCTTTAAAAAATGGAAAAAAGAACGAAGGGAAGAATGGTCAGAAGGCATGCATTTGGGTGACGACAATAGCACTGGCGATTATTTGGATGTAAACTCCGTATTCGGTGGTGTAGAAAAAAATATCATTTCCAAAAACTTTAAAGGCGGAGAAGTGAATTGCGTTTTTGGAGGTGCAGAAATCAACCTATCCCAGTCTGATATTCAGGGCACAGTTATGTTGGATGTAAATGCTATTTTTGGAGGCATGGAAATCATTGTACCTTCAAATTGGCGCGTTAAAAGTGAAATTACGGCAGTATTGGGTGGCGTATCAGACAAGCGTCCAATGCAATCTGATGGTGGTGATGAATCGAAGGTGCTGATAATGAAAGGCAATGCTGTTTTTGGGGGTGTAGAAATTAAAAGTTACATCTAATTGTATGCAAAATTTTAGCGTTTGTTTGGTTCATGAAATTCTAAATAAAATTCATACCGATAAAAACACATTTGAAGAATCATGGCTATTGGTAAAGGCAAATGACATGATAGATGCGACCCATAAAGCCTTAAATTTTGGAATGAGAAAAGAAGATACATTTGCCAACACATATGGGGAAATTATCGAATGGAAGTTTACTGGAATTCGACACATTGGCGACGTAGAGATAGACGATGAATGCTCCGTAATTTGCAGTTTTACATCCCCAAAATCAGAATTACCACTTATTAAAATTCGAGCTGCCGCCGCTTCAACATTCCGATGAAATCAAAATCATTTTCATTCCTCCTTTACATAGTATTGCCCTCTATTGCGGGTATTTTTAGTGTATGGGGTTTGATTTTGAATGCCACATTGGTGAACAGAAACTTAGCCATGTTGGATGCAATTTTAAGTACAATATTGCTTGCATTGTTTGCCACCGTTTTGGCCAATGTAATTCGGTATTACCGCCCATCCAACGGAAAAGAATACATGCTTTTATTGTGGATCTTTACTTTGGGTTTACTTTGGTTTTTTATTTCCAACGGGTTGCTTAAAATGATTGTAAAAAATGATGAAGTGTATTTGAATTTAATTAAAACTACATCCTGGCTTCGATATTTTATGGCCAATTTGGTGTTGGTTTGCATTTCGCTGGTTACTTGGATCAGAAGGCAAGCAATTTCAGACAGCAAGCAAAATTTGCGCTTTTTAGCAACCCAGGAACTTGCCAAAGAGGCAGAACTGCATTCGTTAAGACAACAACTGCAACCCCATTTTTTATTCAATTCTTTGAACAGTATTTATTCACTCATAGGCACTGAGCCAGTCAAAGCTAGAAACATGCTGCAACAACTGTCTGAATTTTTACGAAGCACGCTGCGGCGAGATGCCTCTCAAATGATAGATACATCTGAAGAAATATTGCAAACTAAAATTTACCTTGAAATTGAAATGGTGCGATTCCCCAGATTGGAAGTACACTGGGAGATAGAACCCCAATGTGAAAATTTTAAAATGCCAGTTCTTTTACTACAACCCTTGGTAGAAAATGCGATTAAATTCGGGCTCTATGACGTGAGGAATTCCGTCAATATTTCCATTCAAGTATTTTTCAAAAATGATGCAATAAATATACGAATCTCGAATCCCTTTGATATAGAATCGATAAAATCCCATACTGGAGTTGGGTTTGGCTTAGAAAATATAAGACGCCGGTTGTATCTTTTGTATGGAAGAAAAGACTTAATTGAAACCCGAACCAACGAAAATATTTTTGTAGTAGCCATTCAAATACCCCAACTTAAATGAAAAAAGCAATTGTAATTGACGACGAGTTTTTAGCTCGCAACATGGTTAAAGAGTGCTTGCTGCAGCATACAGAAATTGAAATTGTTGCTGAATGCGCTGATGGTTTTGAAGGCATAAAAGCCATTCAAGAATTAAAACCCGATTTGATCTTTTTAGACATTCAAATGCCTAGAATTAATGGATTCGAAATGTTGGAATTAATAGACGAACCCCCGTCGGTAATTTTCGCAACTGCTTTTGATGAATTTGCATTAAAAGCGTTTGAAGCCAATGCTATCGATTATCTTTTAAAGCCGTTTAGTCAAATGCGTTTTGACCAAGCGATAAAAAAGTTCTTGCAAAATGCGAATATAGGTTCTATTGAAAAACTATTAAAAACAGAAGGCAAAAGCGAATTTGAGGCATCTAGAGTAGTGGTTAAACACCAAGGGAACATCCGCATTATACCTGCAATAGATATACTTTATATTGAGGCTTGGGATGATTATGTAAAAATACATACCGCCGAAAATGTATTTGTAAAAAAACAAACCCTTACTTTTTACGAGAATGCACTTTCTAATAAAGACTTTTTACGCGTGCACCGTTCCTTTTTGGTGAATATTTCACAAGTTACATCAATAGACCAAGGAAGCGGAGAAAACCGCGAATTAAGGCTTAGAAATGGATTTCATTTGCCCGTGAGCCGATCTGGCTATCAAAAGCTAAAAGTGGCGTTGGGAATTTGAAGCGACTGAATTCCGCAGTCTATTTAACAAAAAACCCTTTTATGTATTTGAGTTATTTGAGGAATTATTTGCAGTAATGAACAAGATGGCTAGCCACATGATAAATGACATTATTTCCAATGGTATTTCAATATTACTCTCAAAATTCAATCGTCTTGAAAATATTTTTTTTAATTTTATACTGCCAATCATTTCTTCGTTTATGTACAATTCATATCTGGTTTTTAAGCTAAAATACTTATACTTCATCAATACCATCTGATTTGAATATTCAATGCGGTAAGAACCACTTAACAAACCTTTTCTTTTAGCAACCGCTATCGTTTCACCGCTTGGAGAATCCAAATTAAAAACGCCTGAAAAAACACCCGTTGTATATGCTAAATACACTTTTTCACCCAGGGTTATATTGCCCTTTAATTTCAGAGAAAATAATTTTCTAACCAGTGAAGCTATTTTTTCATTGTTTTTAAATAGCGAATAATTTACACTGAATATACCATCTGGAATTGCTTCTAATAAAACCAATGGATTTTCTATCACGGCATTTTCGTTTTGCTTGTAGGACATTTTATTTGAATTTTCAACGAATTTAATATTTTCTTCGAATTACGCATCATTCGTTTGCAATGATTTGTAAATACTGTAGCTTCGTAGAAAATAAATCATGGAACAAAAACCACCTTTACCCCCTTTTACGGAGGAAACCGCCAAACAAAAAATTCAAATGGCAGAGGATGCATGGAATAGCAAAGATCCTGAAAGGGTAAGTATGGCTTATACAATAGATACCGAGTGGCGCAACCGCAATGAATTTATCCATGGAAGAGAAGCCGTAAAAGAATTTTTACAACGAAAATGGGCCAAAGAACACGAATACAAATTAAAAAAAGAACTTTGGACTTTTGGAGGCAACAGAATTGCGGTGCGATTTGAATACGAATGGCATGATAAAAATGGGCAATGGTATCGAAGTTATGGCAATGAAAATTGGGAATTCAGTCCTCAAGGTTTGATGCAAAAACGGTATGCAAGCATTAATGATTTGGAAATAACTGAATCGGAAAGAAAATTAACATAAATTATTTTTGCAAATAATCGAGGATTAACTTTTCAATTTCTCCAGCTTTTTGCAATACCATGAGGTGACCTCCACCTTTAATTATGCTGGCGTTTTTAATATTTTTTGAAGGAAACAGCCGATCTCGATTGCCATGAATATGTAGATATTTTTCAGGTAACACCGTGTTTTTTCTGTTTATGATTTTATCGATGGCCCAGCGCAAATAAGCATCGTCCGATTCGCAAATGATAGCATTTAGCATTGTTTTTTCATTGGGATTGTTAACGCTAAAAAACCAATTCATGGCAAAGTGCATTTTTTTAAGCCAAGAAATAGGAATTAGTTGATGCAAATTCAAAATGCCTGCCCACAAAAACCAAAATGGCGTTTCTTTTCGATTTTTAACCGTAGAAAGCAGTATCAATTTACCCAGCGGAATTTGTGTGGCCAGCTCCAACGCAACTATTCCACCAAAAGATAGTCCTAATATGTTTGGGTTGGGTTCTTTTACGTCTATAAATAAGCGTTTGGTATAATGGTCAATACTTTCACTTTTAAAAGGTTTAATCCAACGAATATGATGTACTTGAATACCTGGCAATTGCAGATTGCAGAATACCCTTTCATCTGCGCCCAATCCACTGATAATATATATCGAATTTGCCAATTACTTGGCCCTCATTTTATTTCCTTTGGGATCGTGCGTAAGCTCAGCCAAGCCCAATTCTTCCATCAGCGGCGGTACATACATTCCAAATCTACCGCGCAACCCCTTTTTTAGACCATACCATCCACCGACAGGATTTTTTTCAGCCCTGCCCCAAGATTCTACAGTACCTTCTTTGGCTGGTTTTTGCTCGTCAGCTGAGCCCAATTCCATCCAATCTCCATGCGTTTTTAACATTTTTTGGAGGTCTTCTAGACATCGATAATCGTAGAGTAATGTTGTTTTTCCTACCACACAAACAATTACTTGTTGCCCATTCTTTTCATCTTTATACATTTCATACGCTGATGTTTGCGGCGGTGTTTTCAATTTCCATGGATTTTCTTTGGTTCCTTTTGTCATAGTTATATTTTATTCATTTGGTTTCTATTGGTTTTATGCAGTTTTAGCCACCCACTCTCGCCTGCTGTATTTTACAAAAATAAATACTTGGATTGTAAAAAGAAAGCATGGAATAAGCATCCAAATAATTATATTAAAAGGAAGACTTTTTGCTATTTTTTCTGCCCAATTTAAAGCACAAATGGTTACAACAAAATTCAACAACATAGAGGTAACAAAAAATATTTCAGCGTAATTTTTTTGGGCAAAAGCTACTCTATAAATGGAATTCACGCCTGCTGCAGCTCCATACATTGCAGTAAAAATCCAAGCTAAAATAGCCTGATCGTGGGGTTGATTTAATATAAAGGCAAAATAAACAATTGCACAATAACCAACTGCAGCGGCTAGAGATATGAAAAGCAATGTATTGTTTTTCTGTTTCAAATTTTTATTTATCAATCATTCGGCCTGGTCCAAAATCCAAATCATAACGGCTACGGCAGCGGCACCCAATTCCAATTCGCGTTTGTTTACATTTTCAAAAACATCTGTTTCCGCATGATGGACATCAAAGTATCGTTGAGAATCGGGTATAAAACTTACAAAAGCTGTGTTGGGGTTGTTTTTCTTTAAAGGGCCAATGTCCGCACCACCTCCACCTTTTTCAATCATTCCAATGCCATAGGAGTCCAGCAACTTTTTGAATTTCAATACCTGAGGCATCAAAGCAGAATCTACACCAAAGCCGCGGGGGGTAAAACCACCGCGGTCGCTTTCCAATGCGGCAAAATGCAATTCATTATTTTCCTTTGCCAATCGTGCATATTCCAAAGCGCCTTTTAATCCGTTTTCCTCATTGATCCAAAACACACACCTTAATGAATGACGAGGCACATAACCAATGGCTTTTAATATACGCAAAGCCTCAAAGGCATGCATGCAACCAGCCCCATCATCGTGTGCGCCTTCTCCTTGGTCCCAACTGTCGAAATGGCCACCAAAAGCAATGTATTTATTGGGATAAATTGAACCCTTAGTTTGGGCAACCACATTGGATGACAGCCTATCGGGCAATGTTTTGCAACCCAGTTGTATGAGCACTTTCATATCCTTATCCTCAATACACAAACGATCCAACATATCTGCAACCGCTGTGCCCACTGCGGCAGCGGGAATTTTAACAACGCTATCTTCATAACGCATGGATCCAGTATGCGGGTGCAAATCGCATCGGTTGCTCATGCTCCTTACCAAAACGGCCGAGGCACCATATTTTGCAGCGTGAATTGCGCCAGTAACCCTTTGCATAACACAACCCCCATAGGCACTAAAAGTACTTAAAAGCGATTCGTTGAACATGCGGTTAAACAAAATAATTTTCCCTTTTATCATACCCAATTTGCCCAAACTGTCCAATTCACGGGCAGAATGCACTGCGAGAACCGAAGCATATATTGTGGTTTGAGTTCCCACAGAGCCGCCGAGTGCTACCGCATTTAATTTGTATGATTTTGCAGGTTTGGGTATTGCCTCTTCAAATGCTTCACAATTATAATCAGCAGGCCATTTTCCTTTTTTTAATTTTGCTGTTAAAACCGGAGAGTACATCCATATTTCTTCTTTTTTGCTCCTCTCCCACCGAGGCACCATAACAGGTTGGGTAAAAACCGTATCGAAACGGTAACTATTTAGCATATTTACGGCCCATATAATTCCTTTTTCCGCATTATCGCTTCCACTTAACCGTGAACCAATTGTTTTGCACAATTCGCCCAAACGTTGATAACACTGCCCCTTTAACAAGGCTTCATTGTACAATCTTTTAAACATCAAACTATCAGAAGATTGCGCCCCCAATGCCCAAATAGTAAAGTATAAACTGAGAAATACGATTTGCTTTTTCACCAAAGGCAAAAATAATATTTAACTACCAGCTTTGGAACAATCGGCATAATCAACAAAATACATGTGCATTTCGCCTTTTCCTTTGGCCTCAATTTTACCGCGGGGTGTAAAGACAAACTCAGAGGACTCTTTTACATAATTAAAGGTAAATTCGCTTATATTTACTTTTCCTGCTTCTCCGCTACTTTCCATGCGGCTCGCTGTATTTACGGTATCTCCCCATATATCATAGGCAAATTTCATGACACCTACAATACCGGCAACTACGGGTCCGGAGTGTATGCCCACCCGCATTTCATAGGCTGCTTCTCCGTTTGCTTCTCTTTCTGATTTCCTAGCTATGATAAACTTCTGCATTTCCAAGCCAGCTCTTATAACATTGGTCACCTCCCGAGAAGTTTGGTTTCCAAGCCCATCTGCAGCCATGTAGGAATCACCAATGGTTTTAATTTTTTCCAAACCATATTTACGCATAATATTGTCAAAACCAAAAAAACAGTCATTCAATTCTGCTACCAATTGCTTGGCCGATATTTTTTCTGAATATTGTGTAAAATGCTTGAAATCTGTAAACAAAACCGTTACAAATTCATGATGTTTTGCATCTGCACTGCCTTTTTCTTTTAACTCTTCAGCCACATCTGGTGGTAAAATATTCAGCAACAATTCATCACTTCGGTTTCTTTGTAATTCAATTTCATCTTTTTGTTTCACAATTTCAGAAGTGGCATTTTGAATTTGCAATTTTAGCACTTTTTCCTTCCTTATCAGCCTGCGATGGTTCCATTGTATAAAAAGATATATGAAGCCCATCAAACCCAATGCATAAACAATAAACATATACCATTTTCGCCACCAGGGTGGCAAAACCTTGAAAGTGTATTTTATGTCTTTTCCCCAAACCCCAAATGCATTCTGGGCCTTTAGAATAAATGTGTAATTCCCTTCTTGTATGTTGCCAAATGATGCAGACGTTTTATTCCCAATTGCCGACCAAAATGCATCGTAGCCTTCTAATTTGTATTGGTATTTCACCAAATCGTTGTGCGCCGGCAAAATTGCCCCAAATTCAAATGTGATCTGGTTGTTGTATGGGAGTTCCAAATTCACTGGTAAATTATCCCATTTAGAAATACTATCCAAATTAACATTGCGAAACCTTTTGCGCATATTATCTCTGCTTCCTTCACTCATGCGGTTCCCAAAAAGCAAATTTTCCTCTACACTTCTCTTTTTTATATTTTCTATTTGCTCTCTTTGATATTTATTGCCAAATAAATTGTTCCATGCAATAATTTCGTTGTTAATTTTTATTTTTTGAATTTCCAGTTCTGGTTTTACATTTTTTTGCATCGCATTGTAATTGAATCGAATTAAACCCGTTTTGGTGGCTACCCAAATAATACCTTTGCTGTCTTTAAATAAAGTTTTTGAACCCGAAACTACATTGACAATATGGTATCCCGAACTCCGATTGTAAACTTCAATTTTTGGAGAATAATTTGCCAAAGTTGTGTTTGGTAAATTGTTTTGGGCATCTACAGATTTTATTTCGGAGTTGTTCGCATAAAATCCGGAAATTACGGCCAAACCCAATCCTGTCCCCACTAAAATTTGATTGTTTTCTCCTATTTCAATTTGAAAAATTGAATTGTCTGGCAATCCATCCAAAATTGTATAATTGATAAATCCTGGATTTTCAGAGTCGACATCAAATCGTATTAAGCCTCCACCATCCGTTCCTAGCCACATATTCCCATATTTATCTTCGGCTATCCCGTCCACATCTGCATTCGGCAGCCCTTGTGAAGTAGTATATGTAGTCATTACTTCATTATGGATTACTGCAAATCCATTTTCGGTGCCAATCCATATATTGCCATTTTTGGCAATTTTAATGGTATTCACTTTATCTGATGGCAATCCATGTTTCCGCCCAATGTTGACAAACTTATCGCCATCAAAATAACTGACCCCTGCTTCTCTAGTTCCAAACCATTTATTTCCCTTTAAATCTATAGCTATACAAAGAATTTCTGATGCTGGCAATCCTTGAGGCATATCGTAATTAACGACTTTTTTGTTTTTTAAATCTACACTATAAACACCGCTAGATTGGGTTCCCAACCACAATTTTCCGCTAGGATCGAAAGCTACACTGTGAATGTATTTTTCAATTCCATTTTGATCATTGATATTTTTAAAATATGAAGTATTTCCGCCACGATAAAAGGCTTTGTAAATGCTAAATCCTCCGCCGTCGGTGCCAAAACAAAGATTACCATCACCATCTTCTGCAATGCTTGTTACATCGTTGTTGGCAAGCCCACATTCGGTAGTAAAAAGGCGCAAGGCATTTCCGTCAAATCTACAAATTCCTTTGTCCGTGGCTATCCAAATATTGCCTTCTTTGTCTTCTGAAATGCTCGAAACCCAGTCGTTAACCAACTGATTGGATTTTAAATAGTTCGTAAAAACAACATGGTTGTCAAATTTGGATTGGGGATGAAATTTTGAAATTCCTTGTGTGGTGCCAAACCATATATCGTTGTTCTTTGATATACAAATACTGCGCACAATATTGCCTACCAAACCCAAATCCATATTAAAATTCTGAAAACATTCAAACTTGCAAACCGCATTTTTAACCAAAATACGACTCACTCCACCGCCAGTTCCAATCCATAAATATCCAGTATTATCTTCAACAATACATTTAACATCATTGTCTATCAATCCACCTTTTGCATCCGTATAGTTGACCACATATCGGCCCATTTCTAGAAGATGTTTTGAAAATTCAGAAGCAGATTTTAAATTGTGCGCGCATTCTCCATGAAAACATTTATGGCCAAGTATTTTGGCATCGATTCGGCTCAATCCCTCCGCGGTACCTATCCAAATGTTTCCAAGTTTGTCTTCATAAATGTATTGTATAAGGTTATTCACAAGCCCTTTTTGGATATTGATTTGATGAAATTTATTGGAATTGTTTTTTAAATTACTGACAGTGATAATAAACAATCC
>JBBQBB010000004.1:0-93981 GCA_038317095.1 Bacteroidia bacterium | reverse complement strand
TCAAAACCAGTGCGGGCAATGTTCATAACTACTGCGTGGGTAAAATAGTTGCGCTTGCCGTTGCGGTTTAATTTGAAAGGCTGGCAAACACATACCTTTACAAAAATACTGTGCTTTACCACGGTGTTTTTATCGGGACCACTGCTTTTGTCTACCACATCGTCGGCGTCCATATTTGCATCTTTTCCGCAAGCCACAAAACGCTTTATCACGCAGTTGGTATCCTTATGCGCTTCAAAAGTTTTCTGTAACACAATTTTGTGCCGGCCATAACATGCAAGGCAATGCGAAAATGTGGGTATGGGGTCTACCCTATGTGTGATGGCGAATGTACAATTGTTAAAAAGCACTTGTATAGCTGTAATATTGTTGCTCTCAAATCCCGTATTCGGCCGTTTTATCCAAATGCTACCATTGGAAAAACCCGTAACATCTTTTGCCCCAGCCCTGTCTTTTAAAATGTTTTGCTTGCTTTTTTCTACATCCATGCGCCACTCCCAGGCATTATAGCGGCTATTGGGCTTGGCCCTGTTTTGATATAGTACTTTAAAAGTATCTTTTACATTGTAGGTATCAATAATTAAGGTGTCTATGTCTCCAAATTTTCTGCCCATATAAGGATTTACGCGTATTGTGCTGTCTTGTTCTTCGCACTGGCCTATAATATTAATTCTTACATATAAAGATTGCAAACTGCCATTTTGCCTTTTAAACTCATGCGGATAAATAACCATTGTAAGCGGGTCGCCAGGCAATTGATCCCCATCCCACACATGCAACGCTGCCGAATCCCATACCAGCCAATGTATATTCAACTTGTTTGCTTGGCAATTTGCAGTTGCCTTAAGTGTTAGACTTACAGCAATTTGGTGGGGTAAGAAGCATAAATGAAACAACCGCAATGATTATACGGTTGAATTTTTTGGAGTTAAATGATGGCAACATAGTATTTTAAGGGTTGATTATTTTTAAAACTTGTATAGTGTTTTACAAAAATAGTCAAAGAACTCACATAACCAAGCATATTTGGTTTTTTATTAAGAATTTATTTGGGTGACTTACAAATTTGCAGTTTATTATAATGTTGGCTTTTAGTCGAATGTAAATTTGCCTTTGCCAAAAGGCAGTAATCAAAATTTTGCTGCAAATAAAAATCACCATATTTCAGGTAAAAGCTTTTCATCCTTATTTTCTAAATCACCATTTGTGTTGAGTTCCCAAAATCTGTATTTATGAATTTAAACAAAAAAAGCCGCTTATTAGAGCAGCTTTTTTTGTTTAACCTAGATTGTTAATTATTTCTGAACTACAATTTTTGTGGAAGAAACCAAATCACCGTTTACAATTTTGGCAATGTAAGTTCCATTGGTAAGTTTCTCCGCAGAAAGGCTAAAGGTGCTTACACCTGCCGCAAAGTTTGATTTCATTACTTCTCTGCCTGTAAGGTCGAACAACTGAATGGTAGTTGCTGTATTTACGTTTTGCACATTTAAGGTGGTGGTAAATGATTCTGAAACTACAGTAGGCGCTATTGATGCGCTGCTTGTAACGGTATTTTTAACAGAAACAGGCCAACCTTGAATATTATACCAAGTGATGGTGTTGCTTTTGCTGTTGTTAACCGCAGAGCTTGTGCTTTCATATCCAAGACCTCTCGGTCTGTTTAAAATAATTGAAGTTACACGAATTGTTGCACTTTGAGATGGATAAACTCCAACTCCAGAAGTAAAAGTGTTCGTAAAGTGAATGGTATCACCGCTTTTTAAATTCTTGGTTAATTTCTTAATAAATCCCACTTGGGTAAGATTGCTGGTTGGCCAATAGATGTATGCAGTGGCACCTATGGCAACATAGAAGGATAAATAAACTGAATCGCCAATTTTACAACTGTCTGTGCCATTGTTTTTTAACACAACATCTAATGGCACTTGGGTTCCAGTGCTAGCGCTGTTTATAGATGTGGGTGTGAGTATTTGATCGACAGACCAATCAACGGAAACCTGGCCGTATGAAAGTGAAGAGAAACCCGCAATCGTTAGTAAAGTAAGTAAGTGTTTTTTCATTTTGTATTAATTTTTGTTGTGCAAATTTAGTGAATTTTTATCTGTCTGGGCAAGTTTGGCATTTTTGTTCCCTTTTTGGCAATGTTGTTTTTAAATATAAAAATCTTTCGGGTTTTGTGGGATCATTGCTCACTATCCAAACACTTTGGGTGGTTGTGCCGTTTTTAGTAACCGTGTCATACGAAAAAGATACAGGCATAGATTCCCCTGGTTTTAATATGTTTTTATTAAAAGTTACTCTTACACAAGTGCATTCAGGATAAATTTCATGTATCACCAAATCCGATTTCCCTGTATTGGTAAAAGTTATCATTGTGTCCAACACGTCTCCACTTGCGTGCTTTCCAAAATCCAATAGTTCATTAGGAGTGCTTAATTTTAACCTTGCAGTTTTTGCCAGTTGCTTTTCATTCATTTTTGGAAAATATTGTCTGCGTGTGTAAGCCACGTACAAACCCATGTTCGGATTTACTGGACTGGAACTGTTGATTGGAATTTCAAAAGCTCCAAAACCATAACTCTTTATGAGTCTACCATCTAAAATAATGGTCATCAACGCATTTTCATTGGGTTCTAAAGTGGTAGGATAACCGGTTATTTTGCAAAATACTGGAAGAGGTAGTAGCGGTTCAAATTCTGTAGTAAATAGACTCCCGTTTACCACACGAACCTGCACAGTATCTGTTCCATTGTCTCTAAGTGTTTTAAATTCTAAAGTTTGTTTGGAAAAATAGAGTTTGCCATAATCCGGCGCTTTTTCTTCCGCTTTTACGGGCTCCACATAAACATCCCCCAAAATATCCAATTGAACATAAGCATTGTTTATGGAGTTTGAGTACACTGTTACGGCTTTTCTAAATCCACCAGGCCTGCCTATGGTTTCATATTTTACTTCCACAAATCCTGAATCTCCAGGCAATACTGAATCTTTGGTCCAGTTTGGCGTGGTGCAACCACAAGATGCCACTGCATTGGTTATAACCAAAGGCTTGTTGCCAGTGTTTTTGAACATAAACTTTGTACGTATATACTGTAGATTAATATCCACCCTTCCAAAATTGTGTTCTTTTCTCGCCCACTCAATCTCAGGTCCTTCTGTAGACATAGGTTTAGTTGGTTTGCCAGATTTTGGCTGACCCAAAGCAACCATGACATTTAAAATTATAATTAACAATAATGTGTAGCGCATCGACACTCGTATCTCAAATTTCATTCCTAAAATAGACGATGCAATAAGATATTGGGTTGTCTGGTTTTTTAAAACCAGCGATTTTTTCTGATTCTAAAGGAATAAACTTGCAGATATGCTTCAAGTAAACGTTTCATTTTACGATGAATATCCATGCTTTGTGTAAGTTGTTTTGCTCTTTTATCGTTGCGATAACGACTGGAAAAATCTACCGTTTTACCATTTGCATTAATGCCTAAAACATAAGGGTACTGCACCAAGTAATATATGCCAGCATCATAATGCACGGAATAGCCGCTATAGCTGCTGTCGGATGCACTCCTACCCATATTAAACCATCGATCTTGCAATCCCAATTTGTCTAATATAGTAGGGGCTATGTCGCATTGGGATAAACTTTTGTCGAATACCGCAGGTGTAATGCCCGTGCCAAAGATGAGCAAAGGAATTTCGTAATGGCCAGATTGGCTATAAAAGTAATCTTCGGTTCCATAACTGGTATGATCGCCGGTAATCACAAAAATGGTATTGTTAAACCATGGTGCTTTCTTGGCAGTTTCAAAAAAATTACGCAATGCCAAGTCTGTGTACCCTATACTTTGGTGAATTTCTAGGGGTCCCTGGGCCAAAATATTTTTGTATTTTTCGGGTACGATGTAGGGATGATGAGATGAAAGGGTGAAAATGGATTGGAAGAAAGGCTGCTTTGTGTGGTTTAATTGATTTGCACAATATTGCAAATAGGGTTCGTCTGCTATACCCCAATGGCCATCGTAGTCTCTTTCTTTATTTGGATATTCGTTCAATCCATAATAGTGCTTTAAGCCCGTGTGTTCTAAAAAAGCTTGAAAGCCCATGGTACCGTTAGCCCCGCCATGAAAGAATGCAGTGGAATAGCCTTTGTTATCTAAATATGCAAAAATATTTTGTACCCTATTGGCAGAATATATCGAATTAATATAATGGTCTTCGGCCAACCCAGGTAAGCCACAAAAAATTGCAGGTACCATTTCTATACTTTTGGTTCCGTTGGCATAGCAAAATCTATAATTTATACTTTCTTTACTTAGACTGTCTAAAAAGGGAGTGAATTTTTGGTGGTTTAAAAATCCTGTATAATCTCTACCTAAACTTTCCACTATAATAAAAACTACATTTTTACCATTGGGCAAATTTGGAACCTTGGCTTTATTTAAGCCCAATAATTTCTCAGCATCCACCAAAGGCATAAAATCAAATTCAGGCAGTTGTTTTTGACCTATGGTGCTCATAATTTGCAAGGGAGTGCTGGAAACTAGAGGAGCCAAACCTGCCGCAGTATATTCACCTGCATCTATGCTTCTTAAAGGCTTCAAACGCAGGCCTCCTCTGGCACAGAGCAGCCACAGTGCAGCAATCAATGGGGTTAAAAGGACGGACTTCCAAAAGGCATATTTTTGAAACAATAACAAGGGTTTGCCTTTTACCGGTGTAATGCGGTATATGAGGAATAAAATAAGCAGAATTCCGGCAATTGCGGGGATGTAATCTGCTATATAAGGTACAATTTTATTCCCGCCATCGGCAAGTAGGTCAAAAAGTTCAAAGCCTGTTCTTTTTGCAGTGATTCTAGAATATGCTGTATCTATTCCATTTAGAAATAGGGTTAATGTGGTTGGAATCAAAAAAAGCATTTTTGAAAACTTCGGAGAATTGGCTGATTTTAAGGGAAATATTAGAAGCCAAAGCCACACTGGAAGCCATAAGTATGCTAAAATAGGAAGGTCGAAATAGATCCCTGCAATGAAAGCTTTTAAAAAGTCGATTTTTGTGACGGAAGGGAGCCAAAAAAGATTGGAAATGAACCATACAATTCGCGAAAAACTGAGAATAAAAAGCGCAAAAAGTGCCTGTCTGACAATTATCAGTTTAAAAATCAAATTAATTGTATTTCTGAAAACCCGCGCCAACTGTTAAGTTGCTGCAAATTTGCACCAACAAATCGGGATTGAAAAGAATTCCTTAAGAAATTTTTACAAGGGGGCTTGACTTTCCCAATAAATAGCAGTAATTTTGCCGTCCTTTTTGGGAAAAATATGCCAACCATACAACAGTTAATTCGTAAGGGTAGACAAGAGACGGTTTACAAGAGCAAATCACCAGCTCTAGACTCATGTCCACAGCGCCGCGGAGTTTGCACAAGAGTGTATACAACCACACCAAAGAAGCCTAATTCGGCTTTGAGAAAAGTGGCACGTGTGCGTTTAACCAACGGAAAAGAGGTTAATGCCTACATACCA
Organism: Bacteroidia bacterium; assembly: GCA_038317095.1. Lineage (GTDB taxonomy): Bacteria > Bacteroidota > Bacteroidia > NS11-12g > UBA955 > JAGXTF01. The sequence goes on along the minus strand of JBBQBB010000004.1, from coordinate 88,450 downwards.
GGTGAAGGTCATAACCTTCAAGAGCATAGCATCGTATTGGTGCGCGGAGGAAGAGTAAAAGATCTTCCTGGAGTGCGTTACCATATCGTTCGCGGTGCTTTGGATACAGCAGGTGTTGAAGGACGCAACCAGCGTCGTTCTAAATATGGTACTAAGAAGCCTAAGAAGAAATAATATATAATAAGGAATTGAACCCATGAGAAAATCACGTCCAAAAAAGCGCCTTTTACTTCCCGATCCAAAGTTTAACGAAACCCTCGTTACCCGATTTGTGAACGGTATGATGTATGATGGTAAAAAATCGCTTGCCTATAAAATATTTTACGATGCATTAGAATTGGTAGAAAAGAAAGTTACTGAGGAGCCAGGTTTAGAAACTTGGAGAAAAGCATTGAACAATGTTATGCCAACTGTTGAGGTGAAAGCCCGTCGTGTTGGTGGTTCTACTTTCCAGATTCCAACCGAGGTTCCAGCGGCACGCCGTTTGGCAGTGGGTATCAAATGGATGGTAGGATATGCTCGCAAACGCAATGAAAAATCAATGGCTGAGAAATTGGCCGGTGAAATTTTGCAAGCTTCTCGCGGTGAAGGTGCTTCTGTAAAAAAGAAGGAAGACGTTCATAAAATGGCTGAAGCCAACAAAGCTTTCTCACACTTTAGAGTTTAAGAAGATTAGGAAATTAATGTCACGCGACTTAAAATATACAAGAAATATTGGGATTGCTGCCCACATTGATGCCGGTAAAACAACAACTACCGAACGCATTCTCTATTATGCGGGTGTGAACCACAAAATAGGAGAGGTGCACGATGGAGCAGCTACTATGGACTGGATGGTTCAAGAGCAAGAACGTGGAATAACCATTACTTCCGCGGCTACTACGGTTACTTGGAATTATCCAATGTTAAACGGCAAAGCCACGCCAGAAACTAAACCTTACCATATTAACATCATTGATACACCGGGTCACGTAGATTTTACGGTTGAAGTAAATCGTTCTTTGCGTGTTTTAGACGGTCTTGTGTTTTTGTTTAGCGCAGTAGATGGGGTTGAACCACAATCTGAAACCAACTGGCGTTTGGCCAACAACTACAATGTTGCCCGTATTGGTTTTGTAAACAAAATGGATCGCGCCGGTGCTGATTTTTTACAAGTTGTTCAGCAGGTTAGAGATATGTTAGGTAGCAATGCAATTCCATTGCAGTTGCCTATCGGTGCAGAAGATAATTTTAAAGGGGTTGTAGATTTAATTAACAACCGCGGAATGGTATGGAATGAAGCTGATAAAGGAATGACCTATCAGGAAGTTCCTGTGCCTGATGATATGTTAGAAGAAACGGCAATTTGGCGCGAAAAATTGCTTGAAGCTGTTTCTGAATACGATGTTACGCTGATGGAGAAATTCTTTGAAGATCCAGCCAGCATTTCTGAAAGAGAAATATTAGATGCGTTGCGCAAAGCAACCTTAGACATGAAAATTGTTCCTATGGTTTGTGGTTCTTCTTTCAAAAACAAGGGTGTTCAAACGATGCTTGATTTGGTGATGGAACTTATGCCAAGCCCCATGGATCGTGAAAGTGTAATTGGTATAAATCCGGATACTGAACTAGAGGTTTCTCGAAAGCCCGATGAAAACGAACCCTTCGCAGCTTTGGCATTTAAGATTGCTACAGATCCTTTTGTAGGTAGGTTGGCGTTTATGCGCGCTTACTCTGGAAAGTTAAACGCAGGTTCTTATGTGTTAAACACAAGAAGCGGTAACAAAGAACGTATTTCTCGTATTTTCCAAATGCACGCAAACAAGCAAAACCCAATTGATGTGCTTGGTGCTGGAGATATTGGCGCAGCCGTAGGTTTTAAGGATATTAAAACTGGAGATACGCTTTGCGACGAAAAACATCCAATTGTATTGGAAGCAATGAATTTCCCTGAACCAGTTATTGGTTTAGCGGTAGAACCTAAAACCCAGGCGGATTCAGATAAGTTGGGCGTGGCACTTTCAAAACTTGCCGAAGAAGATCCAACTTTCCGTGTTCAGTCTGACCAAGAAACAGGACAAACCATTATTTCTGGTATGGGTGAGTTGCACTTAGAAGTAATTGTAGATCGCTTGCGCCGTGAATTTAAAGTGGAATGTAACCAGGGTGCACCCCAGGTTGCCTATAGAGAAGCAATTACCAAGTCATACACACACCGTGAAGTGTATAAAAAGCAAACGGGTGGTCGTGGTAAATTTGCCGATATTCAGTTTGAAATTGGACCAGCAGATGATACTTATGAAAAAGATGGTTTGCAGTTTATCAACGACGTAGTGGGTGGTAATATCCCTCGTGAATTCATTCCATCCGTAGAAAAAGGTTTCAAAGCATCAATGGTCAATGGAGTTTTGGCGGGATACCCAATAGCACGCATGAAAGTGCGCTTGTTTGACGGATCTTACCACAATGTCGATTCTGATTCTTTGTCTTTTGAGGTTGCAGCAAAAAGCGGTTATCGCGAAGCAGCTAGAATGTGCGGTCCCGTATTGTTGGAACCTATCATGAAGCTTGAAGTGGTTACCCCTGCAGAGAATACTGGAGATGTAATGGGAGATTTGAACCGCCGTCGTGGTCAAATGGAAGGTATAGATGAACGTGCAGGTAGCCAAGTAGTGAAAGCAAAAGTTCCATTGAGTGAGATGTTTGGATATGTTACAACTTTGCGTACAATTACGTCTGGTCGTGCAAGTTCAAGTATGGAGTTTAGTCATTATGCAGAAACGCCAAAAGGCATTGCAGAAGAAGTATTGAAAAAAGTAAACGGAGTAGGTTCTAAATAATAAATAAAATGGTAAGCCAAAAGATTCGCATAAAGCTTAAATCCTTCGATCACAATCTGTTAGATAAATCTGCAGAGAAAATTGTAAAGGCTGTGCGCACTACAGATGTTGTTGTAAGTGGCCCAGTTCCGCTTCCTACACGTAAAAAAATATTTACTGTATTGCGTTCACCCCACGTAAATAAGAAGGCTAGGGAACAATTTCAATATTGCACCTACCAAAGATTGATAGACATTTACAATGGTTCAACCAAAACTGTAGATGCATTGATGAAAATTGAATTACCTAGCGGGGTAGAAGTTGAAATTAAACTATAATTGGTAAAATGGAAGGCTTAATTGGAAAAAAGATAGGAATGACCAGCATATTCGACCCCAACGGGAAGAAGGTTGCATGCACAGTAATTGAAGCAGGCCCATGCGTGGTTACCCAAGTAAAAACACAAGAAAGAGACGGATACTCAGCCATTCAAATGGCTTTTGGAGAAGTTAAACAAAAGCATACAAATGCTGCAATCACTGGTCACTGTGCCAAAGCAAATACAACGGCGAAAAAAGAATTCTTTGAATTCAAAAATCCGGATGAAGCTGAAGCCAGTGCTGCTATTGGCGACACGTTTGATGTGAATATTTTTGAAATTGGCCAATATGTAGACGTAATTGGCAAGTCTAAAGGTAAAGGATTTCAGGGTGTTGTAAAGCGCCACGGATTTGCCGGAGTAGGTGAAGCTACCCACGGTCAGCACAATAGATTGCGTGCTCCTGGTTCAATTGGTGCTTGTTCTTTCCCTGCACGTGTATTCAAAGGAATGCGCATGGCTGGCCGCACAGGTGGTGATCGCGTTATGGCGGTAAACCTTGAAGTGTTAAGAATTATTCCAGAAAAACACCTATTGGTTGTTAAAGGTTGTATCCCTGGTCATAATGGATCCATAGTTTACGTTGAACGTTAAGAAAAAGATGAAACTAAAAGTATTAAACAAACAGGGTGCAGAAACGGGAAGAACCGTGGAACTTGCCGAAGCTGTGTTTGGAATAGAGCCAAATGATCATGCCATTTATTTGGATGTGAAACAGTTTATGGCCAACAAACGCCAAGGAACGCACAAAACAAAAAATAGATGGGAAATTTCTCGCAGTACGCGGAAAGTAATCCGTCAAAAAGGTACTGGTGGAGCCCGTCATGGTAGCTTAAAATCTGGTATCTACGTGGGTGGAGCTCGTATTCATGGTACAGAACCCCGCGATTATTCTTTTAAATTGAACAAGAAACTAAAAAGACTAGCCCGTCTATCTGCACTTAGCTATAAAGCCAAAGGCGACAGTATAGTGGTGGTAGAAGATTTTGATATGAATGCGCCTAAAACTTCTGAATTTACAGGAATGTTGAAAGCATTGAATATCAACGGTAGAAGTCTTTTTGTAACCTCAGAAATAAACAAAAATATTTACCTTTCTGGTCGCAATATTGTGGGAAACACGGTAATGCAAGCTTCAGATATCAATACATATGAAGTAATGAAAGCAGGTAAATTAATACTTACAGAGCAAGCAGTTGCAAAAATTCAGGAGAACGCAGAAAAATGATACTGAAAAAGCCATTGATTACAGAAAAAATGAACGCTATTACGGATAAGCGTGGCCAATACGGGTTTGTTGTAGATACAAAAGCTACCAAAGACGAAATTAAAAAAGCCATCGAAGATTTCTATGGTGTAGAAGTAGTTTCTGTAAACACTATGATTGCCCGGGGGAAAGCACGTCGTAACAAACGTACTGGTCAGATTTCCGGTTATACCAATGGGTATAAGAAGGCCATTGTTTCCTTGAAAGAAGGATTTAAAATAGACTTTTACGAGAACGTTTAAAAATGCCAGTAAAAAGATTAAAACCAACAACACCAGGACAGCGCTTTAGAGTTGCTAATACTTTCAATGAGCTTACTACTGCGAAGCCAGAAAAATCATTGCTGGTTCCAATTACCAAATCAGGTGGCCGTAATAACCAAGGTCGCACTACCATTCACTACAGAGGAGGTGGCCACAAACGTCGCTACCGTATTATCGACTTTAAAAGAGAAAATGCTGGTGTAGTGGGTGAAGTAAAAACAGTAGAATATGATCCTAATCGCACATCATGGATTTCTTTGGTGGAGTACAGTGATGGCGAGAAGAGATACATTATAGCACCAAACGGAATTAAAGTAGGTCAGAAAATTAACCAAGGTACTGGTTCTGATCCAGAAATTGGTTGCGCTTTGCCTCTAAGAGAGATTCCATTGGGTTCTTTAATTCATAACATTGAATTGCGTCCTGGACAAGGGGCAAAAATATGCCGAAGCGCAGGTTCATACGCACAACTGCAAGGTCGTGAAGAGGACTATGTTTCAGTAAAATTACCTTCGGGGGAAAGCCGCCGTATATTGGCATCATGCATGGCAACATTAGGAACGGTTTCTAACAGCGACCACAGTTTGGAGAATAAAGGTAAAGCGGGTCGTAGCCGTTGGCTGGGAATGCGTCCTAGAAATAGGCCAAGCGCAAGAAACCCTGTCGATCACCCAATGGGTGGTGGTGAAGGCCGAAACAAAGGTGGACAACCAAGGAGCAGAAACCTTCAGTATTCTCAAGGTCAAAAAACAAGAGATCCTAAAAAGGCGACTTCAAAAATGATTATCGAACGCAGAAAAAGCATAAGGAATAAATAAAGGAAATGGCAAGGTCAATTAAAAAAGGACCTTACGTAGACCACAAGTTGGATCGTAAGGTAGCTACCATGAATGAAAGCAATAAGAAATCAGTGATTAAAACCTGGTCTCGCAGAAGCATGATTATTCCTGATATGGTAGGGCACACGTTTGCTGTTCATAATGGCAATAAATTTATTCCTGTCTATGTTACAGAAAACATGGTAGGTCACAAATTGGGAGAATTCGCCCCAACAAGAACATTTAAAGGTCACTCAAAATAATAAACCACAATGGAAGCAAAAGCAATATTGAGAAACTGCCCATTATCGCCGCGTAAGATGCGCATGGTAGCAGATATGGTTCGCGGTCAAAAAGTAGATCGTGCACTGGCCATCCTTCAGTGGAATCAGAAACCAACGTATGCAATTTATTTGAACAAACTAATTCGCAGCGCCGTTGCAAACTGGAGTCAAGCAAATACAGGTGAACGAATTGAGGACAACAATTTATACGTAAAAACCATTATGGTTGATGGTGGGTTTACGGTGAAAAGATTACGCACAGCGCCTCAAGGTAGAGGAAATCGTATTCTTAAACGTACCAACCATGTAACAGTGGTAATTGATAGTTTAAAGTCAAAAGAAGCAATAAACATGGAGGCCAATAAAGCATAATGGGACAAAAAATAAACCCTATAGCACTTCGTCTTGGAATTATACGAGGTTGGGATTCCAATTGGTACGGAGGAAAAGACTATGGAGATAAACTCCAGGAGGATGACAAAATTCGCAAATACCTAAAGGTTCGTATATCCAAAGGTGGAATTGCAAAGGTATTGATAGAACGCACGCTGAAACGTGTAACCATTACCATCAAAACTTCTCGACCCGGGATTGTTATTGGTAAGGGTGGCCAAGAAGTAGATACCATTCGCGAAGAAATTAAAAAAATAACTGGAAAAGATATTCAAATCAACATCAACGAAATTAAACGCCCCGAATTGGATGCTTATTTGGTTGCAGAGAATATTGCCCAGCAAATCGAAAACCGCTTTTCATACAAAAGAGCAATAAAGAACGCCATTCAAGGAACTATGAAAATGGGTGCCGAAGGAATTAAAGTTCGCATCGGTGGCCGATTGAATGGTAAAGAGATAGCGCGTTCTGAAATTTTTAAAGAAGGTCGTACACCTTTGCACACTTTGCGTTCTAATATAGATTATGCCTTGGTTGAAGCACAAACGGTATATGGTAAAATTGGGATTAAGGTTTGGATTTGCAAAGGTGAAATCTTTGGCAAAGTAGATCTTTCTCCCCAACTGGAAACGGAAAGAAAAAGAGAAGGTGGCCGTGGTCCTGGTCGTGATGATCGCCGTGAACGTGGTGGCCGTGACCGTGGTGGTCGTGAAAGAAGTGGTGACCGCGGTGGTGACCGTGGAGGAGATAGAGGTAACAAGCGTAAAAACTAAGATTCAAGAAAATGCTAAGTCCAAAAAAGACAAAATATAGGAAGCAACAAAAAGGCCGTGTAAAGGGTATCGCAACCCGCGGACACCGTGTGGTGTTTGGCAGTTTTGGCCTGAAATCAATGGAACCAAGCTGGATTACTTCTCGGCAGATAGAAGCTGCGCGTATAGCGCTTACCCGCTATCTTAAAAGAGAAGGTCAAGTGTGGATTAGAATATTCCCTGACAAACCTATTACCAAAAAACCCGCAGAAGTGCGTATGGGTAAAGGTAAAGGTGGACTCGAGTATTGGGTTGCAGTTGTTAAACCAGGTACAATCATGTTCGAAGTGGGTGGAGTACCTCATGACGTTGCAAAAGAAGGCATTCGTTTGGCTTCGCAAAAACTGCCAGTTACTACAAAATTTGTTGTTAGACCAGATTACCAAGAGGAAGCTTAATATGAAAAATTTAGAAATCACTGGGATGCCCAATAAGGAATTGGTATCAAGTTACCGCGAAGAGAAAACGCGGTATCAAAAGATGAAATTTCAAAATGCAATTGCATCTGTTGAGCACCCGCATCAATTAAAAGAAGCCCGTAAAACAATTGCGCGCATGCTTACCGAATTAAACAAAAGACGCATTGAGGCAGAAACCCAAGCGTATGTAAAAAAAATGAGTGAAGAAATATAATGGAAACAACACGTAGCGCCAGAAAAGAAATCATAGGTACTGTATCCAGTAGTAAAATGGATAAAACGGTTGTTGTATCTGTGGTTCGAAAAATGAAACACCCGAAATATGGTAAATACTTTAAAAAGACCAAAAAGTATACTGCACACGATGAGAAAAATGAATGCGGAGAGAACGATATCGTTCGCATCATGGAAACTCGTCCGTTGAGCAAAACCAAGTGTTGGAGGTTAGTTGAAGTAATAGAAAAAGCGAAATAATTATGGTACAACAGGAATCAAGACTGAAAGTAGCAGACAACAGCGGAGCACGTGAAGTATTGTGCATCCGTGTTTTGGGAGGCTCTGGCCGCCGATATGCAAGTATTGGCGATAAAATAGTGGTGAGTGTAAAAAGCGCACTGCCGGGTAGCGGTATAAAAAAAGGAGCTGTATCAAAAGCAGTGGTTGTTAGAGTAAAAAAAGAAATTCGCAGACCAGATGGATCGTATATTCGATTTGATGAAAATAGCTGTGTGCTTTTAAATGCATCTGACGAACCACGTGGTACTAGGATATTTGGCCCAGTAGCCCGTGAACTTCGTGACAAACAATTTATGAAAATAGTGTCTTTGGCACCTGAAGTATTATAAACAATGGCAGACAAGAAAGTAATTAAAGTGAAATTGCACGTGAAGAAAGGCGATACTGTAAAGATCCTTTCAGGCGATGATAAAGGAAAAACTGGAAAAGTGTTGAAAGTTATTCCAACCGTAAGCCGTGCATTGGTGGAAGGTGTGAACATTGTAACAAAACACCGCAAACCTACAGCTCAAAATACAGGGGGTAAAATTGACAAAATTGAAGCGCCTGTGCATGTTTCAAACCTAATGGTTGTTGTGAGTGGAACACCCACCCGCATCGGTCGCAAAATAAACGCGGATGGCAAACTTCAAAGGATTGCAAAACGCACTGGAGATTTTATAAAATAATAACAAAAAAGAACAATGAGTTATATACCAAGGCTTAAAACCAAGTATAACGAAGAAGTTATAGCCGGCATGAAAGAAAAATTCGGCTATAAAAATGTAATGGAGATTCCATGCATTTCAAAAGTATGCCTTAACCAAGGTGTGGGTGTGGCTGTAAACGATAAGAAAATCGTAGATGCTGCCGTAGACGAAATGTCAAGAATTAGCGGACAGAAAGCGCAAGCAACTTTTTCTCGGAAAGCAATTTCTAACTTTAAATTGCGTGAAAATATGCCAATCGGCGCTAGAGTTACGCTTAGATCCAATAAAATGTACGAATTCATGGACCGCCTTATCAGTGTTTCTTTGCCACGTGTTCGCGATTTTCAAGGGTTGAATGTGAAAGGATTCGATGGCCGTGGAAATTACACATTGGGTATTACCGAGCAAATTATCTTTCCAGAAATAGATATCGACAAATTGAATCGTATATCTGGAATGGATATTACCATCGTTTCTACTGCAAAAACGGACGAAGAGTGTTTAGAATTACTAAAATTAATGGGTTTCCCCTTCAAAACTAAATAAAATACAATGGCAAAAGAATCAATGAAAGCCAGACAACGCAAACGTGAGACCATGGTTGCGAAATATGCTGAAAAAAGGGCAAAATTGAAAGCGGAAGGTGATTATGCTGCATTGCAGTTAATCCCTCGCAACGCATCTCCAGTGCGCTTGCGTAATCGTTGCAAACTTACTGGCAAACCTCGCGGATACATGCGCACATTTGGCCTTTGTAGAAACCAGTTTCGTCAACTTGCCAGCGATGGTAAAATACCAGGTGTAACCAAATCAAGTTGGTAATAAATAATAAAATAAAAAATGACTGATCCAATAGCAGATTTTCTAACCAGGATTCGCAACGCGGCAAAAGCACATCACCGTATTGTTGAAATTCCTGCAAATAATCTAAAAAAGGAAATTACCCGTGTTTTGTACGAAAAAGGGTATATCCTAAAATACAAGTTTGAAGACACCGAAAACAAGCAAGGTGTAATTAAAATAGCACTAAAATACAATCCACAAACTAGGGTTTGTGCTTTTCGTGAACTAACCCGTTTCAGTTCTCCAGGTTTGCGTCGCTATGCTTCTGTAGCTAAGGTGCCCCGCGTTTTAAACGGTTTGGGTGTGGCTATATTAACAACTTCAAAAGGTGTTATGACAGATAAAGAAGCGCGTAAATTAGGCGTAGGTGGTGAAGTATTGTGTTTTGTTTTATAATCAAAATAAGTAAAAAATAAATGTCACGCATAGGAAAAGCACCCATTAATATTCCAGCCGGTGTTACCATTTCGGTAAACGGTGGATTGGTAACCGCCAAGGGTCCAAAAGGAGAAGTGTCTCAAACCATCAATGCAGAAATGGAAATTTCTCAAAATGATGGCGTGCTGACAGTCAATCGCCCAAGCGATAGTAAAGATCACCGCGCATTGCACGGTCTTACTCGCGCACTCATAAACAATATGGTTGATGGGGTGAGTAAAGGACACACAGTAACGCAAGAATTGGTTGGTGTTGGTTATAAAGTATCCAATATTGGCAATGTACTTGATTTAACTTTGGGTTATTCACATAGAATTATGTTTATGGTTCCAGATGAAATTAAGTTGGTCACAGAAACTGTAAAAGGTAAAGCGCCTTCCATTACAATGGAATGCACAGATAAACAGTTGTTGGGTCAAATTGCAGCAAAAATTAGATCGTTTAGGAAGCCTGAACCGTATAAAGGAAAAGGTATTCGTTTTAGAAATGAAATTCTTCGCAAGAAAGCTGGAAAATCTGCATCAAAATAAAAGTAAAGAGAAATGGCAAAGAATAAACTTCAAAGAAGAAATAAAATCCGCAGTCGCATTCGCAGTGTCATTGATGGTACTACGGCGCGTCCCAGGTTAAGTGTATATCGCAGTAACAAAGATATTTATGCTCAAATTATAGATGATAGCCGTGGAACGACCATTTGTGCTGCATCCTCTCGCGAGAAAGATATTGCTGCATTAAAAGAAACAAAAGTATCGGTTGCTTTAATTGTAGGTAAAAAAATCGCAGAAAAAGCATTGTCAGCAGGCGTTTCTGCTGTGGTTTTCGATCGTGGTGGTTACCTTTATCATGGCAGGGTTAAAAGCTTGGCAGAAGGTGCAAGAGAAGGTGGCCTTAAATTTTAAAAGAAATTAAGATGTCTAACACAAACATGAAGAAAGTAAGACCCAGTGAAACTACCCTTAAAGAAAAGGTAGTTGCCATTAACCGGGTTGCTAAAGTTACCAAAGGGGGGCGTACATTTAGCTTTACCGCACTCGTAGTAGTAGGTGATGCAAACGGTACAGCCGGACACGGATTAGGAAAGTCTAGAGAGGTGATTGATGCGATAAACAAAGGAATTGAGGATGCAAAGAAAAACCTCATTAAAGTGCCTGTTATCAATGGTACAGTTCCACATGAACAAATCGGTAAATTTGGCGGTGGAAATGTTTTCCTTAAGCCTGCTGCGCATGGTACTGGTGTAATCGCTGGTGGTGCAATGCGTGCCGTATTGGAAAGTGCTGGAGTAACCGATGTATTGGCCAAATCAAAAGGTTCTTCAAACCCACATAACGTGGTAAAGGCAACCTTTGATGCACTGCTGAAAATGCGCGACCCTTACACAGTTGCTCAAACCCGTGGTATAGATTTAAAGAAAGTTTTTAACGGATAAAATCATGGAAAAAGTAAAATTAACCCTCGTTAAAAGCGGAATTGGTCGCCCTAAAAACCAAAAAGCAACCTTAGAGGCGCTTGGATTGCGTAAATTGAATTCAACACGTGTGCATACATTGAACCCTCAAGTTCAAGGAATGATCCGCACCGTCAATCATTTGTTAAAAGTAGAAAACGCAGATTAAAATGGACTTAAGTAATCTCAAACCAGCCGAAGGCTCGGTAAAAAATAGAAAAAGAATTGGACGCGGTCAAGGCTCTGGAAGAGGTGGAACATCTACCAAGGGTCATAAAGGTGCCCAATCTAGAACCGGTTATAGCCGCAAAATAGGTTTTGAAGGTGGTCAAATGCCACTGCAACGTCGTATTCCAAAAGGCGGGTTTAAAAACATAAACCGTGTAGAATATGCTGCAATAAACCTAGATATGCTACAAGTTATTGCCGATAGTCTTAAAATTAACATGATCGATCATACGGTTCTTGTAAAAAAACACCTTGCAGGTAAAAGAGAACGTGTAAAAATATTAGGCCGTGGCGAAATCACAGTTGCAATTGAAGTGCATGCTCACAAATTTAGTGAATCTGCTAAAGCTGCTATTGAAAAAGCCGGAGGGTCTGTAAATCTCATCGGTAAAACTGCATGAAAAAAATAATCGATAAACTCCGGAATATCTGGTCTATAGAAGAATTGCGTAGAAGAATTCTGTATACGCTAATTTTATTGGTTGTTTATAGATTGGGTTCTTATGTAATACTCCCCGGTATAGACAGCGAATTGTTGGAAGGATTGAACAGGCAAACTAAGAATAACATTTTAGGGCTTATCAATACTTTTGCAGGGGGCGCTTTTGCTAGAGGTGCCATCTTCGCACTTGGCATTATGCCATATATTTCTGCATCTATCTTTATGCAATTGATTTCAATTGCGGTGCCTGCTTTTCAGCGCATGCAAAAAGAAGGTGAAGAAGGCCGCAGAAAAATAAACCAATACACACGCATACTTACCATTGCTTTTACCGCAGTTCAGGCCTTTGGATATTTGAACAATATTATTGGTACTGCAGGTAACCAAGATGCGCTGCTCTTCATGACACATCCCGAAATATTAAGTAAGGGAATGTTCATTTTTGCAAATCTAATTCTCTTGACAGCAGGAACCATGTTTACCATGTGGCTTGGAGAACGTATTACCGATCGTGGTTTGGGTAATGGTATTTCTTTGCTAATTATGGTGGGAATTATTGCCCGTCTGCCCTCAGCTTTGATATCTGAAGTAGCATTTAAAGGGCAGCGTGCTGGTTTTATTATGTTCCTCATCGAAATGGTGATTTGGTTTTTGGTTGTATTGGGTGTAATTCTCTTGACCCAGGGTACCCGAAAAATTACCATTAATTATGCAAAGCGTGTAGTTGGAAATAGACAATTTGGAGGCGTTCGCCAGTATTTGCCAATTAAAATATTGTCAGCCGGTGTAATGCCAATCATTTTTGCGCAAGCCATATTGTTTTTGCCTGCAACCATAGGAAGCTTTTATAGCGATGGTGCGCCAGGATGGCTGCAAAGCATGATGAACCCAAATAGTTTTGGCCACAATGCTTTCTTGGTTTTCTTGATCGTTTTGTTTACCTATTTTTATACAGCCATCATTTTTAACCCAGTGCAAATGGCCGATGATATGAAGCGCAATAGCGGCTTTATACCCGGAGTGAAACCAGGTAAGCAAACCGCCAATTTTATCGATGATGTAATTAGTAAAATCACATTGCCAGGTGCAATATTTATATCCGTGGTGGCTGTGCTTCCGGTTTTTGCAACCCGTATGGGTGTGAACCAGGAATTTAGTCAATTCTTTGGAGGTACCAGTTTGTTGATTCTAGTAGGTGTAGTATTAGATACACTGCAACAAATTGACAGCTATCTATTGATGCGCAAATATGACGGTTTGATGAGTGGAGGAGGCAAAATGAAGGGTCGAATGACAAATTCAAATAGTCAGGTTGACTTTTAACGAAAAAAGTACTAATTTTGCAGCCCTTTTAAAAATGTCGAAGCAAGACGCAATAAAACAAGACGGTGTAATCAAGGAAGCCTTGTCTAACGCTATGTTCCGAGTAGCTCTGGAGAATGGTCACGAAATTATTGCAACCATCTCCGGCAAAATGAGAATGCATTACATACGTATTCTGCCTGGTGATAAGGTACAAGTGGAGATGTCTCCATACGATCTTTCCAGAGGTAGAATCGCATACAGATACAAGTAAAAAAGATATGAAAGTAAGAACAGCAGTAAAAAAGCGCAGTGTAGACTGCAAAATCGTACGCCGCAAGGGCAGGGTGTATGTGATTAACAAAAAGAACCCAAAATTTAAGCAAAGACAAGGTTAATAAACATGGCAAGGATTGCTGGTATAGATTTACCGAAGAACAAACGGGGTGTTATAGGCCTTACCTATATTTACGGTATTGGTAGAAGCAAAGCTGGAAATATTCTGGATGCTGCTGGTATCAGTTATGACAAGAAAGTTAATGACTGGGATGATGACGATTTGTCAAAAATTCGTAGTTTCATAACCGAAAACATGAAAACTGAAGGCGAATTGCGCAGTGAAAAACAATTGAACATCAAAAGATTGATGGATATTGGTTGCTACCGCGGATTGCGTCATCGCAAAGGCCTTCCAGTGCGCGGTCAAAGGACAAGTACCAATGCACGCACAAGAAAAGGCAAGCGTAAAACAGTTGCTGGTAAAAAGAAAGTAACTAAGTAATCGTAACGAGTTAACAAGTAATAATGGCGAACAAAAAAAAGGTTCAAAAGAAAAAAGTAAAAGTTGACCCACAAGGTCAGGTGCATATTCACGCTACTTTTAATAATATCATTGTCTCTATTACCAATGTTGAAGGTCAAGTTATATCTTGGTCGTCTGCGGGTAAAATGGGGTTTAGAGGGTCAAAGAAAAACACTCCATATGCAGCCCAATTGGCTTCTTTGGATTGTGCGAAAGTTGCATTCGATGCTGGATTGCGTAAAGCTGAGGTTTTTGTAAAAGGACCAGGTGGCGGACGTGATAGCGCTATTCGTAATCTTCAAACCGTAGGAATTGAAGTATTGTCAATCACTGATAATACCCCGCTTCCTCACAATGGATGTCGTCCTCCTAAGCGTCGTAGGGTATAAATAATTATATTAAATAAAAATTAGATGGCAAGATATACAGGCCCAACCTCAAAAATAGCACGTCGTTTTCGTGAGCCTATTTTTGGGCGTGATAAGGCATTAGAAAAAAAGAATTATGGACCAGGAATACACGGTAATTCTCGTCGTAAACCAAAACAATCCGAATATGCGATTCAGTTGGCTGAAAAGCAAAAGGCAAAATACACCTATGGATTGTTGGAAAAACAATTTAGAAATTTATTTATAAAAGCGGCAGCTAAAAAGGGAATTACCGGTGAAAACCTTTTAAAATTCTTGGAAGCTCGTTTAGACAATACAGTTTTTAGATTGGGTATTGCCCCAACCCGCCGTGCAGCCCGTCAATTGGTCGGTCACTGTCATATTACAGTCAATGGTAAGGTTGTAAACATTCCAAGCTATACATTGCGTCCAGGTGAAGTTATTGCCGTTCGTGAAAAATCACAATCTCTAGAAATAGTTCAAAATAGCATAGGAAATGTGCGGAAGCGTTTCAATTGGTTAGATTGGGATAGCACAGCGCTAAGCGGAACTTTCCTTACCTACCCTCAACGCGATGAAATTCCTGAGAATATCAAAGAACAGTTGATTGTGGAATTGTACAGTAAATAAAAATAAAAAAGAAAAAAACATGGGCGTTATACCGTTTCTAAAACCAAATAAAGTGGTAATGAACAAAGCCACAGATTTTCATGGGGTATTCGAATTTTCCCCCCTTGAAAAAGGCTACGGAGTTACTATAGGCAATGCAATGCGCAGGATTCTTTTATCCTCGCTTGAAGGCTATGCCATCACCTCTGTAAAAGCACAGGGCGTGGATCATGAATTTTCTACCATCAAAGGTGTAGTTGAAGATATGGTTGAAATTGTGCTTAACCTTAAACAAGTGCGTTTCAAGTCCAATTCCTCTACTGATGATAGTGAAAAGATTTTCATAAGTATTAAAGGTAAAGATCAATTTCTTGCTGGTGATATAGGGCGCTATACAAACGCATTTACCATATTAAATCCAGAATTGGTTATCTGTAATCTAGAGCCTACCGTTAATTTGGAATTTGAATTAACCATTGGTAAAGGCCGGGGTTACGTACCTGCAGAAGAAAATAAAGTTAAAGATGCTCCTGTAGGCTTGATTGCCATAGACAGTATTTTTACTCCAATTCGAAATGTAAAATATACAATTGAAGATTTTAGGGTTGAACAAAGAACCGATTATGAGAAATTGGTTATGGAAGTTTCTAGCGATGGAAGCATTCACCCTGAAGAAGCATTAAAAGAAGCAGCAAAAATATTAATTCAACACTTTGTATTGTTTAGTGACGAAAATATTATGCCTGAGTCTAGAGCATCCAAAGCCGTTGAAGAAGTAGATGAAGGATTTTTGCAAATGCGTAAAGTACTAAAAACTTCATTGGCAGATTTGGACCTTTCTGTACGTGCCTACAATTGCTTAAAAGCTGCCGAAATACGCACTTTGGGCGAATTGGTGAATTATCAAATTGATGACCTGTTAAAGTTTCGCAATTTTGGTAAAAAATCCCTATCTGAGTTGGAAGAATTTGTAAGGGACAAAGGCCTGCATTTTGGATTGGATGTAAATAAGTATAATTTGAACGACGATTAATTGAGATGAGACACGGGAATAAAGTAAATAAACTTAGCAGAAAATCGAGCCATAGAAAAGCCATGTTGGCGAATATGGCGTCTTCTCTAATTAAGCACAAAAAAATTACAACCACCGTTGCCAAAGCGAAAGCCTTGCGCGTATATGTGGAGCCTTTAATTACAAAAAGCAAAGAGAAATCTACGCACAACTACCGCACTGTTTTTGCTTATTTAAAAGATAAAGAAGCAGTTACTGAATTGTTTACCAGTGTAAGCGACAAAGTATTGAATAGGCCTGGTGGTTATACCCGTATCCTAAAAGTGGGAAACAGAGCCGGTGACAATGCTGACATGGCGATGATTGAGCTTGTAGATTTTAACGAGTATTTTAGTGGTTTTGGGAAAGACCAACAAGCTGGAAGCAAACGCACCCGCCGTGGAAAAAGCAAAACTGCTACTGAAACCGCGCCAAAAGCTGAAAAGTCCACTGCTGTTGCAGTTGAGGCTCCAGTTGCAGAACTAGTATCTGAAACATTAGATACAGCTCCAGTGAATGAAGTTGAAAATATTGTTGCTGAAGTTGCAGGAGACAATTTGGTTGACATCGATGGCATTGGACCTGCTTTTGCAGAACGCTTGAATGCTTTGGGTATCTCTACCTTTGCAGAATTGGCAGCGCTTACTGAGGAAAATATTGCTGAGCTTGAAACAAAAGATAGCATGACCAGCCCAGAAGAGTGGAACAATTGGATTGAACAAGCCAAAGCGCGTCTTTAAGCCCAAATATAACATTAAAAAAAAAAGCGCCATTTGGCGCTTTTTTTTATGTATTTTCCTTTATTATTTTATCCAATTGATGCAATGAAGTCACCCCTGATTGGCGCCATACGGGTTTACCCATTTTGTATAAAATTAGTGTGGGTACTCCGGTGATTTTTAATTTGTTCGATAAGCCCTGGTTTTTATCAATATCAATTTTTAAAATCTTTAATCCAGTTTTATGTTTAGATTTTAACTCCTGAAGGATAGGTGCCATGGTTTTACAGGGCCCGCACCATAGGGCATGGAAATCAACCAAAACCAGTTTGTTTTCTGTTATTAGGGTGTCAAATGTATTCATTTTAGTACTTCCGCAAATTCATCCAACCGCCTCCATTTTCAACGTTGTATCCCAATGCAATCAGTTTTCCTTTAGCGGCACTGCTGCGTATACCACTGGCGCAACAGGTAATTATTGCTTGGTCCTTGGATATTTTGGAAATTCCCTTTTCCAATTGGTCGAGAGGAATGTTTATTGCGTTTTTGTTATGGCCAGCTTGAAACTCTTGTTTGGTCCTGACATCCACTATAATTGCACCGTCAGCCAGCATTTGACCAATATCTACTTTCGGTTTGAGCCCGAATATTTTACTTAGTATTCCCATTTTTATTGTTATTTGCAAAATTAATATCATACCATGAACCACCATTGTGTACGTTTGTTATTCCGCTTTGGGTTAAAAACTGTGCTGCTTGCCCACTTCTATTGCCTGAAGCACAACAAAGTACAATGGGATGGTTTTGCTGGTTAAAAAAATCCAGTTTATTGGGCATTTCGTGCAAGGGTATGTTTATAGACCCAAGTACGTTACCTCCCATAAACTCTGCTGGTGTGCGTACATCTATAATTAGAGCTTGTTGTTCGTGTATTAAATTTTGAAGATTCATTATGCAAATCAACTGCGCTTTTTATGGGGTTCATGAGACAAATGTCACTGAACTTTTATATATTTAAGCCAATTACCGCGTCAAGGACGAATGCGGATTATGGGTTTAACTAAATTGTTTTTATAAAGAAAGGCCGGATCCTAAAAAGGATACCGGCCAGATTGGAGGGTTTATCTTTGTTTTTGGCTTTTCTATTGGTAAATACCGTCTTTAAGGGTAAGTATGCGACTTCGAATTTTCATTGTTTTTTTCTGTTCTATTTCATTGATGCGTTTGCCACCGTTATAGCGGAATTCAATCCACTTTTCAACAATTTCAAGCTTTCCATCATCGTCAATATCAATATATTGGTTTTCTAAAATGTTATACAATAGATCCCCTTGTTTCAAATCTTTTCGAGCAAATTCTTTATTTGTATTCCATCTATCCTCAGTTTCGCTAACATATAAAAGACTGGAACTATTAAAGCTAAATATTTTGTAAGCAATTTTTTGAATGTTCTTGGATTGGGTCTTATTCACCATTGAAATCTCGTCAAAACCATCGGCATTCATGT
Organism: Bacteroidia bacterium; assembly: GCA_038317095.1. Classification (GTDB taxonomy): domain Bacteria; phylum Bacteroidota; class Bacteroidia; order NS11-12g; family UBA955; genus JAGXTF01. The sequence continues at coordinate 70,035 of JBBQBB010000004.1, read as the reverse complement.
CGCATACAGAATTTTGATATGCTATATCACCACGAATGGAATTTATTGTTTTAAAATTAGACCCAGAGTCTTGCTCTACCAATAACCAAATATTTGTCTCCCATCCCAAATTGATATCCGCTTTGGAACTACCAGGAATAGTTATGATAAACTGCTTTTTGTTTTTATTGGTAAATTGACCCAATGCAATTACAATTGAATTTGCATTTATTCGGTTCCAATCGATTGAAATAATTTCATCTAAAATTTCGCCATGGATGCTCCGCTTGTTTTCAAAGATTTGTTTAACCTCTGTTTTTATCCAACTAATATCTGGGGAAACTTGAAAGGTAACATTTGTTGCTGCTATCCTTCCCAACAATGACGTTGAGCTTAACAGTGTGCCGATAATTGCCAATTTTAGTTTCATAGTAAATCCTTGGGTAAGATTATATGAGCAAATTAAAAAACTAAATTTAAAAATTTGTCCACCGATTTACCAAATTGCAATATGAGTTAACAAACGGTTCAATTCAATTGAGGCCGGACTTGTTTTGGGCAATGCGTATTTTGTTTATTGCACCCTAAAATGGACTTGGTCTATAAATTTAACCCCAATTCTTTGATAACATGGTCTGCTTTGCCCACATATTTCATTACATAAAGAACATATCTTATGTCACAACCAATGCTTCTGGAGTATTTGTCGTTCCATGCATAATCGTTTATGGTGGCGCTAAAGCTTCTGTCAAAATTTACCCCTATCAAGTCGCCATTTGCATCCAATACAGGACTGCCACTGTTGCCGCCTGTTGTGTCTAAGTTGTATAGGAAACATACGATAACTTCACCTGTTTCGGGGTCTTTGAAAAATGCAGGAACGTCTTTTACCCGCAGGTTGTCCGCTTGTATCTGCGGCAATCTGTAATCTGGGCTAGTGTTTGCTTTTTCAAACACACCCCGCAATGTTGTAAATGGTAAATTTATTTCTGCATCGTTTGGTGAATACCGCTTTATATATCCATATGTAAGGCGTAAAGTGCTATTAGCATCGGGAATAAATTGACTGGTCTTTAATTGTTGTTTGATTTCTAAATATTTAGGCATTATGGATTTAATCTCGTTATCAATTGCCTGCCATTCTATTTCCTTTGCCCTCACATCCTCAGATATTAGTTTGTACAACCCAGTAAGTTGGCTTTTATATTCGACCAATACCTCTGGATGGGTTCTTGCATTTTTGTTTACCCAAGAGCTGTCATATAACTTTTCACCCATGCTGTTTTTTTCAACCCATTGGGTCGAGGATAATTTACCTAAAAATACTTTTATTTTAGGATTGAGTGCGGACAGTCTGCTCAGCATTTCAACCACCACAGCTTTTTCATAAGCTTTATCTACAATAGAATAATTTGCAGCCAAAGACTTTTGCAATTGCGAGTATACTTGTTTTTTCAATGCCTTGTTTTTCATTGTATCCAATGCTGATTTTGAAGAACAAATAACTTGCGCAGCATAAAAGGGATTGCTCTCGTTTACAAACCAATTGTAGTTGTATCTCAATGGCGCTAACCCAAGTTTACGCAACCACAAGTCTTTCAGTTTTGGAATCACATCTTTATACTTTTGCAAAGAAGGCGTTGTCTCGGTAAGTTTTTGCATGGCATCTTCGTCTTCTGCTTTCCGCATCGCTAAATTGGTGCGCATTAAGCCTTGCATTTTTCCGCGGTAGTTTTTTTCAACATTTTCTAGACTTTGTATATTGCCTGCAAAAGCCAAATACTTATTTTCATCGCCCTTGCTTTTTTCGCGCATTTGATCAATTAAGAATTTATAAAATTTCTGGGTTTCTGGCAATTGAAAGTCTTGCTGAAATTGCATATACGGTGCGGTTTCGTGCCTAAAAGTACGTCCAGGATAACCCAGAATAAAGACAAAATCATTTTCTTTGGTTCCCTTAGCATTGATTTTTAAATGACGAGCCGGCTTGTAAGGTACATTGTCTTTATTGAATTTAGCAGGTTTACCATCTTTGCCCACGTAGGCCCTAACTATAGAAAAATCACCGTTGTGTCTGGGCCATTCCCAATTGTCTTGGTCGCCACCAAATTGGCCAATGGTAACAGGCGGTGCAAATACCAATCGAACATCTGTAATTAACAAATAACGAAACAACGTATAGCTTTTACCCGTAAACATTTCGCTGATTTCCACACTCAAATCTGGTGTTTTTTCTTTTTCTGTTTTAACCACTTGTTTAATGTTTTCACCAATTTTCAAAGCGCGTTCTGTCGGATCCATATTGTCTGCAATACCAAAAAGCACTCTTGAAGATACGTCCTCATAACTCTGTGTAATTCTGCAGGGCATGTCAATTGTTAATTCTGCAGCGTGGTCTTTTGCCACAAAACCATTTTCTAAATAGTTGTGTTCTTTATTGCTTAAAGAGGCAACGCCACCATAAACGCAATGATGGTTCGTGATAATTAAGCCTTGGTCCGAAATAAATGATCCTGTGCAACCCCCTAATTTTACCAGTGCGTTAGCCAATGCTACCTCCCCAGGGTTGAAAATTTGTTTGGCAGTTAGTTTCATTCCCGCCTGTTGCAAAGCAGTTTCATCTAAATAATTTAGCGGAAACATGCCCTCGTCCTTTTTGTGTGAAGAAAGCAACATCACCAGAAACAACGCCATGGAAGAAATTATAGAAACACGTATCATTTTTTTCATTTGGGCAAAGTTAAGGAAGATGTTGCAGGGTTTTAATGGATTTATTGATTTCAAAAAATGCCAAGGTTGGGTATTGTTTTACGGATTTTCGCAATTATTGGGAATGGTTTTGCAGCATTTGCAGTTGCAAAGATTTGGCAAGCCCATTTTTTTCGGCTTTGGGCTATTTTACAATGAGTGCCAACCTTGTTGCGTTTTCCAATAATTAAAATGCGTTTGCTTAAATTCTATTTGCACAACATAAAACATGAAAGTATTTTTTATTTTTATAGCTATTTTTTTGGGCGCTAATGGTTGTGGAATTCGCCGCATACAAGAACATGGTTATGGTGGTGCATTTAATGTTTCTCCCACAAAAGGTAAAATTAAACTGGATACAGTGCTGAAACCTATATTAGATTCTGCGGCAGTAAAGAAGGTGCCCCAATCCCCAAATTTGATTAAAAATAGTACACCTTTGCGAAAAATTCTTGGTAATGCAGTAGAAAAAGCAAAGGTACTTTTAGTTCCTAAATTTTTGCAGCCGAGAAATGTAGTCTTTCCTATATCTATGTCAACAGGCTTTAAGCCAATGAAGGAAGAAAAAGACCCTGGAGATTGGGCTTGGGTTGGTTCGGTTTTGGAAGGATTTTTAGGCGCTGTATTAATTCTGGCAGCCATAGGGTTGTTTATTTATGGAATTTGGGGATACGCTGTATTGTTGCCCATTTTGTCTTCAGCATCGGGTGTGGGTTTTATGCATTGGTTTTTATTTGCCTTTAATTCCACCATTTATGCCGACATTGCCATGGAAATTGCGCTTTATTTATTCGGTTCGTTGCTTTTGCTTATTGCTGGAATGGCCATGACGGGAGCCTCAGATAGCATAGCACTTTGGATTCTGATAGGATTTAATTTTCTGCTGTTGGTGCATATGTGGCCACAATTTTTGGTATCCATAGTCGCATTAATTGTATGCCTTCTTATTGGAGCCATAGGCGGGTATTAGCATTTTTTAAAAACTGTGGATCTTTAAATAGTGTAAACTTAATTCATCTATTGAAGTGGATTTAGGAAAAATGAATGCTTACTAGTACATTTGAAAACGAGGCTACAAAGCATTTTAACTATAAAATACATGAATCTATTCACAAAGAAATTAGGTGCATTCGCAATATTAATTGCAACCATAGGCTTGTTAAAATCCCAAAATCCTGGAGATACTATCCGTGTTCAAACTTTTCATTATAAAAGCAATACAAGAGATACCGTTGCTGCTTTTCCCAAAGGCAATTTAACGTTTGAAAAAATTATTCTCAAATACAATATGCGTTGCAAAAACGCATTGGTATCAGACCAAACCAACCGAAGTCAAGGTTGCGGAGAATGGGATTATTCCTGCAATACTTTTATAGTGGATTCTTCCAAAATTGAAAATGAAGCTTCCACTACACCTGATTATAAAGTTTCAAATTTTAGCGATACTACTTTTAATTATTCTAAAAAACCAATTTATGATTATTACGATTATTCATTAAATAAAGTGATAATTAACAATGCCTCTGGTGAATCCTTTTATACTGTTGGAACGGGCACTACAAATATTTCAAACATATTAAAAACAGATGAAAAATCAGGCAAAACATTGATGCTTTATCGGGCATCAGAGCTTTCCGCAGATGGAATGAATACTGGCGCAATCAATGGTCTTGTTCTGGATGCCAGTGTAGGAGGGAATGCCAATTTTTTTAAAATTAGAATAAAACATACAACCGCCAATAAATTAGATCCCAATCAACCAGATATTTCCGGCTTTACCGAAGTCTATTATAATTCATTTTTATTTGTGAATGGGAATAATAAAATTGTTTTTAACACCCCATTTAATTGGGACGGTAGCAGCAATGTGTTGGTTGAATTTTCTTTTACAAATTCAGCACCATCTGCTAACATTCAATTCAAAGGTTTTTCCGATACTGCAACCTGTTTATTGAACGCAATTAACAACTATGCATTGGATCTTTCTTCCAACGGTCATGTAAATTTGGATGCAAGCAAAATGAATACCATCAGCAAGGAAATTAGTATTGCATTTTGGGCTTATGGCGACCCCAAATTACTCCCTGCCAATACATCTGTAATTTATGGTTTTGGAACCAATTCCAATGAAAGACAGTTAAATATTCATTTTCCATGGAGTGATGGCAGCGTTTATTTCGACTGTGGCTTCAGCGCTGGCAGCTACGATCGAGTAAACAAGGCAGCAACTGCAAATGAACAATCTGGCAAATGGAACCACTGGGTTTTTACTAAAAATTCGAATACGGGAAGTATGAAAATCTTCTTGAATGGAAACCTTTGGTTGGCTGGCACGGCAAAGACAAAACCCATGAATATATTGAATTTGATTTTGGGCAAAGACCAGGTTTTACAAAATAACTACAAAGGGAAATTAAATGAATTAAGCATTTGGAATAAAGCACTTTCAGATACTGTAATCAAAGCCTGGATTAATACATCAATAAACAATACACATCCTAATTATAGCAATTTGTTGGCCTATTATCCAATGAATGAAGGCATCGGATCCGCTATCAATGATAACAAGTATAGCTTGGTTTCAAACGGTAATAATGTAGGTTGGACATACGAAAGAGGCGCTAATATTGGCCATGGTTTTATTGGGAGTGATAAGAAACCCAATTTAAAATTTATACGTGGCACCTATAATCTCACTAAAACCAATATTTTGGTTAAAGATTCCATTGAAAGAAGAATTAATTCCATTGAAAAATATTCTATTGTTTCTAAAAACGGGATAATTCCGATTACACACGATTTGGTAAAACTGGATACTACTTATTTTGCTTGGGATGCATCCCCTTCCAATCTCTATAATGGAGATAGCGGAACATTGAAAAGTACCATTGCAAATAAATCTGATGGAAGTTACACTGTTGGAAAATTGAATTACATACAACGCTATCCTTTTTACAATGAGATCATGTCTTTTGTAACCCCTTATGGCATTGGAATTGACCTTGGTGCCAAAGGAAAAAGTTGGTATTATGATGTGTCAGATTATGCCCCAATTCTTAAAGGGAATAAAAGGATTGTAATGACCATGGGTGGGCAGTATCAAGAGCAAATGGACGTTGAATTTCTATTCATTGTGGGAACTCCACCCAGAAAAGTTTTGGAATTTAATCAAATTTGGCAAGGTGCGGCAAGGCTGGGTGGACCTGGAATTGGAAGTATATTGAACGATTCTAGATTTGCACCCGTTTTATTGCCTATTCTGTCCGCTGGAAAACAATTTAAAATGCGATCTACCATTACCGGTCACGGTTCGGATGGTGAGTTTGAACAAAATGGGGGCGTTATTCGGCATTATATAAATTTTAATGGTGGAGCCAACGTACTCGATTGGAGTTTGAATATCGATTGTTCTACCAACCCCATTGTGGCTCAGGGTGGAACATGGTTAATTCCCCGCCAAGGTTGGTGTCCGGGCTTAAAATCTTTACTCACGGAAAATAACGTAACCCAATATTTATCCCCTGGCACAGCGTCTACCATAGATTACAGCATCTCGTCGCCTACAAAGTCAGGTGGAGATTATCGGTATTTGGTTGCACATCAACTGGTAACTTATGACGATCCAAGTTTTAATTTGGATGCAAGGATATTGGATATTAAAGCACCCAACGACAATGTTGTGTATGCTAAGACTAACCCGATTTGTGCGCAACCCATTCTATTGGTTCAAAATTCTGGGAAAACCAAAATTACTACACTTAGGTTCAATTATTGGGTAAACAATTCTTCTGTAAAGCAAACCTGGGACTGGGCTGGGAATTTGAATTCTATGGATACCATTAGCATTCATTTGCCAGTTTGGGGACTATGGGCCAATGGATTGCAAGCGAGCAACAATAAATTCAATGTAGAAATCTCCACCGTCAATACCGCAGCAGATGAATATGTATTAAACAACAAAATGAGCAGTCTCATAACCATCCCAGATGTAATCCCTGCCGATTTTAAATTGGATGTAAAAACCAACAACAACCCAGCGGAAAATACATTTACCCTTTATGATGTGGATGGAAAAGTGGTTTCAACCAATACTTATACAGTTGCCAATAAAACCTACAGCCAAACTTTTAATTTAAACGGTTGTTACAAATTGGTAGTTACGGACAATGGTCAGGACGGAATGAACTGGTGGGCCAATGCTGCACAAGGCACTGGCACCGTAAAATTAAAAAACATCAGTGGCAGCACCCTTAAAAATTTCGGTATGGATTTCGGCAGTTTTTTCGAATATAATTTTACCACCAATTACGCATTAAACGAGAACCAGTTAACCCTCAATCAATCTATAAACTTGTACCCAAATCCTGCTTCAGATATGTTTGTAATTGAAGGCGAAAATTTACAACATTCGGACATTGTTGTGAGAGATATATTAGGCAAAACAATACTCGCTATTTATGCAAATTCAAACTCTAAAATTGCATTCAATACAAGCGGCTGGGCCAAGGGTGTTTATTTGGTAGAAATTACAAAAGACGCCCAAAGAGCTGTGAAAAAGGTAATTGTTGATTAAAGAGTATAAACAAAAAAAGTGCTAAATTTCTTCAGCACTTTTTTTGGTTTATTCGGCAGTTGGCCGAACTGAAATCACAATAGATTATCCTTCTTTGCCATGGCAGTTTTTAAACTTTTTGCCACTGCCACATGGGCAAGCATCGTTTCTACCTACTTTAATTTCATTTCGAATAGGAGATTGAGGGATTCTTTCCATTTCTTGCTCAGGGCCTTGCATATTGTTATGCCCAGCACCGGCTAATATGGCTGTCAAATCTTCACGCCCCGCTTTTACTTTTGGATTGTCTCTGCGTACAGGTTTTCTTGCTTCTTCTACTTCATCGCCAGAATCTATACCACCACGGAATAACAATCCCAATACGCGGTTGTTGAGTCGATTGAGCATACTGCCATACATTTCAAAGCTCTCAATTTTATAAATAAGAATTGGGTCTTTTTGCTCGTAACTGGCATTGCGAACGCTTTCTTTCAAATCGTCCAATTCGCGCAAATGTTCTTTCCATTCATCATCTATAACTTGAAGCGTAGTTAGTTTCTCAAATTCGTGCACCAATTGTCTGCATTCGTTTGCCAAGGCCTGTTTCATGTTCACCATGATTTGGAATTTGTGAAACCCATCGGTCATAGGAACCACTACATTTTCTATGTTTTGGCCTTGCTCTTTGCTAATGTTTTGAAACACCGGCAGTGCTTGAACGCGCATTTCTTCCATTTTTTCGTGGTAGCGATCCATTAAATAGGTAAACAAAGAATCGGCAAGTGCCGCTTCGTTTTTGGTGTTAAATTCTTGCTGGGTAAATGGCAAGGACATGGCTAGGGTTTTTAATACTTCAACTTCTAGATCGAAATAATTATCTCCGCCTTTGGCTGTGCTTACTTGCGCCTCACACCAATTGTAAACCATGTTTTTAAGATCGATGCTCAATCTATCTCCGAACAATGCATTTCTACGCATTCTGTAAATACTGCTGCGCTGCTTGTTCATCACGTCATCATATTCCAACAATCTTTTGCGAATGCCAAAATTGTTGTGCTCCATGCGTTTTTGGTTTCTTTCAATGGTGTTCGACATCCATTTGTGTTCTATCACATCGCCTTCTTTGTAGCCAAAACGATCCATGAATTTACTCACACGTTCAGCACCAAATATGCGCATCAAATCATCTTCAAGCGACACGAAAAACCTAGAGGTACCCGGGTCTCCTTGTCGACCAGCACGCCCCCGTAACTGTCTGTCCACACGTCGGCTATCATGTCTCTCGGTACCTATAATGGCCAATCCACCGGCTGCTTTTACAGCATCCCCAATTTTAATATCCGTTCCACGACCCGCCATGTTTGTTGCTATTGTAACTGCACCCGGGTTTCCAGCTTCTGCTACAATTTCCGCTTCACGCTGATGCTGCTTGGCGTTCAATACATTGTGTTTGATGCCCCTTATCTTAAGCATTCTACTCAATACTTCACTCACTTCTACACTGGTGGTACCCACCAAAACGGGTCTGCCAGCCGCCGTGAGTATGTTTATTTCTTCAATGGCAGCATTGAATTTTTCACGTACCGTTTTGTATACCAAATCTTCCTGGTCCTTGCGAATGGCATTCCTATTGGTAGGTATTACCATAACTGGAAGTTTGTATATGTCCCACAATTCTTGGGCTTCGGTTTCTGCCGTTCCAGTCATTCCCGCCAATTTGTGGTACATTCTAAAATAATTTTGAAGTGTAACAGTGGCGTAAGTCTGTGTTGCGGCTTCCACGTTCACATTCTCTTTTGCTTCAATGGCTTGATGCAATCCATCGCTGTATCTTCTGCCGTCTAAAACACGACCTGTTTGCTCATCTACAATTTTTACTTTGTTATCTTGTATAATGTATTCAACATCTCTCTCAAACATGGTGTATGCTTTTAAAAGTTGCTGCACACTGTGTATGCGGTCACTTTTAATGGCAAAATCGCGCATAAGTTCGTCTTTTTTATGGCGCTTTTCTTCATCTGTGCCTTCGCTGCGTTCAATATCCGCCATTTCGCTGCCCACATCTGGCATAATGAAAAAGTGTGCATCTTCTCCGTTTCCGGTTATCAACTCAATGCCTTTTTCGGTTAAATCTACGCTATTGGTTTTTTCCTCAATCGTAAAGAATAGCGGCTCATCAGCCTTGGGCATTTCCTTTTGCTGATCCTGCAAATAATGGCTTTCAATTTTTGTGAGTAAAGACCTGTTGCCAGATTCGCCCAAATATTTAATCAGCGACTTGTTTTTCGGCAAACCCCTGTGTGCTCTTAAAAGTGCCAAACCTCCGTCGCCTTCTTTATGGCCGGTTTTTCCATCAGCAATTAACTTTTTTGCATCATTTAATGCCGTATTTATATATTTTTTTTGTTCTTCAACCAATTTTTGAATTCTAGGTTTGAGCTCTTCAAATTGTTGGTCTTCACCGTGCGGGGTAGGTCCACTAATAATTAACGGCGTTCTTGCATCGTCAATTAAAACACTATCTACCTCATCTACCATAGCAAAATGGTGTTTGCGTTGCACCTGGTCTTCGGGACTATGCGCCATGTTGTCCCGCAAATAATCAAAGCCAAATTCATTGTTGGTGCCGTAAGTTATGTCTGCCAAATAGGCTTTTCGGCGTTCGGTACTGTTGGGTTGGTGGTATTCCAAACAGTCTACGGTTTGTCCAAGAAAATTAAATATCGGGGCATTCCATTCGGCATCCCTACGTGCTAAATAATCGTTTACGGTAACCAAATGCACTCCACGTTTGCCAAGTGCGTTTAGGTAACATGGGAGAGTGGATACCAAAGTTTTTCCTTCCCCAGTAGCCATTTCTGCAATTTTGCCTTTGTGCAAAGCCCAGCCGCCAATGAGTTGAACATCATAATGCACCATATTCCATTGAATCTGCCCGCCTGCTGCCATCCATTCATTGACATAATTTACAGTATTGCCAGTAATTTTAATGTGGGGTTTGGAAAGTGCCAATTCGCGGTCAAGCTCCGTGGCAGTGGCTTCTAATGTTTTGTTGCTAGAAAAACGATTTGCGGTTTCTTTAACCACGGCAAAGGCCTCTGGCAACAATTGGTCAAGAATTTCCTCTAATTTTATATCTCTTGATTTCTCAAGGTCATCCAATTGGTGAAAAAGACCATCGCGCACATCTGTTTCGTCTTCTGGTGTTTCTGTCAGTAGCTGGTTCGCTGAAACTATTTCCCCATCGATTTCGGCCAAATAAACATTTATCCTTTCAATAAATTCAGGGGTTTTGTTTCGCAATTCATCGTTCGACAAACTTTGGTATTGCTGAAAATGAATATTTACCGCTTCCACCAAAGGGGTCACTTCGCGCATATCACGGTCTGCTTTGTTGCCACCAAAGGCTTTGGTAATTCCTTTAATTAAACTGCCTATCATATAAAATATCTGCGAATTTAGGACAAAACACAATCCAAACCTTGATGCTGCGCCATTGTTGCAGAGAAATTACATTGTCAATGACAAAAAGACAGCGTAAAAAATAATAAATTTTAAACCATATCGTCACATCAGAGTTGTAGATTTGAAAAATATATGGGAATCCTAGACAATATTAAAAAATTCTTTGGCGGCAGCAGCGCGCCTTCTAACAACAATCAACCTGCCGGTGAAGATTCAGGTTTTGATAAATTAAAAGAAAAAGCCAAAGACGCCCTAGAAGATGTGGGTGAGTTTGCAGATAAAGCAGCGACAAAAATTGGTGAAACTGCCGAAAAAGTTTGGGATAAAGTAGACGACTACGTTGATCCTATTATGGACAAGGTAGAAGCAAAAGCTACGGAAGTGTATGAAAACGTGAAAGAAGCTACCGCCCCAGCTATTGAAAAAGCCAAAGATTTTGCAGAAGATGCAATAGATACAATTAAAGAAAAACTGGGTATTGAAAATAACGAGGAAGTAACTGAAGTTGCAGCAAAAGATAAATTAAAGGTTGATACTGCAGCCCAAAGTACCATTGTTGCGAATGCCGAAGATTTGGATAAGTTGGTTGTAGATCCTTCCGCACCAGAAGCACCCAAAGCACCTGAAGTATAAATACTATACTTAGAGATATTTAGGAGCCAGAATTTATTCTGGCTTTTTTGTTTTTTAAATGCAATTCTGAAACCGCATGTATTTCTTTGATTTATAAAAAAACTGCGTGCCCACTTATGTTTTGTTAGACCCACGTCTGAGGACAATGCAAAAAATGCAATAATTCATTCCATAGAACTGACTTTTAAAGCGATCCACTCACTGCACCACCTTATTCGCACAGTTGCTGCTGGCAAATGCATCTGGCTTGGCTTTAAATTGAAATCCCATACCTAAAATGTATCCCATGGCCTCTTTTAACGCAATGTTGCTGTCGAAATGTGGGTCTGTGTTTATATCGGCATGCACTTCCATAGGAATGTCGTAGCGTTCAAGTATAGGACACAGTGGGTAAGCCACGGCAATGCTTCTGCTCACTTCGTCCATCATGCGTTGTTTTAAACTGCCTTTGTAAAAAGAAATATCCTCTTTTAAAACATAAATAAAACCGCCCCGTTTTTTGCGTAAAAATACCACTACAGTAGCAAATTCAGCAGTTGCCGCGTGCATTTGACTGTCGGTTCCTATGCAAATGCTGATTTCATTGCCATCGGCAATTTCCCTTAAAATGGTGTTTTCAACCGCTTCCAAAATATCGGGAAGTGGTTCTCCTGAAAGTTTACGCCAGCCCATATCATTCGTTTTATTCAAATTTAGCCTATTTGTATTACCCTTTTGTCTTTTAACGGTTATTTTTTTAGTTCATTTCCACATTCGTTCCACATTCAATGATTTTGGGAGCTCAGTCTGATTTTTTATCTTTTGTTTAATGTTTTTATGTGAAAGTTATACAAAGTTACATCAAACCAAGAAACCCATTTGTTTTTTGCATCAATAAATCATTAATTTCGTGATATTATTTATGAATCTAAGTCATCCCAAAATATCAATTGTCAATTGTAGAAAAAAAAATCAATATAGTTTGCATATTTTTATTTGCTTCTTATTTTTTTTGGCGGGATTTGCAAATGCGCAAACCATTATTGTTTCTGGCACTGTGGTAGATGTCTCCACCAATAGTCCTCTTGTAAATGCCAGAGTTAACTTGCTTAAAACCACGTTTAGCACCTATTCAGATAGCAATGGTAATTTTTCTATTTCCATTTCAGAGCCAGGCTTTTATACACTTTCAGCAGAGAAAGAAAAATACATTACTACTTTTAGTTCGGAATATCTTTTTACTTTTAGTAAATCGCCGTTTGTTCCCATTCAAATGGAGCCTGTGGGAGAAAATACAGGGGAAGCGGTTATTACAAAATCAGGACTACAAATAAGAAAAGCAGAAAGTCCAGTTTCTGCCCAGCAAATCAGTATCCGAGAAATAGAAAGAAACCCAGGTGGAAATAGGGATATTTCTAAAATTGTTCAATCCTTGCCGGGCGTAATTTCCATTCCAGGATTTCGGAATGATATTATTATTCGAGGGGGAGCACCTTCTGAAAATAAATTTTATTTAGACGGCATTGAAATTCCAGTGATTAATCATTTTCAAACACAGGGCAGTACGGGTGGTCCGGTGGGTGTATTGAATGTAAATTTTATCAAAGAAGTAAATTTCTACACCGGCGCTTTTCCCATCAATTTAGCCAATGGCATGAGTGCAGTTGTGGATTTTAAACAAACCGAAGGTAATAAAAACAAAGCAAAGTTTAGATTTACAGTGGGAAGCAGCGATTTGGGATTTACGGCAGACGGTCCCATTGGGAAGAAAACCACTTTTATAGGTTCTGTGAGACAAAGTTATTTGCAAGGTCTTTTTACCCTATTAAAACTTCCATTTTTACCAAATTTTATCGATTATCAAGTAAAGGTTAAAACCAAAATAACAGAAAAAGATGAATTGGTTTTTGTAGGATTGGGAGCATTTGATTTTTTTAAATTGAATGAAAAGGTGAACAATGGCATTACAGATAGTGTTAAGTTGAAAAACAACAATTATATATTGGGTTATTTGCCGGATTACAGTCAATGGAATTATACAATAGGTGCGGTATATACGCGTTATTCTAGCAAATTTAAGAAGCAAGTATTTATTAGCCGTAGCCAATTAAACAATACAACCAAAAAATACAAAAACAACGATGAGTCTGATCCTGCGAATAAAATACTGGATTATAAAAGCAACGAGGCAGAAAACAAAATCAGGTTCGAAACCAGCGGAAAATTACACAAGTGGAACAATTTGAACGGGTTTTCAGGGAATTTAATAACTTACGGTGTAAACACTTTCAATAAAATTAGCCTACCTGCCGGACAACAAATCATTAATTTTACTTCGGCATTAAATGTTTTTAATTATTCAGTATTTACTAGGTTTTCGCGCACGGTTGGTAAAGGAACATTGTTGTCGGCAGCAGCGAGACTGGATGGAAGCAATTACAATAAAAGTACGCAAAATATTTTCAATCAACCAGGGATAAGTTTGTCCGCTTCAATTCCACTGAATCGCAATTTTTATTTGAATGCAAATGTGGGTCAATTCCATCAACTGCCAGCAAACACAGTGTTAGGTTATCGCAATACAGCGGGTACATTGCAAAATGCAAATACAGCCAAGTTTATTCGCTGTCAGCAAGCAGTAGCGGGTTTGCAATACAACCAAGGCGGTGAAACGAAAATTACCCTAGAAGGCTTTTTCAAACAGTATTCTCGATATCCTTTTACCCTGCGCGACTCTATTAGTTTGGGTAATTTGGGTGCTGATTTTGCGGTAACAGGAAACGAGCCTGTCAATGCGTCGGGAACTGGCAGGGCTTATGGCGCAGAATTCTTGGTTCAGCGCAGAAGTAAAAGTGGTTTATATGGCATTGTAAGCTACACCTTGGTTTGGTCTACTTTTGCCGATAAATTTGGCAAATTCATACCCAGCGCATGGGATAGCCGGCACACTCTCAGTTTGGTGGGAGGCATAAAGTTAAAAAAGAATTGGGAAGTGGGTGCAAAATGGCGTTATGTAACTGGCCGACCTTTTACACCAAATGATGCAGGCCGTTCATTGGTTAAGGCCAATTGGGATATAAAAGGACAAGCATTGCCAAATTATGGCCAACTGAACACTGGTAGACTCAGTAATTTCAACCAATTGGATTTGAGGGTGGATAAAGTTTGGTATTTAAAGCGTTTTTCTTTGAATTTGTATTTAGACATTCAGAATATATTAAACAGCCAATATACAGGACCTGCCACTTTAATTGCCGCCCAAGACAACAATGGCAATTTAATTACCGATTCAAACAATCCAAATGCGTATAAGGCTGATTATTTGATAAACACCTCAGGCACCGTTTTGCCAACGATTGGCATTATAATGGATTTTTAAATTCACAATTCATTTTATTTGGATGTAATTTGCAGCAATGCAGGTTCAATATATTCTCGAAATTTTAGGAACTGGTTTTTTTGCCGCTTCTGGGGCACTGGTAGCAAACAACCGATCTACCCCAGATTGGTTTGGGGCAACATTTATTAGCTTTATCACCGCTACTGGTGGCGGAAGTTTGAGGGATATGTTGTTGGGCTCCTATCCGCTTGCTTGGGTAAAGGATGTAAATTTCATTTATGCCGTGCTGATGGGTTTAATTCTAACCGGGTTGTTTTACAACCGAATTAAACATTGGAGAAAGATTTTTTTTGTCTTGGATTCTTTGGGCATTGCCATGTTTACCATTATTGGAACCCAAAAGGCCATGAGTATGCATGTATCTTTGCCCGTGGCAGCTATTTTAGGCATGTTTACGGCGGTCATGGGCGGAATATTGCGAGATGTGCTGAGCAATGAAGAACCGGTGATTTTTAAAAAGGAAATCTACGCAACGGCTTGCCTTCTCGGCGCCTTGTTGTACCAAGGCTTAGATTATTTAAATTGCCAAAGAAATTATTCCTATTTAATTGCTTTTGCTTTTATATTTATCGTACGTTGGATTGCAGAAAAGTACCATTTGAGTTTGCCGAGATTTGCAAAGGATCATAACAAAAACCAGGAATTGTGAAATAAAAAAAACCGCAAATCTTGCGGTTTTTTTTGTTAAAATATTTTGTATTAATAATCGTAGGTGAATCCGGTTTCGTGAGGATGAATACACATTATAGGGATGTTTTCGCTACGGTTTACCAATTGCTGCGTTAAAGTGCCAATCATAAAATCTGTAATTCCTTTTTCGGTATGTGTCATAGCCAAAATCAAATCGGCTTTCATATTGTCTGCGTAGGTAAGAACTTCTGTTGCAAAATTCTCTAACATTTTGTCTTCTATTTCGTTCGATACAAAATGCACCCCTGATTCAACCAAATCGTGTTCAACATGTTTTATCGTTGCAGAAATGCGGTTTTGGGTAAATTCATCGGAACTGCCTGTGTAAATTACGTGTACTTCAGAATCGAATTTTTTAGCGAGCAATTTAGCCCAGTCCACTTTCTGACGGCTTTCTAAGCTTAAGTCTATAGGCATCACTATTTTCTTATAACCCGCACGAACGGGTTGGCTTTTTACCACTACAACAGGTACTTTCGAGTATTGAATGGTTCTAGAAGAATTGCTGCCAATAACTTGCTCTAAACCACTGGCACCATGGCTGCCCATAATGATAGAGTCATAGTTTTCCGCATTGGATATTTCTGAAATGATTTTGTAAACCCTTCCACTTTCAATTCTGGTATTTACCGCTAGCTTATGTGTATCGCGAATTTCTCCAGCCAGTTTTTCCAAACGCGCTTCAATGGCTTCTCTTACCAGCCCGCTTTGAGACGAAGTAAACAATCCTGACAAAAAGTTTTCTTCGATTATGCTTAGGAGGGTAATTCCATTTTTGTAAGCTTTAGCTACCATAATTGCATGGCTAAGTGCATTGCCCGCCACATCTGAGAAATCGGTAGGCACTAGGATAAAGTTATTGGTTTCGCGTTCCATTTTTGTGAATTTCACTGCAAAGGTAATTTAATTTGGAGTAATTACTGTGATTTTGGACACAAATAGCTTGGGTTTGGTCCAATGAAAAAGGGCCGCCTATATTGGCGGCCCTTAGAATTTTAAGCGTTTCGCTTGGTTTTATTTTTGAATCATGAGGCGCGTGGTTCCAACGCCATCTGTATTGGTTACCCTTATTAAATAAATCCCATTCATCCATCCATCGGTGTTGATGGCAGTTGCATTGGTTAGGTTGCCTGATGTAATCATTCTGCCTTTCAAATCTAGCACTTCGTAGTTTGCATAACCCATTGTGGTTATTGTAAATGTGGTAGAAGCCGGGTTCGGATAAATATTCACAGGAACCGATACGCTGATGCCATTTGAACTGGCAGCGCTGCGGGTTTTCACAACCTTAATGGTAACACAATATTTAGTACTACAGGTTTTGTTTGCATCCCAAACAGTCAAGCAAATAGTGTAACTACCTGATGCTTTGTATGCGTGTTTGCCAGGAGAAACACTTGTTGCACTGCTACTGTCGCCAAAATCCCAACTGTAAAAAGAAGCGCCTGAGCTCTTGTTTGTAAAATACATCACGCCAGCAGAATTAGTGCTATCAACAACAAAGTAAGCTTTGGCAGTGCAAGCGCAGGTAACAGTTACGGTTTTGCAAATTGTCGTGTCGCATTTGTTACAAGTATCGGTTACTTTATAACATATTTTGTAAGTTCCATTCGCAGGCATTGTGTATTCTACCACACGACCTGTTTTTGTAACAGATGCTCCACTGGTTCCGCCAGATATTGTGTATTCGTATTTCAAACAAGTTTTGCTGCTGGTTGCGCCTGTAAATGTATATAGGCATTTGTCATTGTTGGTGGTTATCGTAAAGTCTGTTCCTGTCCAGTTGCAGCAGCCTGTAACTGCGACTTCTTTGCAAAGTGTAGTATCACAGCCAGTACAAGTATCTACTAGTTTAATGCAAATAACATAATTGCCAGGCTTGCCAACTGTAAAGTCTCTAAACGTTTTGCCATTGGATGTATAAGAACCGCCTGCTATTGAATAGTATTGCTTAATGCAAGGACCATTTGCAGTATTTAATCCTGCAGATATTACTAGGCATTTTGCCCCAGCACTGAAGGTTGTATAATTTGGATATTTGGCTTTCCAATTGCATTTTTCAGCGCAGTTAACAATCATTGAGTGGCAAATTAGGGTATCGCACTTTCTGCAAGTATCTATCACTTTTAAACAAACTGTGTAAGACCCGTTTGTAGCATATTTATGGGTAACCGCTTTGCCAGAGGCATACGTGCCATCACCAAAACTCCAACTGTATTTGTGGCAAGGGTTGGTATAGATTGTTCCGTTGCTGCCAGTAATTTTATAACCGTCAAAGCTATAGTCTCTGCAAGTATTGGTTTGAGACCAACCTGTCGGCAAAATGCATTTTTCTTGGGAAGTAGGCACTACCAGAGTTTTGCAAATTTTGGTTTTGCATTTTTCGTTTTTAGAATAGATAGTCAAACAAACAGTGTAAGTGCCAGGTTTTGTGTATGTGTGTGAAGGGTCAACACCGGTTCCTGATGTGCCGTCGCCGAATGACCAAACATAATAGTATCCGCCTGTGCTGATGCCTTTAAATTTGAAGGATCCTGCTGTTGTTCCTTTGGTCCAGCTAAAGTCGCCAGTTACGCGGCATGGCTCTACAATCACTATTGTTTTGCAAACTTTTACGGTGCATTTGCGGGTTTTGTCTGTGATTTTAACACAAACCTTATAGGTGCCAGGTTTTTTGTAAACGTGGTAAAGGTCTTTGCCACTTCCTGTGGTGCCATCTCCAAAATCCCAGTCATAATAAGTTCCATTGTTGCTGCTACCGAAAAATTTAACAGTAGAACCGCTGGTATAGAATTGGTAATCGCCTTTTAAGTTGCAAGGTTCGCCGCATTTTACAACTACTTCTCTGCAAAACTCTTTTTTGCAATAGTCGCCGGTATTTGGGTCTTTCCAAGAAACATACAAACAAACTTTGTATACACCATCTTTTACATAGGTACGAGATGGGTCCACACCCGATCCGGTGCTACCATCGCCAAAATTCCAATAATATGTGGCTCCGCTTACGGTGCCTGCGGTAAATTTAACTTTACGGCAATCCGCTTTAAATCCAAATTCAGGTTTGAAATCGCAAGAACTGCAATTGACACCGATGGTTTTGTAAATGAATGTATCACAATTGTGACAAGTATCTTTTACAATCAATTTAACGTTGTAGGATCCGTTTGCTGGGAAGGTGTAAGTGCCAATTCGGCCAGGTGTTAATGTTGTGGTTGTATTGTTGTAAAATACATAGTATTGATATTTTAAGCAACCTGAAGATGAACTTTTACCTTCAAACGTAAAAGTTCTGCATTTGTTGGAATAAGAAAAATCCATACCCGCCCAATTGCATTTGGTTGTGCATGCAGTTACCACCACACTTTTACAGTAGGTAGTGTCCCATGTTTTACATTTACTCTTTAGCTTCATACACACTTGATATGTGCCGGCTTTAGGAAATGTGTAAGTAAAAGTTGATCCAGTGTAATAAGTTCCGTTTACACTCCAATAAGCGGTAATGCAGGCGGTGTCAGAAGCTCGCTTGTCTGTTGTCCAAAAATTGGTAACCAAACACTTGGAACTGTACTCAAATCCTCCGTTGGAGTTTTGAGCCGTTGCTTTGTTGCTGAAGGACATGGCTGCCACCACTAAAAGACCCAGCATAATTTTGTATAGTTTTTTCATATTCGTAATTTTTAATAGTGTAGTTTGTAAGGTTTGACTGTGTTTTATGTAAATGGTTGCATTGTTTTTAATTTTTTATTAGAATTCCGCTTCCTATCCATTTCCCAGGTTGCTCAATTCTATATAAATAGCTACCCGCCAACATTTCAAATTGTGCAATAGATAACGATTCGGATTCGAGTTTTGCAGCGCCAATGAATCTACCGTCCATGGCAAATATTTGGATAGTCGCGCCTACGGCATTTGGCGAAAAATTCAGGACTTCGGAGCAAGGATTTGGAAAAACCTTTGTGTAAGGTTGGTTTTCAATTGTTTTAGTGCCTGTCGTAGGTATTTTTGCTACCACAGTATTTGTCAATACGGGTGTTTCATAATCCATATAGATAGAGGCTCGATTGCGCAAACTGGCTCCCGATGGAATTAGGGTAGGACTCAAGCCTACACGGAAACTTATGAAACCAGATGCACTGCTTACTTCGGCATTCCCACTAGGATTTGGTGGCAAATCTATGTTGTTGAATGTGTAAATGACAATCACTTTATCTGCCAAATAAGGGGATATATACACTTGTCGTGTAAACGCATGGCTTGCCCCTAATTCTTGGATATAGGTAACATAATCTGGGGTTGAAATGGTGTCCTTAACCACAACTGTATTGGTGGTGTCTTTGCCAAAATTCGAAAAACGTATGGTATAATCAATTTTGCCAAGTGAAGGATTTAGCCAAGCAAAAGAATCGCCACTTGCCGGTGGAGGATTTTGTAATTTTAAAAAGGGTGCTACACCTTGTATAACCGTTTGCTGCAAACTGTCGGTATTGTTGGCTGTATTGTCATCGGCAACACCAGAAAAGTTTGTGTTGAATTGCACGCTTTGCCCTGTAGCATAATTTGCCGATGGAACCGTTAGTTTTATGATAAAGGATTTTTCTTCGCCCGCATTTATTTTTTGGTCGTTCCATGTTACGCTGCTGGTATTGGTGACATTGTGTGCAGGGAATGTTTTAATGTCTTTTACTTTGTTGAAATTCAAATTCAATTTTGGAACCGTTACATCTACCAAACCTTGATTACTCAATGTTAAAACATAGATTTCGCTGGTATCTTTGCGGGTTATCCAGCCTGTTGCAGCAGTCATTCTAACTGTAACATCGGTGTAGTTGTTCTTTTTGTATTTTAAGGGAAAATCAACGACCCTTTCTTTGGCTGTGTCGCCTTTAAAAAAGTAGGACGCATTGGATGTCAATTCCCCTTGACTCTCTATAACTACTTTGTATTGAATGGGTTGTGTTGTATATGAAAAAGAAAATAAGCCCAAGGCATTGGATTGGAGAATGTTGTTGAGTCCAGCGTTGCTGAAGACACGGACGCTTCTTTTCGGTATTAATTTATCTCCTGCGGTAAAAGTACCAGATCCGTCTAAATCTGCAAAAACCCGGCCTACAAATCGCTGATAGTTGGACACAATTCTACCAAAACTAAATTCATATTGTATGGCTTTGAAGTTTCCTCCTATATAAATATCTCCATTGTAAACATCCGCCCCGCTAATGGTGCCAAATTTAGAATATATGGCGCCAAGGGGTACAATTTCTGAAAATGCAAATAAGCCGAGAGTGGGTGATGATTGGCCAGTGGGTTTAACATATCCTTGTAGGTATAGCATACTGCCAAACGTGAAGAAATTATTCACTTGATATACATTTTGAATTCCTTTGATTCGGGTAAGGTTGCCGTTAATTGCAAAAACACCATAACCCGTGGTTGAAGTATCTTGCAAGGCCATGGCATATAATTTTCCACCAATAAACCGCATTTTGGCTATAGAAATAAGGCTTTTGGCTATTGTATATTCAACAGGCTTGCTGGTATCATTGGTTTTAAATTTGGCCAAACCTTTGATGGATTGACCCGCTATTTTTCTAAAATAGCCACCTACGTACAAAATCTTATTCGTTGTATCCAATTCAATGGAATTAACTGTACTATCTGCACCATTGTTTTTTTCAAATAGAATGCGCAAAAGTGCCAAGTTGTTGACTTGGATTTTGGCGATATTTAAATATTCGCCACCAACTGTAGGGGAAACAATCTTCGTAAAATTGCCACCTACGTAAAGAAAATCTGCACCCATAGTAAGGGAGTTTACAACTGCTTTTTCATTGGGTTTGCTAAATTCATAATCGGCTTTCCAGGCAGTTGCGCCGGAAGGTTTGTCATAAAACAAAATACAATTTTTACTGCTATTGTACATTTTAAAATTGCCGGCGATGACAATTTTATTCCCAAAAAATTCAATGTCTTTGAAATCAATAGAGGTGCTGCCTTTTTGCAGGGCAACAGAAATGACTGGAAATTCTCGCTGCCAAATTTTGCCCTTTTTAATGGCCAATGTATAATTTCTGTAAGTGCCCTTATCTGCTAAAAATTGAATAACGCAAAGTTGATTGCCCCTGGTTTTAATTAGTTGAACATCTTGGGTAAACGGAATGTCTTCCGGCGCCAATATTTGCGCATATGCTTGACTGCCAACAAGCCCAAAAACAGCAGAAATTCCTAGAATTATATGTTTTATCCCTCCCATTAGAATTTTACTCCCATTCTGATATTTAATCCGTAGTTAAATGTATGTTGTTGCAAAGGTACCCCGTTTTTGTACACTGGGGTATAGTAATAGCGGGTTTGCAGTTGCAATCCAAAATTTATAATGCCCATTTGTTTCTCTATGCCTGCTTGTATGCTATTGCCAAACCTAAAATGCTTTGTAAAAGCGCTGGCAGAGCCTGTGGTATTCAATGTTTTTGGGTCAATCCCGTATTGATATGGGCTGGAATAACCTACGTTTCCAAACGCATACGGATTTACAAAATCCCCTGTGCTACCCACCAAATAACCTGGGTTTAAAGTTGCCCCTAAGGTTAGGCTCCAATTCTTGCCAATGGCAAATCGTTGTGTAAAGTACAATGGCAATTCTATCCATTGGCGGTTAGGCAAATGGTGTAAAACAACCATTGAATCTCTGGTTTTTTGAATCAACCACATTGTGTCGTTTTGCAAAGTGATATAAGGCAACAATTTGGTTGGAATTTTTATATAAATGGTATCGTCGGATTTTGTTTGGTAAGCGCCGGTTTCGAAAGCAAAGCCTGCACCCACACTGGTGGAACGGAAACGGAAGCCCGCGCCAGTTTCAAAGCGCACATTTATTTGTGTATGCTGGATGTTTGGCATTTGCACGCCACCCCACTCTGCGCCACCTGCTTTGGATTTTGCCTTGTTTTTATCGATATTCGTTTGAAGGCCAGCATACCATTCCCATCCTAAGTTGGTTTTTGGTATTTTCAAATCCAAAGGATGTTTGCCCAAATTGGGGAAATTAAAAGGTTTATATCGGATGCCAAACGGTGTATTCAACAGAAGTGTGTTAATGTCAAATGCAGGTTCGTTGATCTCTACCGTTATGGGTACCAATGGATATCGAACTGCAGTTACGGGTATTGCCGCAGGATTTGGATTGTTAATTACAACAACCGGTTCAGAAATCCTGGGCTGGATTTTCTCCGCTTTCCCGCTAGCAGAAGGCTTCACCCCGTTAGCGACAATGCCGGCCTGGATGGGCTTTGTAGGGGCATTTTTGGTATTTTTTGTATTTCCCATTTTTGGCAACACAGCTTCGCTATCGTTGTTAGAAACAGAACTTTGATTTTGGTTGCCTTTCTGTTGTTTGTGCGTATTTGGCATGGAAGGCAAATCCTTGTTTGCAGCAGGTTTATTGGCTTTCGGATAATTTGTATTCGTATGGTTAACCCCATTTATAGGGGCATCCTTGCGGCTTAAAAACCATATTGTGGAACCTGAGATAAGCAACAACAAGCCTAAAATATACCAATTGCGTTTGCTATTTTGGTTCCACCAGGCAATAAAACCTCGTTTTACAGGTTCTGTGGTTAGGCCATTTTCTATGGCAGTCCAGTCCATATCAGATACAGGAAGCTCAAAGCCGTCAAAGGCATTGCGCAACGAGTCTTCTATATTGTCGAACTGATTATCCACCGATGGTTTTGTTTTTTACTAGTGCTTCGTAAATAAATTTTTTGGCCCTGGCGTATTGGCTTTTGCTGGTGCCTTCGCTAATGTTTAGTGTTTCACTAATTTGCCTATGGGTAAAACCTTCCATGCAATATAAGTTAAAAATAACACGATAACCTTCAGGCATGGTGTCCATCACTTTTAAAACATCGATGGCTTTGCAAGGGAAATTGTTGTCTTCATAAACATCATCTGCAGTTTCTATTTGGTCTGGAAGTGTATCGAACATGCCGTTGTAATTGGCTGTTTTCTTGTACTGGTCGATGGCAGTATTGATAAATATTCTTCCCATCCAAGTTTCGAGAGCACTGTCTCCGCGGTATTTTTCCAAGCTGTTAAACACCTTTATAAATCCTTCCTGCAGCGCATCGTGTGCATCCTCGTCCGTTTTGCAATAGCGCCGACAGAAAGCCAGCATCTTCGGGCCTGTAGCCTTGAAGAGTTGCTGTTGGGCGAGCCTGTCCCCGGCCTTGCATTTCGTTATGATGTCTTGAATTGCTGTCACTCACGATACCCTTTTGTCTTCCATTTCTTAGAATGGTTGCATGGGGTTTCAAAAATATTTCCGCAATTTAGGGGTTGGAAGGGAAACTGTTGTTGCTGGGTTGAGAAATTGTACTTTCAAAAGCAGATAAAGTTTTTGAATCGAACGAAATTCCGTCTGTAATTGTTAAAAATACGCAAAATTTGGATACCTGTTTTATTAGTTTGTTTCTACAATACTGTGAGATATTGTAAGGACAGGGCAAATGATTTCGCATGCCATACAAGCAATGTCACACGGTGTATTTACTGCGATGGTGTCAAATTTGCTAATAAAGCTTGCGGGTTGAGGACAAACTGCTACGCACGCACCACAATGAATACAAGCATTCCATCCAATTTCAAAAGTAACCGGTTGTTTTCTTCCCATTTTATATTTTTTTAAATTCAGAATTTGGTTGAAAATAATGGCGCATGGTTGTGTACAATTTCAAATCCCTGTCTTCTGTATTTTTTGTAGTGATAAATTCCTTTTTAACCGCATATAGTTTCCAAAGTTGTGTGCCAAGTTTTGTCATCCATAAATCTTGGTATCCTTTTAGTCCTTGTTTGTTTGCTTTTCCATTTGCTTGAAAAAAGGGAATCAAAAATTCTGCCGCAATCACACCCGCGCTTAAAGCCGTATGAATGCCACCTCCAGTAATTGGGTTTACATGTCTTGCTGCATCGCCGATTAAGAGTACGTTTTCGGCATATTGTGTTTTTAAAGGTGCAGACAGCGGAACTCCTCCACCTTGTATTTCCAACAAGCGCATATTTTTAAATCTATCCCGAAAAAAGGATTGGGAAATGAATTTTTCCAAATGCATTTGGGCGCTGTTTTTAGTTAATGTAGTTATAATGCCCAAACCAATTTCAGCATGTCCATTGCCTTTCGGAAAAACCCATGCATATCCGCCAGGTGCCCATTGGTTGCCAGTGATAATTTCTAATAATCCTTCTGTTTCAACACCATCCACAATAAATTGCAAACAGCTTATCAATTCTGTAAGTTTGATATGCGTCCGTAGCCCTGCCCATTTGCCCACCTGCGATTGAAGCCCATCGGCACCAATGATTAACCTACATTCAATCTCTATTTCAGAATTGAATTTTTTCAACTGAACCAAACAATTGCCATTGTACAAAGGTTTGTAACCCAAAGCCTCTGTTTTTAGCCACACTTCGGCTCCATTATTTTCGGCCAAGCCCATAAGACAGCGGTCGAAACGTCTCCTATCTACAATGTATCCCAAGGGCATTTTATCCTTTCCCGAACCGTAAATTTCAGGCTTTAATTTTCGATAATCTATTTGGTGATTTTCTCCTGTTGTATTAAAAATATTAAATCCATAAATCTGTTCTTGAATATATTCTTCATCTGGATCTATTCCGCTGCTTGTAAGCCCGTGCCTGCTCACTGCGCCTGAGCATTGAATGGGGGAGCCCAATTCTTGGCGTTTGTCTACCAGTAAAACTTTGATTCCTTGTTGCGCTAAAAGTCTTGCAGCGGTGCTGCCAGAAGGACCACAACCTACAATCACTGTGTCATAATAATACGTCAAAATAGAGTGTGTAAAT
This sequence comes from Bacteroidia bacterium, assembly GCA_038317095.1. GTDB lineage: Bacteria > Bacteroidota > Bacteroidia > NS11-12g > UBA955 > JAGXTF01. The sequence continues at coordinate 44,731 of JBBQBB010000004.1, read as the reverse complement.
ATACAATGAAAGTATAAATCTAAAGTTGTGTCATTAAAATTTATTCATTGGGGATGGAAATGTAAGATCCTAATTAGATGCCCAATCTGTTTTTTACACTTGGTTTTATTCTTAAATAAATTTTCTTGATGAAACATGCACACTAAACGGGCTACGAACTCGCCTACCATTTCGTTGGTCGCTATAGGAAGGTTGGAAAACTACAGCGTTTATGTTGCCCATTATGCCAACCTAACATAATGCCAAGTTTCACCAAGAAAAGTTATTTGCTTTTTTCTTGCTTTACCAATTTGTTGTAAACACCCATAATTAAAATTGGAGCTACCCATTGTCCTACAAAAGCGGCGTTTTTGTCTTTACCTATGCATTTTAGGCTTAGCGAAAGCGCTGCGGCACCTATTGCTGCAAATAAAAATGTGTCTGATGGCAATTTAACGGTTTGCTTCTCAATGGCGTTGGTAACCATGTCTTCTTTTGATGCTGAATTTTCCATTTTATTTATTTATTTATTTATTATTTATTGTTTAATCTAAAGATTAATTTTCCCATGCTCGCCTTCTGCATATTCTTTCCCTGTTACAATTGCTTTTAGCATGTTAAACAACACAACCATTTTACTTGAACTGTTGTCCCAATAATTTACCTCATGGGGTATAACCTTTATCAATATCATGTCTGGGTCGTCCAAGCCAAGCGGAAACCATGCTTTCATCATGGAACTCCACAAGTCTTTCATTTTGCTTTTGTTGTTTACCAAAGTTGCTACGCCGTGTATCATCAAATAATTTTGGCTGTTTTCATTGGCAACGGCAATGGATACTTTTTTGCTTTCGCTTATTTCTTCCACTTTATAGGAAGAGGCCTTTGTAAAAAACCACATAGTTCCGTCGGCATCTATTTTGTTTATACCCATGGGCCTGCCTGTAAGGTTTTCTGGATTTTCTTCGTGGGTAATGAACATGCACACATGCACATCTTTTACCATTTCTATAAGTTTTTCAACATTTTGATTTGTTGTTTCTTTCATATTTTAAATGAATTAATTTGGAAAATAAAATTATGCCACAAAAGTGTCTGAATTTGCTAAAAGAATAGTTACACAGTAAAATGAAGAAGTTACATCTTTCACACTTACGATTCTAAACTGTAGAAGAATGACTTTTGTGATACTAAGCAATGAAGGGTTTTGAGTTCGGATTAGAGCAAATTTGTAACATGTTTTTTTTTCGATTGGTTTTGGAATAAAATTGATAAGTATTTGATAATTTTCTTACTCCATAGAAGTGCCGAACTGTTTGTTTATCCTGGGCTGTAGAGTCCAAATTCCGATTGAAAAAAACAAAATTAAGAAAAACTCTCCGACAAAATCGCTAAATGTGACAGGCCTTTGCAATTCCACTTTTTTTAATGCTTTTGCTTTAAAATTTAGACAATAAAACATACAGAACGTCGAAAATATATGCAAGGGAATGATCAAAGCAAGTATTTTAGGGTTAGGCTGTTTATATGGTGATGGGTTCGAAATCATTACAAACATAAATACAAATAATAACAGCATATAAGCAACTGGGATTAAAAGAAGAATTTTAAATCTATTCAAATTCATTGGAGCTGTCTCCGGAAGTTTTTTGTGGAGATTTGTTTCAAGGAATAAAACCATCCGAAAAAAAGTCCAATAGTAAAAATCATTAGAATTGGAAATGCAACCCAAAAAAGGACAACGGTTTTGGCCACGTAGAATTGTAAATAATAGCAATGGATTGGGAAAGCACTTCTGAGGTAGTTTTTTTCGACAGTATCCCAATAATTAAGTTTACAATTTCAACATTCTTAATTTCATTCTCACACCATCCACTCCGCAGTAATCCAATCTGCGAGCATGCGGCCTTCGAAAGTGAGTTTGATATTTCCGTTTTGGATAGCAACCAAACCACGTGTGGTGAAATCTTCTGCTTCAGTGGTCATTTTGGTTATGCTTTTTACCCCAAAACTGGCCCAATGTGCCATGTTTACCCCTTCCACAGTGCGTAAATTGGTGAGTAAATACTCGTTACATTTGTCAGCTGCACTCAATATTTCACTTTCATGGATGGTAATGCCGGCCGTCATGTTTTCAGTGTATTTTTTATTGTCGGCTACATTCCACCGCCTTGTGCTGCCAGCAAAGCTGTGTGCAGAAGGACCAATGCCTAAATAGGGGAGGTTTTTCCAATAATTGCTGTTGTGGACTGCACGGTGACCGGGTTTGCTTAGGTTGCTGATTTCGTAAAAATCCCATCCCTCTTTATCTGCAGCATCGGTAAGCATTTTGTAATGCGCCGTCTGTTTGGTTTCATCGGTGCCGGGCCATTCGCCTTTGCTTGTTTTTTTGTGCAGAAAAGTTTTGGGCTCTACCGTTAGGGCATAAGCACTTAGGTGGTCGGCGCCACAACCTAGAGCCCAGTCCAGGTTTTTTTGCCAAGCCGCATCACTAAGCCAAGGGGAGCCAAAGATGAGGTCTACATTTACTGAGGGGAAACCTGCCCCAAGCGCTAGTGCCACACTGTCTATGGCTTGCTGTGCATTGTGGTTCCGGTGCATGTGCTTTAAATCTTCAGCATCCAAACTTTGAATACCAATGCTAATGCGGTTTATTCCAGCTTGTATCCATGCTTTTACGTTGGACAGGGTAATGTCTTCAGGGTTTGCTTCCAGGGTGATTTCGGCGTCTTTTTCTATGGAAAAATAAATAGCAGCCAGTTTTAAAAATTGCTGAATGCGAATGGCTGGAATGAGAGAAGGTGTACCACCTCCAAAATAAATGGATTGTAAAGGGGAAGCAAGCAAGAAATGCTGCTCATTTTTCAATTCCAATTCCATGGCGTCCAAAAGGGCATTCATCCCACTGGTATTGGTGCTAAAATGAAAGTTGCAATAAGAACAAACCTTGCGACAATAAGGAATATGAAAATACAGGCCTGCCATTTGCGCACAAAATTCGTTCTTTGCAGCAGAATTTATTGAAATACACTTTACTTTTTATCACATTGTTTGCATTTTATGCTGCATTTGCCGGTACAAAAAACCCGGTAGATACAGGAAGTGTATGGTGTAAAGAATTTGTCAAAACCAGCGAAAATACGTTGCAAGAGAGGCACCATTTGGAATTGTTTTGGCAGAAAAGGGGATATTTATTCGCTAAAGCCGACAGTGTTACCCCCCTTAAAATTTGCATCCAATTGGGTCGGAAAATGGAAAGATTTTGGTTATTGTTGCCTTTGATGGCCAACACGGATACATTTCTAACCGATGCAAACGGTTGCTTAAGTTACATGGACAATGTACTTAAACAGCATGAAAATACGGGCTATCCTTTTGCAAAAACAGTGTGGGTTCCAGTTTGTGAAACAAGCACAGACATATGGCTGCGACTAGAAACTGTCCCTGGTCCATATTATAAACTGGATAGCTTGATTCCCGGAAATTTGACCTTTAAAAACCGACTTTACAAAAGGGCTGCGCGAGTAGTGCTAGGCCAACCATACAATGAAGCGGCACTGCAATTGTTATTGGTGAGATTGTCTGCCATGGAAGGTATTCTTCCTTCTGGCGTGGGTATAGATTTGACGATAGTAAATGGCAGGTTGCTGGCCCAATTGCCTGTTTATAAAGGGGTTAAAAATCAATTTGCAGGCTTGCTTGGTTTGGCAACCAGTGCGGTGGGAAAAACCCAAATTACCGGTGAAGTATCGGGAAGGTTTTACAATTTGTTTGGGCAAGGGGCCAATGGCAATATAGAATGGCGAAGTTTTAAAGCCCGATCTCAGGAGTTAAAAATGGGAGTGGGTCTCCCCTATGTATTAGGTACACCCTTTATCACAGCATTGCATTTGGGTTTTGAGAAATACGATACCATTTATACCATTTTTTCTCCCTCGGTGCAATTTCGTTTTCCCATAAACGCCAAATCGATATTTTTTGTTGGGATTGACCAAACCAACCGAACCCGCATATTTGCCGATGAAAACATCGTTAGAAATTTTCACCAATTGCCAGACAATCCCAGTTCTAGGAATTCTCTGGTACAATTGGGGTTCGAAAGTCGCACTATTTATCCAGGTACCTTGCCACGTAAAGGGTACAGCATACAAATTGGAGGGAAAGCCGGGTATAGAACTTATGTTGAAGATGCCCGAATCGCAGCAATCACCTGGACGGCTAGCGCAGGCCAAACAGAAAATGTATTTGACAGTTTAAAACGGGTGGGGAAATTTAAAACACCACAATTTAGAATAGAATACAATTTGTCTGCTTTTGTTCCGTTGTCCAAACTATTGGTATTCAAATTTGCAGCACAAGGATTTGAATTCCGAACGCCAGTTGTCTATTTCAACGAACTAACTCGATTTGGTGGGTTAAAAAATGTGAGGGGATTTAATGAACAGAGTATTTTTGCAAACCAAATGCACAGCGCAACCCTAGAAATCCATGCAATGGCTGGCGATGCCGGTTTTTTTGGTCCATTCTATAACTTTGCTTGGTACAACAACCAAAGCAATACGGGCAATAGTGGCGATGGCATTTTGCAAGGTGTGGGTATTGTGTCTGGGATAAAAACCGCCGCAGGTATTTTGCAAATTATTTGGGCCGTTGGAAAAACAAATACCCAACCTTTAGCGTTGAACAATTCTAAGTTTCATTTCGGCATTAGCAATTCATTTTGAGGCATTTTATTCTCATATTTACATTTGGGTTGTTGCTTTTTTCGACTGCAAATGCGCAGCGCAGGATTCGGCTAGTAGAAAAGCCCAAAACCAAAACATTAAATATAGATACCGCCAAAAAGAAAGGCATCTATTTTAGCACTCCTTTCATGGATAGCATGCGCAACGATTCTTTGCGAATGCAGTTGGCCGAAAAGTTGCAAATTCACCCTCCGACAGTAAAACACGGCAAAATTGTAGATCCGTACGATCCTTTTTTAAAGGAAAACTATATCCGACGGGGTTTGGGTAAATTTTGGTTTTTTATTACCATAATCCTTGTTTTGGGCTTGCTGGTTTATTTTAGAAATGCTTTTCCTAACCAAATGCAGTTGAGGCTCAGCAGTTTATTTAATAGCTACCATTTTAGGGAGTTGATTGCATACAGCGGTCTCACATTTACAAGTGGATCCGTGGTTGCAGGAATTATTTCCACTATGGTATTGGCCCAAGCTGCAGTGGTAATCGTTGTATATTCGGGATACACCAGTTTAAATAGCATTGTTTTTTACATTTTGATGTTACTGGCAATCTTGGTTTGGCGGGTTGCGATCTATTTTTTACAAATTCTAGAATCTTTTATCCTCAATATATCCGCATTAGCACGTTCACAAACCCAAAGACAAATTAACATTGACTTAGGTTTTTCACTTTTATTGTTTCCTTTTGTCGGTATGGCTTACTATAATTCCTCTTTGTTGGCCAATGTAAATGTAGCTTTAGTTGTTGCCATTACAGTTACAGTATGGATTTCGGTTCGCATTTGTATTGAGTTTTTAGGAATCATTCGAGAAAGTGGTATTTCTTTGTCAGGTATTTTGTATTTTTGCGCCTTCGAAATTCTCCCCCATGCTGTATTGATTACAGCATTGTTTCGAATTTATAGCAACACATGAACGAAAGAGAAATTAAAGTTAAAAGCATTCTCATCACCCAGCCGCAGCCAGAAGCAGGAAAAAATGTGTATGAGGATTTTGCCAAAAAACATAAACTTAAAATTGATTTTAGGGCTTTTATTCACATAGAGCCACTTACGCCGCGTGAGATTAGAAAACAAAAAGTTTCCTTTATGGATTTCACCGCCATCATTTTCAATTCTAAAAACGCAGTGGACAATTTTTTTAAAATTGCAGGGGAAATGAAAGTGGAAATGCCGCCAGATACGAAATATTTCAGTATCAACGAATCGGTTTCTAACTACGTGCAAAAATATATTGTGGCCCGCAAGCGCAAAATGTTCAATGGCAAAGGAACCGAAAAAGATTTCTTGGCCTTGTGTAAAAACCATTCCAAAGAAAAATACCTATTCCCTTGCTCTGACATACGCAAACCTACGATTCCTGAATTCTTTACCAAAAACAAAATGAATTTTACGGAATGCATCATTTACCGAACGGTAAGCAGCGATTTAAGTGATTTGAAGGAAGTGTTTTATGACATTTTGGTGTTCTTTAGTCCTGCCGATATCAAATCCCTGTACGACAACTTTCCAGATTTTATCCAAAGCAAAACCCGGATTTCGGGGTTTGGCAGCAGCACACAACTAGCTGTATCAGAACACAATCTTATTTTGGATATTCCTGCCCCTACAGCAGATTCTCCTAGTATGATGTCCGCTTTGGAAAAATATGTAGTGCGCGCCAATAACGATAAAAAATCTTAATATTTGCGGCACACATAGCAGACTTTTTGTATTTTGCCCGTAAAAAATATATAGATTTCACCGCCGTCTTTTAAATTCAATTTTTTGCGGGTTTCCACTGCATCTAGCACGAAATTGCGCGCAGTTATGTTAGCCTGTTTAATATCCAAGGCATTCAATCGTGCTTGAATTGCGCCCAAACTGCCTTCGATGGTTTCCAACAAACGAAAACTTCGTCCCAACCAGCGCGGCAGTAATGCATTGCCCATAAAAAAGGTGTGGTATTTGTTCAACGCTTTCATTTGAAAAATCGTTTCCATATGGCGTTGGAAATTGCATTTGAGAATACCTGGTGCAGGTTCAAAAAATACATTCTCGCTTACCTTTTCATAGTCGATTGCACCGTTTCCATCCCATTTGCTTACTAGGCCGTTGTCCACGACAACATAAGTATTTAAACCCCGAGCTTCTTTGGATAAAGTGAGCATAATTTCCTTCACCTCATTGGGGGTGCAGATAACCTCAAGATCTACTTTATCTGCAAATTGATTGTGCAGCCAATCTATATCGGTCATTGGACTTAATTTTAACAGCCAAATGGGAGCTACCATTTGGTATGTTTTGTACAATTCAAAAATATTGGGACTGTAATCTGCAATATTGGAAGTAGCCCTTTGTGCCTTTGTGCGCCTATCTGGGTCAATAAATACCATTTGGTATGTGACTTGGTTTTGGGCCAAAAATTCTTCGGCTGTTGTGGTGAATCGTTGAATGTTTTTAGCGCCTAATTTGGCAGCGTTGAACTCGAAAAGGGCATTTAAGCAGCTATCAGGATCCAAACTTGTTACCCTATTTCCGTTTTTTTCGAACGCCACATCGTCCACTCCCATGCCGCCGGTTAGCGATAAGATATGAAAATCGGAAAATTTTGAACTTCTGTAATTGGCAATTTCTTCTGCAGTGCATTGTTCAAAAGGCCGATTGGCAAAAATGCATCTTTTTTCTACCCACGTAGGTAACTTTTTGACAGCCTTTGGTTTGCATTTGTTATGTTCAGTAAAAATGGGCATAAATTCTTCCATCATTTTGCGGCTAGGTGCAACCTTTATGTCCTTTATACTGTCCAATTCATAGAATGACACTTCCATGAAAATAAATTTGGCATGGAATTCGTTAATTTTGCAGTAAGTATTATTAATCATGAAAAAAGCAAATGTAATTCTCGCCGTGGTATTTTTAATGACAATTGCAATTGGTTGCGGAATCCGTAAAAAGGACCGTTGCCCAACAGTTGGTCAAGCGAATCACGGAATGGTAGAAAGAAAATGAGTCACCCTTGGATTCAACTCGAAAGTGAATCGCAGTTTGAAGAAGCCGTAAAAGGTTCCTTTGGTAGACCTGTGGTGTTTTTTAAGCATAGCACACGCTGCGCCATTAGCAGCATGGCTTTGAATCGGTTAAATTCTGCCGACGCAGAAATTTACCAGGATGTTGAATGTTATTTTTTGGATTTATTGAAGCACCGAGGTTTGTCTAACAAAATGGCGGATGATTTCTCTGTGTATCATCAATCGCCACAATTGTTGTTGGTAAAAAATGGCGAATGTGTTTTTGAAGCTTCGCATGGTGATATTCAGCCCAGGGAATTGAAAGAACAATTGGCTTTGTTGACTTAAATTGGCCAGACTGTTCTATTTTTGAAAAATCAAACAAAAGTATAAAACCGGAGATTCCATTTTTACAACCCATACCGTGGGTGAAAATGATTTGGCAGAATTTGAAACGGGTATGGTTCATCCGTTTTACGGAACATTTGCCCTTGGCAGAGATGTGGAATGGGCTTGCAGACAGTTTGTGTTAAACATGAAGGAAGATGACGAGGAAGGCATTGGCACTTTTTTACATATCAACCACAAGTCGCCGGCACTGCTAGGAGAAACTGTAAAAATTACCGCAACTTTGTATCGTTTGGAAGGCAACAATGTCGATTGCGATTTTTGGGTAAAAGTGGGAGATAGGATTGTAGCAGAAGGGAAGCAAGGGCAAAAAATATTAAAAAAAGAGAAAGTGCAAAGATTGATAGAAAGGATTAAAAGTGGCACCAAATAAAAAGATAGAAATTGTAAACCGCAAAGCGGGATTTAATTTTCATATTGAAGATAAATTTTCAGCGGGAATTGAGTTGAAAGGCACGGAAGTGAAGGCGATTCGGCAAAACAACGTGAACATGGGCGATGCGTATTGTTTGTTCGACGGCGAAATTTTAATTTTAAAAAACATGCACATTTCTGAGTTTAAACAGGCCAGTTTTGCCACACACGAACCCATGCGCGACCGCAGATTGCTGCTTACCAAAAAGGAAATGGTAAGGCTGTCAAAAAAAGCCAAAACCAAAGGGTATACAGTGTTTCCTATTCGTTTGTTTGAAAATGAAAAAGGATTGTTTAAAATAGAAATAGGAGTAGGGCAAGGCAAGAAAACTTACGACAAACGTGAGGATTTGAAAGAAAAAGATGTGAAAAGGGATTTGGAGAGGTATAAATAATGATTTGAATGATGGTCAGTGAAATCATTTGTAGCAGCGGTTGGCAGCTACCCAAATGCGGGGTTTTTACCACAATCCGCCGCGGCGGATGTCTTTGGAACGCGCCACCCCGCCTTTTGGGTCGGTGCGGGTAGTCGATGCCTTTTATCGAAGGTTATAATTCTTCCATATATTTTTATAAACTATATTCTCAATTAATGCAAATACTATAATATTTTTAATCCGTATTAATTCTATATGATTTCATGCTTTTAATTTTAAATTAATATTTTTTGCGTTGTTAAATTTGAACTGCTTTTTTATGGCAGTTAAAGTGTCGACATATTCAAAAATACCCAAAGTAAAAATAGTATCATATCCATTTATGCATGTAGAATAATATTTAATAAAATAATACTTTTTCGATTCATCGTTTAAATATTCAAAACCATTCATTAATAATAGATTTGAGAACGCGAGTTCTTTACCTTGTATTAAGGTATCTGATTTTACACAAGTGTCTTTATTTCCTTTTTTGAATCACTTTTAGGTGTACTTCACCGTGGACTTACGCCTAAACGCAAAATTTAATATTGGACTCTTGTTTGTGTTTTCCAGAATACGGGTCAACGAACTTTCTTTACTTTCTGCTGAAGTAATGCTTGTTCCACTCAGTTCCATCATCGGTTTGTTGTCGATACAAGAAGAATGGTCAGGCATAAGTTTATAAATTTAAATTGTTAAACTAAGTTAATAAACAGAAATTGTTATAATATTAAATGAAAGTAAAATATTTATCAACACTCTAAAAGTGGTTATTGTTAGGCTTCTTGCGGTTGTAAAGGTTTCGCCTAACGAATAGTTCCTTTCGTTAAACCCAAATTCCGCCCTCGCCGAGGCGGGTCGAGGGCGAAGGTCACAAGGATAATACTATGTATGGCGGATGTTTTTTCTTCTTGATTGCTAATGCCGACAAGGATTTGAAATGAATTGAAATGGCCTCACCAATCTATTCTAATCCTATTGGGGTAAGTGGCTGAAGAACCGTAATATGTGAAAAATTCATTTGAAGGACGGGCAAGACAATATTTGCTCATTGTCAATGAAATGCACGCCTTCTGAAGATGTATTTGCACAATGCAACATGCTTTCAGCCACTTTGCTGGCTTGTACGCCTTTATATTTTTTAGGAATCAATGGGGCTAATATTTGCATAAAAAATTTACCCATTAATTCTCCAAACCTGAATTCTTTTCTGGGTCCCAAAAGCATACTGGGCTTGAAAATATACAAGGCATTGAAGCCTATTTTTTGTAAATCTCTTTCCATTTCAGCTTTTACTTTTGCATAAAATATTGAAGAATCCAAGCTGGTTCCCGCAGAAGATACAACAAAAAAACGAGAAGCACCAGATGCCAATGTAGCCTGCGCCAATGCCATTGGATAGCCATAATCCACGGCTTTGAAATTTTCTTTTGTATTTGCCGTTTTTATCGTTGTTCCCAAACAACAAAAAACATCGTCTGCTTTTATTTTTAATGTATCTGGATTGGTGAAATCAACTTTTATTTCTTGTAGTTTTGGGTGCGAAATACCCAAAGGATTCCTTACCAAAGCAATTACTTTTTCATATTGTTTTGATTCTAATAAATCATGGAGCAAGTAGTTGCCAATTTGGCCGCTGGCCCCTGCTATAATTGCGGTTTTATTTGTCTTCATGGATTAAATATTCGTATATGCAACACTGGTTTTGCAGCAATCCTTCTATTAATTTTTCTTCTATAAAAGGCAATGTATTTGAAAAATAGGGAATGCCAAAATGCGCGGCAATATGCTCTGCGTCAAACTTGTGCGGTGTTTGTATCAATGGCATTAGTGCAGGTTCTTGATTGGGTCCATCGATATAATTGAATATTTTTCCGCCATAATTGTTGATGATAACGATTTGCAAATTGGGTGGCAAATGGTCGGTCCACAAGCCATTGGAATCGTAAAAAAAGGATACATCGCCTAGCACACAAATGGTTTTTTTGTCGGGTTTGGCAAGTGCATAACCCACAGCAGTGCTCAATGTGCCGTCTATGCCGCTGGTCCCTCTGTTGCAATGCACTTCGGCATTTGTTTTTCCTTCCCAGCCTGCATATCTTATGGCCATGCTGTTGCCTATTTGTAAGGTAACCGTTTCGTCGGAATGCTTTAAAATGGATCTTACAATTTCAAATTCAGTTAGATAAATGGTGTTCTTTATTTGGAGGGGTGCGTAATTTGTTTTTCCTTTTTCCGCGAAATCATTCCAACTTTTTAAATAATCAAAATTGTCAATTTCAGCAATTTCAGATACCGTTTCAAAAAACGAAATGGGTTCTATTGTTTTTGTATCAGGATTGCTTCCAAAGGGGTCACCCGTAAAGCCTGATGCAGAAATATGCCAATGTTCTGCGGGTGGGAAATTGCGCAGAAATTGTTTTAATTTTTTAGAAGTAACGGACAAGCCAAAGGTGATTAGCAATTCGGGTTGTAAATCAAAATTTTCATCCACGGTTTGCAATCCCATTTCCCAACCATCTACTCCAAATTTAGAAAAATTACTGGTGATATCCGCAAGCAAGGGAAATTTTGATGCAATATTGGCCATATAAGGCTCCATATGTGCATCTGCTGCATGTTGTCCTGCAACAATTAAAATGCGTCTAAATTGCGTCAATTCTGCCCTTAAAAAAGCGACATCAGGTTTTGTATCTATGGGTTTTACAAATACAAAATGCTTTTCGGGCATTTGCTGAAAAAAAAGTTCATTTATACCCGCATAAATGGGGTCGCGCATTGGTATATTAATATGCACGGGTCCCAAAATGGGTGTAATAGAAGTTTTTACTGCGGTATAAATAATCTTTTCTAGGTCTTTAAAGCATTCTTTTTCTCCAAGATTTTGGGGCGTTTCAAAAGATTCTAAAATATGTTTTTCGAAAATTTGATTTTGGTGAATAGTCTGTCCATCCCATTGATCTAGCAATTCTTCAGGCCGGTCTGCCGTGAGCACTATCATAGGAACACGTTGATAAAAAGCTTCGCAAATGGCAGGATACAAATTGAGAACTGCAGTGCCACTAGTGCAGATTACACCACAAGCATAACCTGTTGCTTGGGACATACCCAATGCTGCAAAAGCGGCACATCTTTCATCTGGGAAACTGTGTAATTCAAAACCGCCGTGACGCACAAAAGCCGCAACAATAGGCGCATTCCTAGACCCAGGACTAACAGCCCAATAGGTCACGCCAGTTTCAAAGAAAAGGGTTGCAAGAAAGTCGAGATTTTTTCTAATTTGCAAAAGATAGGTCGTTTAAAAAGAAAGATATTATTCGTAATGGTTACTTAAAAAAAACGGATTGTTGGTTTTTTCAAAACCTACGTTTGTTTCTGGTCCATGGCCGCTAAAAATGGTATAATCTTCGGGCAGGGTAAAAATCTCTTGTGTAATTTTGTCCAAAAGCAATTTGTGGTTTCCGCCTGGCAAATCTGTGCGTCCAATGCTGCCCCTAAAAAGAGTATCGCCTCCTATAACCCAACGATCTTCGTGGTTTACAAAAATCACATGACCAGGGGCATGGCCAGGTACAAATCTCACTTCCAATTCGCATTTACCCAACGTCAGTATTTGGCCTGCCTCTAAAAAAGCATCTGGTAGGGTAGAAGGTGTGTAGTTCAAATTCCACAAGGCCGCCATGGTAATGCTTCTATCCAGCATAGGAATGTCTTCTCTGTGCAATAAATAAGGAATATTCCACTCCTGTTTTACATACCAATTGCCAAAAATATGGTCGATATGCGCGTGAGTGCCAAGAAGGAGGGTAGGAATTAAACTGTTTTCCAAAATAAAATTGCGCAATTCTTTGTTCTCCGCATTGTCATAATTTCCGGCATCTACAATGGCGCAATTTTGGGTATCCTCGCACCAAATCACGTAAGTGTTTTCTTGCAGGGGGTTAAAAGTGAATGATTTGATTTTCATATAATTTTGTAAGGTTAATTCACCGTGATTTTAGACGTAGTTGCACCATGACAAGAATTGCAAGTTCCTATTTGTATAGGCGAACCCATGTATTTTGTATTTCCAGATTTTGAGGTAATGGATGGATAAAGGCCCCCGATAAAATTAATGGTTTTTGAGGTGTAAAAATTACCTCGCCCATCCACTTCTATGGTTTTTACTAAATCTCCTGTGCCATTGGGTCCAGTATATAGTTTAAGGATTCCTCCAGTTTTGGGAGCTACAATAGCGCTGTCATATACAGTACCACCAAGGGTAAAACAAGGTGCTTCATCCTTTCCATTGTGGCATTTTAAGCAATTTTCGCCCATGTTGTGACTCTCGTTGTCGCCTGCCGAGGATGTTTTGCTTTCGCCGCCTTTGCAGTCACCAACAGTGTGCTTGCAACTTTGAATGACAATAATACTTGCACCCACCAATAGTCCTAAATACAATAACTTACGATTTAACAACAATGAATTGATTCTCATTCGTTTTACAAATTTACGTCAGTTTTAAACTTTTGTGATTGAATTGAATAAAAAAGGCAAAACTTTATTCTCCGCTATTCTTTAGTACCATCCACAAATTATAAGCTCCATTCACAACAAAATTTATTGGTTCTATCTTGCCCTTTTCCAATAGAGAAATTGCAGTGAACCCATTTTCGGAAATCCCCTTTTGGATCTCTAGCAATTCAAATGTGTTGACAGATTTTTGAACAAAACAATAGCTTTTGTTGCCATCATTGATGACTGCGTTTTCGGGCAATACATAGGAGTCGGTAAATTGCATCTTCATTTCTGCATTCATATACATACCAGGAATTAAGGCCGGGTCGTATTTTTCGAAATGACAATGTACCTCTACCGTTTTGTCAACGTCCAAATTGCGACCAATTAATATAACTTCACAATTGTATTTTACATTCGGCTTATTATTAGTCCAAGTTGTTGCCTTTTGTCCTATATATAGTTTGTCAATATCCTTTTCATAAACTTTTAAATTTAAATGGATATCGGTGGGATTTACCAATTCGAAAAGTACATCGGTAGGGCTTAAATATTTTCCAATATTTACATTTACCTTACTCACAAATCCAGAAATAGGAGAGTATAAATATATAATTCTGGAAATGCTGTTTTCTGTAAATGCATCTGGATTTATTCCAATAATTTTTAATTTTTCGGACAATGCTTTTACAGTAATATTCTCATTTTTATACTCCATTTCAGCTTGTTGAAAAACTTTATCACTCCCAACTTTCGATTGATTTAATTCTTTTTGACGTTCATATTCTACTTTCAACATGTTCAATCTAACACGGCTCATTAAATAATCTTGTTGCAGGGTAATGAATTGAGGATCTTCGAGTGTAGCAATTACTTCTCCTCTCTGAATTGGCATTCCAGGCAACAGTTTGGTCCCTTTTAAATAGCCTCCCATAGGTGCACTTACAGATACCATGTTTTGTGGCGGCACATCTATGGTTCCATTTAATTTAAGGGTTGCAGATATGCTTTTCTTTTCGGCTTTTCCTATGCGAACAGAAGTGTTTTTTAATTGTGCAGCGGTTAAAGTCACTAGGGTGTTGGATTTAGAAATGGGTGCTTCATTAATAGGCGCTTTTTGTGGTGTGCATTGCGCGCCCAATATAGCAAGGAGTATTGCGATTTTAATTTGGTTTTTCATTTTGGTTAAGGGTTTGTAAGTGCGTTTAATTCTATTAATGATTGGTTGTAATTGTATTCAGATTCTGCTTTTGCAGATTGAATGGTAAGGGTTTGGTTAAAGAGTGTGGCAAATTGCAAATAGTCAATCTCACCCGAGATATATTGCAAGCGCGCAGCATGGGTTATTCTGTCCGCGGCAACCATACCCGTATCTCGATACCAATTCATAGTGAACAATGCATTTTCATATTCAAGCCAACATTTTTCCCAGCGTTGGGCTAAATCTTTTTTGGCATACTCCACTGTGTTTTCCGCCTTTCGGGTTTCTAGGTTCAATGCTTTGTTTTTTGCACAAATGGATTGCCTAAATAAGGGAACGCCCACTGAAATTTGAACCGATTGAAATCGGTAACCTGAAGTGTAGTTTCTGTTGTCGCCTCCAAATCCCTGAATGCTCATATTGTTGTAGCCTATATTTACTTTTGGTATATACCGTGTCTCTTCCAATTTTTTTATTTGCACCGCAGATTTAAGTTGGTTTAAGGCCAACATTACTGCGGGATGGCTTTGAATAAATTGGGTATCCGAAAAACTAGGGATGGGTATAGAAAATAGAAATTGATTTTCTGGTATGTATGCCAATTGGGTATTCATAAGTAATTTAAATTGTGAAATTAAAATTTCTTTTTGCAGCACAACCTGTTTTAATTGCATTCCGGATCCAAATCTTTGCATTTTCACAAAATCTCTTTCAATAACGTTGGATTCTCCTATTTTTAATTTTAATTCAGCAGCATACAGCAAAATAGAATAAATAGAATCTGCCCTATTTAAAATATCTTCTTTTTGTTGTAAATATGTGATAGCATAATATTTTTTTTCAACTTCCCTTTTTAATTCGCTACTCTGGTATTTTGCTTGCGCCTCAGCTATTTGCAATTGCGTTTCCAACCTAGATTTTTGGCGATTGTAAATAACTGGAAAAGAGAGGCTTTGGCTTAGTGTGAACCTTGTATCTCTATAAACACTGTTAAATTGCCCATATTCAGATTCAAAAACCGTTGCATCTGGATCAAATGCAGTTTTTTGAAGGGCTTCAAAATATTTTACATTCAAATACTCATTTTTTAAACTTAAATTATTGACCAATGCACTGTCTATGGCGCGATTTAAATCTATACTTTGTTGTGCACTTAATTGCATTTTACTGAAAGAAAAAAGGGCAATTATTAACATGATTTTTACTGTGGAATTCATTTGAATTTTGGTTTTATTGAATAGAATATATAAAATAGGAAGTACAAAAAGAGTAAGAAAAGTTGCAGTTACCAATCCACCTATCACAACGGTTGCCAAAGGCCTCTGCACTTCAGCGCCGGCTCCATTGCTTAATGCCATGGGTAAAAACCCCAAGGAGGCTACAGCAGCAGTCATCAGCACAGGTCTCAAACGGATTTTGGTACCATGAATTACAACTTTGCGGATATCAGACCAGCCTTCAGAACGCAATCTGTTAAACTCAGAAATTAGCACAATCCCATTTAAAACAGCGACGCCAAATAGTGCAATAAAACCTACGCCTGCGGATATGCTGAAAGGCAAACCGCGAGAAACCAAGGCCAATACACCACCTATGGCCGACAAAGGAATGGCGGAATAAATGAGCAAACCATCTTTGACGGAACCAAATGCGAAATACAACAAAAGAAATATAAGCAACATAGAAACAGGTACCGCAATGCCCAATCGCTTTTTTGCAGCTTGTAAGTTCTCGAAAGCACCACCATAAGTCACATAATAACCCACAGGCAATTGCATGGCTTTTTCGGTTTTGGTGCGCAGTTCTTCTACAATGCTTTGCACGTCGCGACCACGGGCATTTAGCCCTACAATAATTCTGCGTTTTGCGTCTTCTCTCTGTATTTGATTTGGGCCATCCTCAATTTCAACTTTGGCCAATTGTTCCAATGGAATTTGGTCTCCAGATTTGAGTGGAACCAACAACCCCTGAACGTCGGCCAATGAATTTCTATTTTCATTTTCGAGCCGAACTACCAAGTCAAATCTTTTTTCACCTTCAAACACCTTGCCCGCAACTTTGCCCGCAAAAGCCGTTTGTACAATGTTGTTTATTTCTTCAATATTGATTCCATATTGTGAAATTACAGGCCGATTGTATTTAATGACAATTTGGGGCAAACCGCCAACAGGCTCTACGAATAAATCTGTTGCGCCTTTTACAGTTTCAGAAATGGCGCCCAATTGCTTTGCGTAATAGGCCAAACTGTCTAAGTTTTCTCCAAATATTTTACATACAATGTCTTGTCTGGCACCTGTCATAAGTTCGTTAAAGCGCATTTGTACAGGAAATTGAAAACCAAAACTTACACCTGGAATTTCAGATAATTTGGCAGACATTTTTTCCGCCAATTCGTCAAAATTATCTGCACTGGTCCACTGGGATTTGTCCTTTAAAATAATCATTAAATCTTGGGCTTCTATGGGCATTGGGTCGGTTGGAATTTCTCCAGAACCTATTTTGGACACTACCCTTTCAACTTCAGGGAAATTGCGCATTAGTATTTTTGACGCTTTTTTAGAAACATCTATACTCATAGATAAATTGCTGCCTGTTAATATTCGGGTTTCCACAGCAAAATCTCCTTCCTCCAATTTGGGAATAAATTCTCCCCCCATGTGTGATAAAATAAAAAAGGATACAACCATCAATCCCAATGAAATACCAATTACCCATTTCTTTTTATTCAAAAGCAATTCCAACATAAACTGGTATTTAATTTCAATAAATTCCATCATTTTGTCTGAAAAATTCTTCTTGTGATTGGTTTTTTTACTCAAAAACAATGCACTCATCATGGGAACATAAGTTAAGGAAAGAATAAAGGCCCCAATCAAGGCAAAGGTTACCGTTTGTGCCATGGGTTTAAACATTTTGCCTTCAATGCCGGATAGTGCAAAAATGGGAAGGTAAACTACCAAAATAACAATTTGACCGAATACTGCACTGTTCATCATACGGCTTGTTGTTTTATGCACAATTCCATCCATTTCCTTAGGGAGCAAATCTGTAGTTTTATTTAGGGTTTTACTGTGGTTTAAAAAGTGCAAAACAGCTTCCACAATAATGACAGCGCCATCAATGATCAATCCAAAATCCAATGCGCCCAAACTCATGAGGTTGCCACTTACGCCAAACCAATTCATCATGATAATGGCAAACAACATTGCCAGTGGAATTACCGATGCCACAATAATTCCGGCTCTGAAATTTCCTAGAAACAGCATCAGCACAAACAGCACAATAAGCGCCCCTTCTAACAAGTTTGTTTTTACAGTGCCTATGGCATTGTTTACCATTTTGGTTCGGTCTAAAAAGGGTTCAATCACCACCCCTTTTGGCAACGTTTTTTGAATTTTTGCAATGCGTTCTTTTACATTTTCGATGACCAAATTGCTATTAGCACCCTTTAACATCATCACAACTGCGCCTGCCACTTCCATTTCGTCGTTGTAGTACATGGTGCCATATCTTGTTGCTGCCCCTGTTTGGATTTTACCCACATCGCGGATCAAAATGGGCAAGCCGCTGGGGTTATTTTTAACAGGAATAAGGGACAAGTCGTTTTCATTCGTAATTAAGCCCTCACTGCGGATAAAATACAGATTGGGCCCTTTTTCTATGTAACCTCCTCCAGTGTTTTGGTTGTTTTTTGCCAATGCATCAAACACCTCGTTAATGGTAACTCCTGTGGCTTTGAGTTTGTGGGCATCTACGGCAATTTCATATTGTTTCAATAAGCCGCCGAAGCTGCTTACATCGGCAACACCTTTAACGCCTAAAAGTTGGCGACGCACATACCAATCTTGGATTGTTCGCAACTCCATTGCATTGTATTTGCCTTCAAACCCTTTTGCTGGTCGAATTACATATTGGTAAATTTCGCCCAACCCCGTGGTAACAGGCCCCAATTCTGGGGTGCCTACGCCTGTAGGAATGTTGTTGTTGATTTCTTGCAACCTTTCTGAAACCTGTTGCCTTGCCCAATATACATCTGTGTTTTCATCGAAAACCAAAGTAACCACAGACAGCCCAAACCTAGAAAAGCTCCGTATGTCTTTGATTCCTGGTATATTGCTATTGGCTTGTTCCACCGGAAATGTAACCAGCCTTTCTACATCTGGCGCCCCAAGAGATGGGGATACGGTAATCACTTGTACTTGATTTTCGGTAATGTCCGGCACCGCATCAATCGGCAATTGGGTTACTTGAAAAGCGCCGTAAAGTATTAAACCTAAGGTAAACAACCCGATGATGAGTTTATTTTTTATTGAGAATTCTATTGTTTTGTTAAGCATGTTATTGCCGAGCTCCTTTTTTCTTGTTGAATGCATATTCCATCCTGGCAAATGAATCTATCGCAATAGGAAAGACCATGAAGCAGCAGATGAATATACACGCTATTCATTTGTATTTTTAAAATTAAAATTTGTAAATTTTGCAGGATATTAATCCGCCTGCACGTCCATTTTTTATGACCGGACTGAATTAACCCAATATTTCTTTGGGGGGCTGCCAAATGGACCCATGAATCCAATTGCACAAAGCCGGATCTAGGGTTGGGTATATTTTGTTCGAAACAACAGAAACGGGTTCAATCTCTAAATATTCAGATTGGATACACAAAAAAACCCCTGCAAAGAAGTGCATGTCATTTTTCTTAAACGGCAACCGCATGTCTTTTTCGTAATCTTTGTCTTTTTTTTCAGCATCTACATAATGCATTTTGAAAAAATCACCCAAATCAAAGGAAGCGCGGCCTTGTTTGTGTTCGTTAAAATGTTCAATCAGCAGGGGAAGTTTTAAAAGTTGTTGCGCAGGTGTTTGTGCTATTAAAAAAATCAAAATGAGTAATATAGAATAGATGCGCTGCAACTTAGGCAAAAGTAGCATATAAAGTTGGAAACACAATATACTTTTTATTACTGTCATTTTTTCTTGAAAATTCGTTGAAAAATCATTCAAATGCTTCTATGATAGGCATGTTTCATATCCTATATTCGCGGCTTATTTTAAACGAACCAATTTTGGAAGCAGTTCAAGGTGAAATCCAGTTTCCTGCAGAGATACTTGCAGAAGTAGACAGGGTAATAAAATTGTTCCCTGAGGGAAAACAAAAGAGTGCGTTGCTGCGGTTGTTGCACATTGCACAAGCCCATTTTGGCTGGCTGGATGCTCCAGTGATGGATTACGTAGCTAGGCTGTTGCATTTAAATCCGGTGGAAGTGTATGAGGTTGCAACATTTTACAGCATGTACGATGTAAAACCTGTAGGGAAAGTAAAACTAGAAGTTTGCCGCACCGGACCATGTATGATTGAAGGGGCTGAAAAAATCGTTTCCTATATCGAAAACAAATTGGGTATTAAAGACGGCGAAACAACGGCTGACGGACTTTTTACCCTTAAAACAGTGGAATGCTTAGGCGCTTGTGGGTATGCACCCATGTTGCAAGCAGGTGAAAAATTCCACGAACACCTTACCGAAGCAAAAGTGGATGAATTGATAGAAATGTACCGAAAAAATCCCAAAACAAATTATATGGGGATGTAAAATGCCAGAAATATGCAGGGTTTAGGGAATTGTTATATATATGTTTTACGGGGACTACAATCCTCCTCATTTTCATGCAATTTATGGAGAATTTGAAGCCGTGATTTCCATTTCCACCTGCAATATTATCTCGGAAAATATGCCAACGAGGGCTTTGGAACTCATCCATGATTGGTATTCAATTCATCGGAATGAATTCTTAAATAATTGGGACTTTGCGATACAAAAAAAACAACTGAATAAAATGGAGCCTTTGTTATGATTCAACTTCAATCTATATTATACAATGCGCCTCATACATTAACATTGTCTTTTAATGATGGAGCTAAGAGGCATTGTGATTTTAGAGAAATACTTACATTTGAAGGGTTAGAAAAAAAATTGGTGGATTCGTTAAAATTTGAAAAAGTTAAATTAAGTGGAAATGGCAGGTCTTTAGAATCGCCAAATGGGCTGGATATTTGTGCGGATGCATTAAGGTATTATTATCAGACTGAAGAAAAGGAATGGACTGAATTGGCCCAAGATAGCCCTTTGTACCAGAGAGTGGAACTAACATTAGAAAAGAAAAAAGAACAATGAGTCGCAAACTTTTATTGGATAAAGTTGCAGTAGCCGGAATAGAAAGCTATGATGTTTACCGAAAAGAAGGTGGATACCGCAGCGTTGAAAAGGCACTAAAAACAATGACCCCTGATGAGGTGGTTGAAGAAGTGAAAAAAAGCGGACTGCGCGGCAGAGGTGGCGCAGGTTTTCCAACAGGCATGAAATGGAGCTTTTTGGCAAAACCCGAGGGCATTCCCCGCTACTTACTTTGCAATGCAGATGAATCTGAACCGGGTACTTTCAAAGACCGGTATTTGATGGAAAAACTTCCCCATCTTTTAATTGAAGGCATGATTACCAGTAGCTATGCCCTAGGCGCAAACCAAAGTTATATTTATATCCGCGGCGAATACATGTATGTGCTTCGCATTTTGGAAAAAGCCATTGCAGAAGCTTATGCAAACGGATGGTTGGGTAAAAATATTTTGGGCACTGGTTACAATTTAGATTTGGCTGTTACATGCGGTGCTGGAGCTTATATCTGTGGCGAAGAAACGGCAATGATTGAGAGTTTAGAAGGTTTGCGCGGAAACCCACGCATGAAACCGCCATTTCCTGCCGTAAAAGGACTATGGCAATGTCCAAGTGTGGTAAACAATGTAGAAACCATAGCTGCCGTTGTGCCTATTGTAAATGACGGTGGAGATGAATATGCCAAAATTGGAATCGGAAAAAGTACAGGTACCAAATTGATTTCTGCTTCTGGCAATATCAACAATCCGGGTGTGTATGAAATTGATATGAATATGACCGTGGAAGAATTTATCTACGGTGATAATTTTTTGGGAGGAATAAAGAATGGAAAAAAATTAAAGGCATGCGTTCCTGGTGGATCTTCCGTACCAATTTTACCCCATTATTTGGTTTGTAAAACGGCCAAAGGGGAAGATCGTTTAATGTCGTACGAAAGTTTGTCAGATGGTGGTTTTGCCACTGGAAGTATGCTGGGTTCGGGTGGATTTATTGTGTATGATGAAGACCAGTGTATTGTGCGCAATACTTGGAATTTTAGCCGTTTTTACCACCATGAAAGTTGCGGACAATGCAGCCCTTGCCGAGAAGGTACTGGGTGGTTAGAGAAGGTACTCCACAGAATGGAATATGGACACGGTAAAATGGAAGACATTGATTTGTTGTGGGATATACAACGGAGAATTGAAGGAAATACCATTTGCCCGCTGGGAGATGCTGCAGCTTGGCCAGTTGCCGCTGCAATTCGCCATTTTAGGGAAGAGTTTGAATGGCATGTAAATGAACCCAAAACCTGCCTCGAAAGAAATTATGGCTTGGTGAAAGATAAAATATTTGAAACGGTTAACGCTTAAATTATAGAACAAAAATATGTCTGAAGCGACAGAGAAATTTACAGTTACCATTGACGGCATTGCCGTTCAGGTAGATCCGGGTACAACCATTTTAAATGCAGCCCGCATAGTGGGAGGCGAAGCTGTTCCCCCAGCAATGTGTTATTATACGAGTTTAAAAGGAAGTGGCGGAAAATGCAGAACTTGCTTGGTAGAAGTGAGCAAGGGCAGCGAAAAAGACCCAAGACCGATGCCGAAATTGGTGGCAAGTTGCAGTACTACAGTTATGGATGGCATGGAAATAAAAAACAAAACCAGTGAACGCACGTTGGATGCGCGCAAAGGCATTGTTGAGTTTCTGCTCATAAACCATCCATTGGATTGTCCGGTTTGTGACCAAGCTGGAGAATGTGATTTGCAGAATCTTGCTTTTGAACATGGTTTGGCCCATTCTCGGTATGAATTTAAACGCCGCGAATTTGATAAAATAGACATTGGAGATTATATCAAATTGCATATGACACGTTGCATTATGTGTTTCCGTTGCGTTTATACTGCAGACCAATTGACAGACAAACGCGAACACGGCATCATGAAAAGGGGCGATGCTGCAGAAATTAGCACCTATATCCAAAATTCATTGGACCACGATTTTATTGGCAATGTTATTGATGTTTGTCCCGTGGGCGCTTTAACCGACAAAACTTTTCGTTTTAAAAGCAGGGTTTGGTATACAAAACCCATGGATGTGCACCGCGATTGCGGCAATCCAAAATGCAAAGGACATGCAGTGGCTTGGATGATTGGCGATGAAATTGCTAGAATAACTGCAAGAAAAGACCAATTTGGCGAAGTGAAGGATTTTATCTGCAACGAATGTCGTTTTGAAAAGAAAGAAAATACAGATTGGGTTTTTGAAGGTCCACGTCATATCGACCGCCATTCCGTAATTTCTGCCAATAAATATGAGTCTCCCATTCCCCAACATACACCCTTATTGAACGAAGCTTAAAATGGAATTTTCAATGTTGCTCGAAAAGAGCATTTTAATAGCGATACTTACAGCCATAACCTTAGGTGTGGCACTTTACCTCACTTACGGAGAAAGGAAAGTAGCTGCATTTATGCAAGACCGTTTGGGACCCAATCGGGCTGGTATTTTTGGCATACTGCAACCTTTCGCCGATGGGGGTAAAATGTTTTTCAAGGAAGAATTAATTCCCAAAAATGCCGAAAAATGGTTGTTTATTTTGGGTCCTGGTTTGGCAATGATTACCGCCTGCATTACCAGTGCTGTTATTCCTTGGGGTGGAGATTTGATACTCGGAGGGCGCCATATTTCATTGCAAGTAGCCGATGTAGATATTGGAATACTGTATATTATGGGTATTGTAAGTGTGGGTGTTTATGGCATCATGATTGGTGGTTGGGCCTCCAACAACAAATACTCTTTGTATGGAGCCATACGCGCAAGTTCACAAATGATCAGTTATGAATTGGGCATGGGGCTTTCGTTGATTGCCGTAATCATGATTAGTGGTGATTTGAGTTTGCGCCATATCGTTAACCAACAAAGCGGCTGGCATGGCATGCAGTGGAATATCATTTACCAACCCTTGGGTTTTTTCATTTTTCTAATTTGTGCCTTGGCCGAAACCAACCGTGCACCTTTTGATTTGCCGGAGTGTGAAACCGAACTGATTGGCGGATACCATACTGAATATTCGAGCATGAAATTGGGCTTTTATCTTTTTGCAGAGTACATCAACATGTTTATCAGCAGTGCGGTAATGGCGTCCGTTTATTTTGGCGGTTACAATTTTCCATTCATGGATGCGGCTTGGTTTGGTACCCATCCAAATTGGCTGGCAATGATAGAAGTACTGGCTTTCTTTGCTAAAATAGGGTTCTTTATTTTCCTATTTATGTGGATCCGTTGGACTTTGCCTCGTTTTCGATACGACCAATTGATGCATTTGGGTTGGAAGAGTTTAATTCCACTGGCCATTATCAATTTGGTACTTACCGGCGGTGGTATTTTGCTTTTTGGGAAATAAACAAAAAGTGACTTTGGTAAAAACTTTGGCAAATGCAGCCATTCGCCAATTCGCGTTTGTTACTATTTAATGAATTGCTGACTGGCAAGAAATTAAAATTGAAAGAGGTTTTTTGGTAGAGAAAGATGCGGTCTTTCAGATGTATCTCATTTTTTTAGGGTCCTTCAACCACTTCTAGTTTTTCGATTTTACAAATATCTCCGGATAAGAATTTTAAATAATACATCCCATTTTTAATACCCGAAATATCCAAGTTAAAAGTTTGATAACCGCCGATTGACGCTGAGAACTTTTTTGAATTAACCTCTCTACCAGACAAATCATAAATATACAGGGATACATCTTTGTTTTGTGTATTTTCAAATGATATTCGGATTGTGTTTTGTGCGGGATTTGGGTTTAATTTAAAGTTCAATTTTTCATAATTATCTTTGCTTGCAGGAGGTGTAGGGTCAAACTCCCACCAGTCATTTTGGGCACCTAAGGATGCAATTGTTCCAAAGCCAAGGTAACCTTTTCCGCCCGCGGACCCTGCAACTCCTTCCTGACGAGCTCCCCCTGGAAAACTGGTTTCTGGAATCCAAGAGTCGGTTGCAGGATTATACATCCAAAAATCGGAAAGATTGCCAGTGGCATCATAGCCTGTTCCTATAAAAGCTTTGCTGCCTATCACAAACCCTACCACTTCAGATCTAACCGTACCGCCAAAATTGTTTTTTTTGCTCCAAGTATTTCCAGTTTGGTCATATTCCCAAACATCGTTGTATTCAGAACTTAGATTTCTCCCTGTTGTTACATAGCCTTTGGTTCCAATTGAAAAACCAAAAGCAGCATTTCGAATATTCCCCGCTGTAAAACTTGTTTTTTGAGTCCACGTGTTGGCAGATGTATCATATTCCCATAGATCATTGTAATTGACAGTTCCTGTGGGGTTTTGACCTGTACCAAAATACCCTTTATTTCCAATGGAAAATCCTAGTGCATCACGTCGCACTGTGCCCCCAAAATCTTTCTTTTTAGTCCACTTGTCTGAAGTTGCATCGTATTCGTAGAAGTCTTTGTATGCCCCGCTAACGTCCCTTCCTGTGCCTACATAGCCCTTGTTTCCTATACTAAAGCAGGCCAACTCACGTCTACCTCCGCCAGGGAAGTCTGACTTTCGAATCCATGTATCTTTTCCAGGTGTATATTCCCAAACAGTAGCAAAATAATTTGACCCATGCCTTCCTGTAAGGATATAGATTTTTCCATTAGCATCAAATGCGCCAGCTTCTATTCTAATAGAATCTGGAAGACTTTTCTTTTTAGTCCATTTGCCCGTTTGCGCTGATGTGGAGGTGTTGAAAAGAAATAATAGTGCAAAAAAAGCGAGTTGATATTTATACATTTTTTTAGTTTTTTTAATCCAAAACGGTAAAAGTCACCCTTCGGTTTTTAGCCCTGCCTTTTGCATTTTTATTGCTCTCAATGGGTTCTGTTTCTCCTTTACCGTCATATTCCAACCTGGTGGCATCAATGCCGTTTTCTACCAAAAAATCATACACGCGTTTTGCCCTCTCCTCACTCAAAATTTGGTTGGCATCCTCTTCTCCATCTCCGTCTGTATGTCCAGTGATTCTCAGTCGCATTTTTGGATTTTCTTCCAACAATTCCATTAAACTATCTAAAGAAGGGGATGCACTCAACAGCAAAATGGTTTTGTTGGTTTCAAATTGAATGTTGCGAAATACAAATTGCTTTGCAATTTTTACCAGTTCTGCTGCTTTTAAAGTATCTTCTTCTGGCGGACAATCATTGATGTTGCAAATACAACGAACTGCCGTATCCGATTTCATGAGCAACACATTGTCTACGTAATAATAAATTTCATATGCACCGGGAAATAGGGTTGCAGTATCTATAGGATCGGTTTGTAAAATATTCAATTTGTAATTGGGAGGGAAAGCCCCAATGTAAAGAAAACGTTCGTCTCCATTGGCTACAAAATTCCCCGATATGGTTTGCCAGTTTTCACGTTGACATAGATATAAACTATCGGCAGAAATAATTTTTGCTGGGTGATTCAAGAAATCTGCAGTTGTGAATTTGTCAAAATCGAGAACTTCTTCTGATAAAATGACGCCAGCATTTGTAGTGGCTCTTCGGTTGGTTTCTTTGAGTTTGATTTGCATTTGAAAACAGTACTTTTCGCCTGCTTCTAGTGGTTTTAATAGCTCACCGCCAATCACTTCATAATTGCCGCCAATAACCCTAAAACCTGCATAGGATTCTTTATTTTTTACAATAGGGTCTGGAGTTTCTGAGGCTTCAAACCAATACGGAAAAATCTTTCTCTTTGGTTTAATTTCGGCTGCCGTTTTTTTGTGTTTGTAATTTCGGTCGAAACCGGGGTTTAGTACCAAATTTCTTTTATTTTTTATATCTATTCCTTTTATTAAGGAAGCAGAAATGATAGGATATTTCAATATCCATACGCTGTCGTTTTGTATGGTGGCACTGCCCGTGAAATCGCCATTGCCGTTGGATGTATTCGGAATTGGGTATACCACCAAACCTCCAGCTTTTTCTATTTTTGAATCGCCGCCATTGGCTTCCCCTTTGAGTTCAGAAAAGCTGACTTTTGTAGGAACTTTGGCCACCGAAAATTTCAAAATGTCCTTGCACTCAAAACACTTTACATGGTAAATATCAGCGGTATCTATTTCTACTGATAAATTGCTTTTGCCGCATAGGTTGGATCCGGAATCTAGGATTTCAATTTGTTGTGGTTTGTCCTTGGCGTAGGTTATTTTTACGAAGACCAGACCTTCCGTATTGTAATACAACCAAGTACCTGTTTGGTAGCTTTTTTCACCTTCCACTTTGTAATCACCTTCTTTGCATAGCTCCCCTTCTGCATTGGTATATTTCCAATGGCCTGTGGGTAAAAGCTTTTCTATGGTGGCGTTATACGAAGTTTTGATTTTTAAAACCACATTTTTTCCAGTGCCTTTTGGCTCTTGGGCTTTTAATTGGGCAAAAAGAAGAAATACAAAAAAACAGAGTAACTGTTTATGCATAATATGAAAACGAAAATAAGGGAAATCTATTGTAAATAGCAATTTATTCGTGCATAAACAAAAGAAGATGGGCTAGCCCATCTTCTTTTGTTCGTTTTGCTACTATTTTTTACTGTTTGAAGTTGTTGTTTCCAACAATCTTGCACTGATAATTTCACGGTTAATCATCATTCTTACCATACCTTTTACCGTATCATCCAAGCTTGGGTCTTGAATGGCATGCGGTGACTGCAATTTTGCATTTTGATAATTGCTGTTGTCGTATAATTTATATTCCATTGCGGCAATGTTGTCAACGGAACGTACCAAGAAATCCAACAATGGGAAAAGCAAATCTTCAGTGGTGCAGCGGCTTACAACTTCTGGAACAAATTGTGGAATTTCAAATTGTTTAAAATTAGTACCAGTTAATGTATGAATGATGTCAGTTATGTCCTTCATTCTCGCATATTTATCGCGGGTAACATGGAAAGATTTGTTGACTGTATCAGGCAAGCCAGAAATGGCAACAATATTATTACCTACAATATCCACAGGGGTAAAACTCACTTGGTTGAATGAATTTACACCAATTCCGTGGTTGATCATAAAGGCAACCAAACGTACCGCAATATCGAAGTTATTACCCCCGCCATTTACGGATGGTGAAATAAGTGCAGGACGGAAAATTCTTGCTTGCAATCCTTGACGTTGTGCATCCAAAACAATTTGTTCAGATACCCATTTGGTTTGGCTGTATCCAAAATCGAGCAAGTCTAAGTTGTCGCAAGAATCTGACTCATTCAAGGTGTCTTTTACAGCCCAGCCAAAGATGAAAGTAGTAGAAACATGGTTCAATACTTTAGGCTCCCCGTCCAATGCCAATTTGATGATTTCATTGGTTCCGGTCACATTGGCGCTTCTCATTTTTTCGTAGTTGAACAAATAATTCACCAATGCACCGTTGTTATAAATGGAATGTATGTTTTTGGATAAGAAATCCCAATTGGCTTGACTCAATCCCAATTTAGATTGCGCCAAATCGCCACAAACCGGAATAATGCGTTTTTCAAATTCTTCGATATAGTCACTTTCTTCAATATTTGAAAGTTCCATCGCTTGCTTCAATCGTGCTTTGCCTTCTGCTTCGTCCTTTGCCCTAACTAAAACATAAATGTTGTCATTGTTCTGTTCTAGCAATGCTTTCATAATAAATGGACCCAAAAAGCCTGTTCCACCTGTAAGCAAAATATTGCCACTTTTTAGATGTTCTGGGTTGTATTTGGGAGCAGTCATGGCAAAACTCAACTTGGCATCTTGAAGCATTTTTTTCTGTTCAAAATCTTTGTGTTCCTTTTGCAGTTTATGAATGGTTTTCTTCAGTTTGTTGATGGCAATAAAAGATGAATTTCTAAATTGTTCAATCAAATCAAAGAATTCGGAAACACTTAGTTCCTGTAACAATCTTGCATCAATGTCGTTGGAAAGTTTTGCTGCACCATTGTCTTTAAGTAGGTTTTTGGTATCGTGAATCAACAATACCAAATCCATGGAATCTAAGGCATGTACCAGCGAAAAAGTTTCATCCCCAGTAAAGCCATATTTGCGTTTAATTTCTTCAAATGGAGAAGAAGAAGCTTTAATCTCCAAGCCAGCATCATTGATTTCAGCCATCGAAGAAAAATCTTTAATTACCTCAAATTCTTTGGCAATCCACATCTGTTTGGCTTTCGAACGCATGATTTTTCCAGAAGAAGTTTTGGGAATGCTCTTTGTAGGTACGAAAGTGATTGAATGCGTTAAAATATTCAGACGTTTTCTAATTTCCTCGGTAATTTTTAGAGGATCTGGAATGTTCTTTTTGTCTTTTATACCGGCAACAATAACCAATTTCTCTTCGCCGTTTTCTTCAATAGCAAATGCGGCAGTAAATCCTTCGCGGATAGATTTGCTCGATTCCTCTACAATTTTTTCAATGTCATGCGGATAATAATTCAGGCCACGAATGATGATCATGTCCTTCATTCTGCCACAAATATAAATTTCACCTTCGTGTAAGAAACCTAAATCTCCCGTGCGTAAGTATGTGTCACCCGATTCATCGCCAGCAATTTTTGCTTCAAATGCTTCTTTGGTTAATGCGGGTTTGTTCCAATATCCAAGGCATTTGTTTGGACCCGTAAGCCAAATCTCACCAATAGCATCCGAACCAAGATCTGCAAAAGTGTCTTTGTCTACAATTTTTATTATTTGATTCGTCAAGGCCGGCCCGCAACTCATAATGTTGGTTGCGAAATCGTCTTTGGCGGTAGTTAATTGTATTTTGTTGTTGTTAAATTCTGTAGTATCAAGATGGATGAATTTTCGACCATAATTTGAAACCGCCAAGGTGTTTTCTGCCAGTCCGTAAGCGGCAAAGAAACTCTCATCTTTAAGACCGTATGGTTTGAAAAAGTTGAGAAAATTTTCATAGGTAGAAGTCATGACTGGTTCCGCCGCTGTCATTAAAAATTTCATGGAACTGAAATCTAGATTGCCTAAACATTCTTCAGACAATTTGCCGGGTTGCAAAACATAATCAAAGGCAAAGTTTGGCGCCGACGTTGCTGTAGCCTTGAATTTAGCAATCGATTCTAACCATAAGGATGGTTTTCTGATAAAATCTAAAGTAGACAGGCCGTAGGTAGTTCCGCCCAGCATGGTAAAGAACAAATAATACCCAATCAAGCCCATATCGTGGTATTGTGGAAGCCAAGATACACCGATAGGAACATGGTCAATTACCGCAGCGGCATTGCTAAACATATTGCTGTGGGATACCATTACACCTTTAGGCTCAGTGGTAGAGCCAGATGTGTACTGAAGAAATAATATATCGTTTTCAACCACAGGCTGGTCTTCGCCAACTTTAATTAGAAATTCGCCAGTATTGATCCAAGGAATTTCGGATAAATTGGTTTTTTCTACGATGTTATTGCGATCAAGATTCAGTTTCATCGACCAATAGTACTCACTGTTGGTTAATACGCCCACTGCGCCACAATCTTTGGCAATATAGGCCATTTTGTAGTAAGCAGATTGAAAGCCAGAAGAAGAAGGTGGATAGGTTGGAACGGGAATTAGACCTTTGCGCGCACAGGCGAAAAAGGCACAAATCATTTCTACACCTGGAGGGTATGCAAGTAAAATGCGGTCTCCTTTTTTGAAATTATAATTGGCGGAAAGATTAGATGCAATGACTTTGGTCCGTTCAGCAAACTCAGCATAAGAATACTTTTCCGTAAAATCTCCATTAATGTCTAAAAATGCAAATAGAAGTTTGTCTGGGTTTTGGTCAACCCAATAGTCTAATTTATTGACAACGTTATTCATTTATTCTTTTTTTTCTTATTTAAAAGGGTATTATTCATTAGGTTATCGCATCGATATATAGAAATTCTTTCCATCCAATTCAAACTTCTGAATTGGTACAAGGCCATTGCTCTCCTGAGTCGTATTTCGTTTAACATCATTCAGTTTGCTTTTACTAGCGTTTGGTTTGGGTAACTATTTCAATTTTAGTTTTAACCAAACAAATGTTTCTAAGGTTGCTTGTTTGTCGGTTATTTGGTCATTAAATCACTCAGATCTCCATAGCAGAGCCGAAATAATCCGCAAATATAATATTTTCAATCAATTTTTTAACCTTAAATACAGATTTTCTTTCGATAATAACCATTTTTTTCAACCTGTTTTCTCCAATAATTGCTTTTGTAGGATTATAATTACATCTTTTATCTTGATTGATTGCGGTTTTGGATGCCAACAAAGCTATTTGTAAGCTAGGCTGCGTAATGCAAAAACAAGATCTACTCTACAAGAATTTTTACAGATTCGCTGTAACCCATATCCGAACGCAATGTGATGAATTTTTTAAAACTTTCTGTTGTAAATAGGAAGGATGCTGTATTGGGTGGAGATGTCCCTAAGTTTTCAGCTTTCATAATCAATATATTCTCACCAGGATCTAAGTCTATTGTAAAGGTTGTTTTGCATTTGTCCAACCTTAAATTGCTTAATATCACCTTTCCATTAAGTTGCAAAGATATAATATCGCCATCTATTCCCGCGTTGTCCCACACGGCTATGGTAAGTTTTTGAGATTTTATTTTTAAAGTCTCTTTCTCTACTACACTTCTGCCTGCTGCGGGTTTAGGTTTGATTTTACTATCAATAAATACAGTATCCCTAATGGTTTTTAAAATGCGTATGGTATCTGTTTTCCCGCTTGTTAACTTAGGTTTTATCAACCTATACTTTACTTCCAATTTTACCCTAGCAATATCGTTGCAGGTGAATAACAACATCCCTTTGCTGGTTTCCCAATTGTTCCAATTTTCACTGGTGCAAGAGGGGCATTCGGCACTCCATGTAAGCAATTCTATGTTGTCAGGATAATACCACATGTACCTAAATTGTTTGGGTATCCTGTCGTTTCTGTCTTTTAAATAATCCCTTGTAAGTGTAATTGTATCTCCGTTAAAATGCAAAGGATCTCCTAGTTGCTCTCTAAACAACAAACTCGAATAGGGTTGGGTTTGTAGAAAGCTATATCTCCTAGAATTCATGGTGTCCTGAATGCGATATTCAGCCCCTTCTTCTGGTGCCAAGAAAATCAAACGATTGTCATCGCCGCTTAACAGCGAGGATGTCCAAGCACTCACTTCTGCCGAGTGGTTGTAATGGTAAACCGTTTTGCCATCTGCTTGAATTACGTCAAACGCTTCTTTTAAAATATCCGTAGCTTCTACCAAATTCTGTTCGTAATAGATCCAACCCGATCCAATTGTAGTAAGAAACATGAGGTAACTTCCTTTTACATAAACAATTCTTGCATTGTCTCCAAAATTGGTGACTGCTTTATACAATATAGATTTTGGATTGTCAGCAAAATATTGGGTAGGTCGTTCGGTTACGTTCCAGTCGGGGCCAGCAGTCCATTCTCCATCCTCATTTTTTTGTAAAAACTGTATTACCATGCCATCCCCTTTGCTGGCGCATTGTATAATGAAATTGCCTGGTTTTACGCTGCCAATTTCTGTGCGCGGTGTGCCAGTAAGATTGTTTGTAGACACAGTGCCCAAACTTTTGAAATGGCTGTAAAATGTATGCTGAGCCGCAGTTCTGTATGAAAAAAATAATAGAAATATGGATAATGCAAGTTGCGCTTTACGGTTCATCTAATTGTGTGTTTGTCTAATTCTGTATAACGATTTTAATTCTTACTTATTGCCTAAAAGGCATTAAGCACCTTCTCCATTATCATGCCACGACTGCCTTTGATAAGCACAAACTGCTCACGAATAGGATTTAGTTTCAAAAAAGCGACCAAGTCGTCTGTATGCATAAAGGCATGTGCCGATTGGTTTGTGGCAGTGTGGAATTCTTGCCCTGCAAACCAAACATGGTCAAAGCCCAAGCTATTTGCTAAATCTGCTATGGTTTTATGCTCTGCCTTGGAAAAGTCTCCCAATTCTAGCATGTCGCCTAAACAAACGGTTTTCCGCCCAGGAATTTTTGCAAACTCCGTCAACGCCAACTCCATACTGCTTGGATTTGCATTGTAAGCATCCATTAATATTTGTTTGCCGTTTAAAATCCGCCATTCAGATCTGTTGTTTGTTGGCAAATAGTTGCAAGCAGCCAAGGCACACTTTTCGATATCCAAACCCAAAGTAATGCCCAATGCAACAGCTGATAAAATATTGTATAGGTTAAAAGAACCGCCAAGTTGCGCTTGATAAGGTCCATGTGTTTTGCTTTTATATTGTAGATTAAATTTTAAAGTGGGCATACTTTCAATCAACTCTGCCTGTAGATCTGCAATATTCTCAATGCCGTAGCTAAATTTTGTATTCAATCGTTTTGCCATATTACTTAACCATGGATCGTCAGCATTTATCAAGGCAAATCCATTGTCTTTCATTAAGGATAAATAAAGTTCAGATTCCTCCCTGGCAATTTCCTCTATGCTGCCAAATCCTTCCAAATGTTCTTTGCCTACATTGGTCACAATTCCAATATCGACGGCGGCAATATCGCAAATTACCTTCATTTCGCCAATGTGGTTTGTGCCCATCTCTATTATGGCTATATCTTCCGTGCCATCTAACTCCAAGAGGGTAAGGGGCACACCAATGTGGTTGTTTAAATTGCCTTTGGTTGCATGATACTTGAATGTTGTTCCCAAAACTATAGCGCACAATTCTTTGGTTGTGGTTTTTCCATTGCTGCCGCCGATACCTATAATTTGAGTATCTAAGTGTTCGCGGTGAAAATGGGCAAGTTGTTGCAAAGCAATAAGTGTATCCGGTACGTACAAAATTCTTTCGTCTGTACAAACAGCTAAATCGCTTACAACCGCAAATGCAGCGCCTTTTTCCAGCGCTTCTGTAGCAAATAAATTGCCATCAAAGTTGGGTCCTTTTAAGCAAAAAAATACCGAACCAGAAACTATATTCCGGGTGTCGGTTCCCAATTTGAATCCGCAACTTTTGTAATGGGAGTGTATAATTTCTATTGATACAGGCAACATTTAATAAATATTACTTGTCAAAGGTAAGTGGAATTCGTTTCTTTGGCTAAATTTGTACTTAAATATGTGTGAAAACAAATTCTTATTTTATTTATGTTTTTTGGGTTTTTCTAATCTTTTCTCCCAACCGATTGCAAGCCCGCCAAAGTATTATACGCGCGGATATTTGCCCATAAAAAGCGGTATTTTTACATATACAGAGCCATTTATCGGGGGCTTCAATAGCACCCAATTTCAAAATTTCGATTTGAACAATGACGGCATTATGGATATCGTTTGTTTTGAAAGAACAGACAGCAAAATATTGCCATTCATTCGTTTAAAAAACAAATCCTTAAAGTATGCCCCAGAATATGAGGCCTATTTTCCAGCAGGGCAAACCTACTACAAAATGGCTGATCTCAATTCAGATAAAAAAATGGACATATTCACCCTTGTGGATGGCAATAGTTTGCATATTTATTTGAATACAACAAAGTTAGGCGACTCCGTGCCTAAATTTAAAGATTTGGGAGATATGTATTACCGCAATCAATATGCACCACCTTTTCCCATCTTATACAACGGTTTGGCCCTTTCTATTGCAGATTTGCCGGAAATTTCCGATGTGGATGGCGACGGCGATGTAGATATTATTACTTACGATCAATCCAACCAGATTTATAAAATGTTCTCAGATGTCCGTTCCGATTTCAGTTGGAACAAAGACACTTTCGAGTTTCAAATCATGGATATTTGTTTTGGTTATTTTAATGATTATTTAAATACAATTAATTTGGGCAGCTGCCCATACAAAGATAAATTAAAACCCAGGCATGTTGGCGGTGCTTCTATTTTGATGTTCGACAATGACGAGGATGGAGATAAAGAAGTAGTACTTTCTAACATAGGCTCCAAGCATATGACATTTTTAAAAAATGGCAAAAAGGAATTTAACCATAGGTACGATACCATGGTGCTTTGGGATAGTATTTTTCCGCGGAATACAACCCGCGCCTGTGATTATGATTTTCCAGCTGGCTTTATGGTGGATATAGATGGAGATTCCATTTTGGATTTGGTCACTAGCCCTAACGGAGACGCAAACAATCCGGGCAATGTCCGTGAAATAAATCAACTGTGGTATTACAGAAATTTTGGAAAAAACAACAAACCTGATTTTAAATTTCAAAAGGACAATTTGTTGCAAGAACAAACCTTGGATTTGGGAGGGAAAACGGCACCTGCTTTTGCGGATTATGACGGGGACGGGGATATGGATTTGTTTATAGCCAATGATGGTGATTGGGAAAAAACCAAAGGGACGCAAGACAGAATTGCCTTGTATAAAAATGTGGGCAAAAAAGATTCCGCAAAATTTGAATTCGTTACCGGTGATTATTTGTCTATTTCGTCGCACAGACTTTCCGATTTAATAATTAGTTTTGGAGATGTAGATGGGGATGGCGATGCAGATTTGTTGGCAGGCGAAAGAACGGGTCAAGTTTGGTTCTTTAAAAACAGCGGTGGCAAAGGCAATGCAATGAATCTTACTTTGGCTGATTCTCAATTTGTGAAAAAACCTTCGGGATTTGGAATCTCAAATGCAGCGCCAGTAGTATTTAATTATGACAATGATTCCTTGCCAGATTTGCTCGTGGGTTATTATTACGGTGGGGTCAAACTTTTCAAAAATACAGGAACCAAAAGCAGTCCGAGTTACACATTGTCGCCAGGAAATGCATATGGAATGCGGGCCAATGAATGGGTTTATAACAGCCCGAATTGGATTATGTTGAGTTATGGAAATGCGGTACCTACTGTAGCTGATTTTGACCATGATGGAAATCAGGATGTTTTGGTTAGCACTGGCCATGGCATTGCCAGGTTATACCATACCGCAGGTCACAGCGTGTTTGACTCCTTGCAGGCGGATATTGATTGGGTTTGGCAAATGAACAAAACAGATTCTACTCGTCCAGATTTTGGCGCAAATTTGGTTTCAGCGGCCATTGACTTGGATGGTGATTCTATTCCAGAAGTAATTATGGGAAATAGCCGCGGTGGCTTAAATATAGTAACATCAAAAGGTTCTAAAGTGGGAGTAAGCGTAACCCATCAATACGCCAAACCAGCATTTAATTTATTCCCAAACCCTAGCAATGGAAGTCTCACCATTCAGCGTGGCAACGCATTTGGAAATTGGGAAATTGGTATTTATTCTGTGCTTGGGAATAAAGTGTATTCAACAGCTTTACTGGCCACTGAAGCTTTGGTGAACTTAAATTTAAGTTCTCTGCCGAATGGGGTTTACTTCGCCGAAGTATGGAATGGGATAAGTAAATCTGCAAAGAAATTTATAATCAATAGAAATTGATGAATCATTTTATTTCAACATTCCCGCCAGGGGATAGTTGAATAAATCTATTGCATATCCCATATTCATCTTCTCTGTTGGAAGCAATAATGAGTAGTCTATTTTGGGTATAATTGTCAAGAATGTTTTGAAAAACCAAAGCCCCACTTTTGTCTAAATTGGTAAGAGGCTCATCCAATATTAAAATGGGTGTATCTGTAAATGCCGCCAAACAAAGTTTTACCCTTTGTTTCATTCCACTGCTGAAATTTGCAATGGGTTTCATCAGTGTTTTGTGGTCAAATTCACACAATTCAGCCAGCGCATCTAGTGGGTTTTGAATAGAAAATGGCTTCAATGCGGCATGGCTGCTTATAATTTCTTTTAAATTAAATTCTTCTGGCAATTCCATAGCAGGAGATGCCAAAGAAACAATGGAAAAGGCCTGTGCGGCTTGTAAAGTTTGGTTGTTGTAATCCCATTGGATAGCACCTTCTGTGGGCCATGTTTGTGCGGCAATCAGCATGGTTAATGTGGTTTTGCCCGAACCATTGGATCCTAAAAATGCCCATTTCTCATTTACATTAAAAGCACAGTTAACATTGCGAAAAAGCCATTGCCTATTGAATGATTTTCCGCAATCTTTAAAACTTACTTTTAAATTCAATATGATTTTATTATTTGAAAAGGCGAAAAAAAATTATTTACTACCGTAACCCTTCATAATACCTCGATCAGATTCTTTTAGAAATTGCAAAATCTCATCGCGTTCCTTTGTTGGTTGAAACTCTGTTTCTATAATTTTTACCGCTTTTGCAGTGTTGTATCCTTTTACAAAAAGGGTTCGGTAAATGTCTTGTATTTCTGCGATTTTTTCTGTGGTAAAATTTCGCCTTCTTAAACCTATGCTATTTACCCCTTCATAACTCAAGGGTTCACGTGCTGATTTGGTGTATGGCGGCACATCCTTACGCACCAAAGAACCACCACTGACCATAGCATGCCTGCCCACTTTTACAAATTGATGAACCAATGCAGCTCCACCCAAAATGGCATATTCTCCAATGGATACATGCCCCGCAATTTGCACGCTATTTGCAAGCACACAATTGTCATCAATCACC
This sequence comes from Bacteroidia bacterium, assembly GCA_038317095.1. Taxonomy (GTDB): domain Bacteria; phylum Bacteroidota; class Bacteroidia; order NS11-12g; family UBA955; genus JAGXTF01. The sequence goes on along the minus strand of JBBQBB010000004.1, from coordinate 7,451 downwards.
ACGTCATGTGCCAAATGCACATAGGCCATAAGCAAAACATTGCTGCCCACTTTGGTATAACCCAGCGCTTTTGTTCCTTTGTTTATGGTCACATATTCTCTAATTGTTGTGTTATCGCCAATTAAAGTTAAAGTTTCCTCACCGTCAAATTTCAAATCTTGCGGTATGGCACCAATACTAGCTCCTGGAAAAACCCTGCAGTTTTTACCAATTCGAGTGCCTCTAAAGATGGTAGCGCCAGACATGATGTGCGTCCCTTCGTCTATTTCTACGTCGGTGTGAATGGTCACAAACGGGTCAATTACCACATTGTCGGCAATTTTTGCAGATGGGTGAACATAGGCTAAGGGTTGAATCATCTTTAATATTGAGGTCAAAAATAAGGGGATATTCTCAACTCTCAAAACATCCGCATTAAAAATCCCAAAAGCACATCCTTCCATAGCACATGATAGGCCGACGCAGAGAACGCCTCAGAAGATTGAAACTTGGTATTTAAACGTTTTGTTTATTCTAGTATTGTATTTACCTGGCTTGGTGCAACCTACTTTTTTCACCTCAATATATATTTCTTTACCTCTAAAATCTCCATCTAAAGTCCATACAATAGTTGGCAGTGCATAACCTCCATTTCTTGATTCAATGGCGACTGGAAGTGATTTGCCATTAAACTTGGCAATTATTTCGCAAGAATCGAAATTTGCCTGACTGAATGAAAAGCTCCAACGCTTTGGAACCAAAGCTGCTGGAAAGGCACCCTGTGCTGGCCATGCTACAAAATCTAAAGTGTCATTAAAAACTTCTGTAGTTTTATCTGCATTTCCATAGTTGGTACGACCGAAAACATAAAGTGCCATGCTGTTGGGGGAGCTTCCGTGGCCAAATGTAAGTTTGGTAGGGTTTAATATCCATCTTCTATGACCCACCGAGGAATTGTTGCCACCATCATCATCAAGCTGCCCAATGAGGGCATTGATTCCATTGTGTCCAAGCGACAAATTTGAAGAACCAGCGCCCATTGCACCTGCTTTTGTATAACATTTGGCGACTTCACTGGGTCCGTGCGTTAAAGAGTTATTGGCATGCATAATCAATGCAGCCCATTGGGCTTTGTTATTTAGCTCTTTGTCTAAGGTTACACTGTCATAAACACCAGCAGTTCTACGAAAGTAATTGAGCATTTCTAAAAATACAATTTGGTAATTGTCTTCCACTTTTCCAGCAGTGCATGTGACTACATTTAAATTCTCTATTTTGGCTGTGAATAAGGATTTATTTTTTATATAATGATCTTCATAATCGAACAATGCATACGTTTTTTGTAATTTAATAAAGGTTTCATTTTTTGGAAATATTCGGAAACCATATTTTAAGATTCTAAAACATTCGCTATAGTTTTTTTGTGTTAATTTTATATTTACATATTTTTCAATGTAATTTACAAATTGCCGCTTTGTCTCTGCATTTTTAGGACTCAAATTATAATAAGCCATGATGGATTCTCTGCTCAGCATGTTGCTGTGTGCCAAATATTCCAGCAGTGATTTTTTCATTGCTTTCTGCATAGTTTCCATGAATTTAATTTCTTTAGGAAAAAAACGAATACCAAGTGAAACAATCGAATTTGCGCGAATGAATTCGCCTTTTTCTCCCATTGTTAAAATCAATTGTTTTAACAGTTTTAATTTCTCTTCGGTTTGGGTATATGCGGAAATTTGAAAAACCAAAAGCAACCGTATTGAATCAGATTCAGAGGGATTTGCGCCTATATTGTTTAAAAATTCTGAAATAAAAAAAGAAGTATCAAATTTGTCTGGATAATTCTCAAACATCCACTCTGCGGTATTGAAAGATTTTTCGACATTCTTTTCCAATATATATTTTTGTAGCAAAGTAGATTTCCAGCCAATATAGAGTTGTTTTGATTGCGAACAACCCGCCTGTTTTAGCGCATCCAAAAAATGATAAACTTCTATTTCTGGGCTCAAATATTCAGAAGAAAATTTTGCAATATTCAGAAGAAAAATAGTTTCAGAAAGAATACAAAAACTATCCAAATTTGCATACAATTCTCTGCCAGTTGTAAATGCACTTTCAGCTTTCTGCGCATACCCTTGTTCCAAATTTAAACGCAACCATGCCAAATGGCCTTTGACGAATAACGTATGTATCGCTTTGCGGTAAAGGGCTACATCTGCATCAATACCCTCTTTTAGTGCTGCATTGGCATTGTAAGTTTCATTTTCGTTTACATAATATTTGTACATTTCCCATGCAGCGTAAGGATGTTTAAATGTATTAAATAAATTCAAATAAAATCCTTTTACAAGACTTTTGTCTTTGGGATTTATATTCTCATTTGCTTTTGCCAGTACGTCATAAAATTCTTGCAGGGCTAAAAGCGGATATTCAGACAATTCTCCTTGGTGTTTGTACATCATTCGCTTCCCTGAATTGAATGCTTTTTTTACCAAAATTACGGAAGGTTTTTGGTTGTATTCGGCCGCATAACAGCGCATTTCCAAACAATACAACCAAAATTTTTGTTTTGCATTGGCCCGTTCTAATTTTTGGCTTATTTTTTCTAGGCAAATATCATACTTGCCTTGGGTATAAATCTTTTGGATTTTGGGATAAGGAAAATTTTCACCAAAACAGCTGAGTGATAAGGAGACACACAGAATCAGAATCCATGTTTTTTTCATACACGTTTATTGAAAATAAAGCAAAATTAGGCGTCACTTGCCGGATTTTGGGCACCCGTTTCTTTGTCGCCTTTAATCCTTACAATGGAAGCCATCATTTCCGCTTCACTTACCAATTTGTCTCCAACCCAAGCTTTGGCCTTCATCATACACAATCCGCGTCTTACTGGTTCTGTCAATTCCATTTTCATAATTAAAGTATCGCCCGGTACCACTTTATCTTTGAATTTGGCATTGTCGATTTTTAGAAAATATGTACCGTAATTTTCAGGATCTGGTACCTGACTTAAAATTAAAACGCCACCTGCTTGTGCCATCGCCTCTAGCTGCAAAACTCCAGGCATAATAGGGTCTCCGGGGAAATGACCTGCAAAAAAACTTTCATCAAAAGTTACATTTTTTATAGCGACGATGGTATTCTGTGTTTTGGATATAATTTTATCTACAAACAAAAACGGGTGTTTGTGTGGTAGCATTTTTATGATATCCACCGTTGTGTAAAGTGGCTTGTCATTCGGATTATAGGGTGGTGGTCCTTCTTCTTTTCTGCGCATTTCTTTTTTCATCACTTGTTTAATTTTTTTGGCAAACGCTACATTGCTTGCATGGCCAGGTCTAGCGGCCATAATTTGACCTTTAATGGGCATACCCACCAAAGCCAAATCGCCAACCATGTCTAGTAATTTATGCCTTGCAGGTTCATTTTGAAAACGCAGATCTAGGTTGTTTAAAATACCTTCTTTGCGCACTTCTACACTGGGTTTTTTAAATACTGTGGCCAAATGGTCTAATTCTAACTGCGTTACAGGCTTATCTACCACTACTATGGCGTTGTTTAAATCGCCACCTTTTATTAAATTGTTTTCCAACAAAAACTCAAGTTCGTGGAGAAAGCAAAATGTGCGACAAGGTGCAATTTCATCCTTAAATTCAGAAATGGTGGTGATGGCGGCATGTTGACTGCCCAATACGGAAGAATTGTAATCTACCATCACCGTCAAACGGTAATCGTCTACCGGCATGGCAATAATTTCTACCTTGTTTTCATCGTCGGTAAAACTGATGTTGTAAGGTATGGTAAAATACTCTCTTTCTGCTTCTTGTTCTTGAATGCCATTTTTTAAAAGTTCATCTACAATGGGTCTGCTGCTGCCGTCCATTATGGGCATTTCTGGTCCGTCAATGTCCATCATCACATTGTCTATACCCAAGCCAACAAGTGAAGCAAGCACGTGTTCTACTGTACTCACTTTGGCTCCTTTTTTTTCTAGGGTCGTGCCGCGGCTTGTGTCCGTTACCAAGTCGCAATCTGCTTCTATTATGGGTTGTTCAGGCAAGTCTATTCTTCTAAATTTATAGCCGTGCCCTTCAGCAGCCGGATGAAAAGTTAAAGTAACGTTTTCTCCCGTATGCAGTCCTACTCCAGAAATGGAAAAGGATTGTTTGATTGTATTTTGTTTTGGATTAAATGTGTTCATTCTTGCGTTATTTATCTTTTTTTAAAGATTCAATTTCTTTTTTTAAATCAACAATGTCTTGCATGATATCTGGAATCTTTCGCTGCAGTGCCCAAGTTCTAAATTTTTCTTTTAATGGGGCGGCTGGGGATCCAATCCATTGGGTATTGGGAGTATCTACACTTTTTGTAACCCCGGCTTGTGCGCCTATACCTGTTCTATCTGCAATGTTGATATGTCCCACAACTCCTACTTGGCCGCCGATTTTGCAATTGGCACCAATTTTTGTACTTCCACTGATTGCGGTATGCGCTGCAATCACGGTGTTTCTGCCTATTTCGGCATTGTGCGCAATTTGTATCAGGTTGTCAAGTTTTACCCCGTTGCGTATATAAGTGCTGCCCATGGTAGCTCTGTCTACACTACAATTGCTTCCTATTTCTACATTGTCCTCAATTACTACATTGCCTATTTGTGGAATTTTTACATAAATATCCCCTACTGGTGCATGGCCAAATCCGTCACTCCCTATTACTGTGCCGCCGTGTATAATACAATCGTTGCCGACAATACATCGGGCATAAATTTTTACGCCAGGATAGAGAATGGTGTTTTTACCCACCTTGGCACCTTTGCCTACAAATACCTGGGGATAAATAACAGCGCCATCTTCAATCACCACATCATCATCAATATAGCAAGTGGCTCCCAAATATACATTGGCTCCGATTTTTGCACTTGGCATTACCACACTGCCTGCTTCAATGCCAACTTTATGGTTATTGGGGTCGAAAAAACCTGATAAAATTAAGCAAAAAGCGTAATATGGATTTTCGTGTTCTATGCGGGTGAAAGTAGTAGGTTTGCTTGGCTCAAAGCCTGTTGGAACAATTACAATTGCCGCTTTGCATTGGTACAAAGCATTTTCATATTTGGGGTTTGCAAAAAAACAAAGGCTTTCTTCATTAGCCGCTTCCAATTTGGCCGGATGGGTAATTGTCGTATCTGCATTGCCAACTACCACGCCTCCCGTGGCGTTTGCTATATCTGCTGCACTTAGTGTCATAGGCTGAAGCGCAAAGTTAAGGTTTAGTTTTTATGGTTTAAGGAGTTTTATCCAATTTAGAATAAATCATTTGTTTTTTGGCAATGTGTGCACTGAAAAGTATAATTTCGCAGCATGCCTATTAGAATGGTTGAAGATCCCAATGATCAGGATCCACAAGATAATAACCCCGGTGGGGGCGGAGGCGGAGGTGGCCGCGGAGGTTTAGGTGCATTGTTGCCAATGCTTTTGGGTTTGGTGTTTAAATACCCCAAATTGTTCATTCCCCTGCTGCTCATTGGTGGAGTTTTCTTTTATTTCAAAGGATGTGGCGGTGGCGCTGTGCCTGCTGTGGATAAACAAAGTAGCACTTTTGCCACAGGTGGCGTTTTAGACCCCAAAGAATACGGAAAATCAGATATTTTCAATTTCTTGTACGACGACAATAAAAGCAATCCCATGCCGGAAAGCTACAGTTTGTTAAAATTCGCCCCAACGCGCGGCAACCAAGGCGCCCAAGGAAGCTGTGTAGCATGGAGCAACGCCTATGGAATTAGAACCATATTGTACGCCCAGCAAACCGGCAAAAACCCTGATGAGGTTGCATTTAGCCCGTCCTATTTGTACAACAATATCAAACTAGGCAACGATTGCCAAGGCAGTTATATCCAACGTGCTGTGGAGTGGATGCAAACCCGCGGTGCCGTGCCGTTTAAAGATTTTGGCTACGACCCCAATACTTGCAGCCAACAAATTCCAGCCGGTTTAAAAGACAAAGCCTCCAATTTTGTGATCAAAGGGGCCCAAAGATTGGGTGAAAACCCAGAACAAGGCCTGCAGTTGAAAGACATATTGCAAATTAAACATGCCATAGTTGCGGGTTCGCCGGTAGCTATAGGTATGATGGTGGGTGGCTCGTTTATGCAAAGTATGATGGGTAAAAATGTGTGGCACCCCAATTCCGACGATTACGACATGCAAGGCTTTGGAGGCCATGCCATGTCTGTAATTGGGTACGACGACAATTTGGAAGGCGGTTGTTTGCAACTCATGAACAGTTGGGGCCGCGAGTGGGGCAACGATGGGGTGGCATGGGTGCCGTATAAAGACTTTATTCGTTTTACCAAAGAAGCCTATGCTTATGCACCCATGGGCAAAGCAGGAGAGGTTATTCCCAATGAGTTTGACGTAGAATTTGGCTTGATGAATACCGATACCAAAGCAGACATTCCATTGCAATCCATAGGTTCTGGTATTTTTAGTACCAAAAACACGGTTGCACCAGGCACCAAATTTAAGGTAAAAATAAAAAACAACATTGAGTGTTATACCTATGTTTTGGGGCAAGACACCGACCAAACTTGCTACGTATTGTATCCCTACACAGCCAAGCATTCTCCGTATTGTGGCGTTACTGGAACAAGGGTATTCCCACGCGGATTTAATATGGTTCCAGACCAATCCCAAAAGAAAGATTATATAGCGGTTTTAATTAGCAAAAAACCATTGAATTACGAAACCATAAAAACCCAAATAACAGCCCACAAACAAGCCGATTTTGCCGCTGCCTGCAGAATAGCATTGGCCGGACAACTGCTGGGCAACATCAAATACCGCACCACTGAAACCGTATCATTCACCGCCGACGCCAAGGCAGCTAAATCTGTTTTGGTGGTAATAGAAGTGAGGAAATAATGTTAAAAATAATGCGAAACAAAGTATCGCATAGCACCCTAAAAAGCATGTGCTATGCGAATGTTTGTATCGGGTATAAGCAAGTTATAGGCAAGCGTATTGAACCACACAACAAACATTAAACTGACAGACAATTATCGAAAATTTAAGACGACTTATAAACTTAAAAGCGGACTTTTTTCCGACACAACTTGTCCCGATTTTTCGGGAACAGCCCAACGATTCGTGTTTTATTTTTTTTTGCCGCCCCGCACTTTTTTAAAAACAATTTTAGCCAGCCGCACAAGTGGCACATTTTGTCTTGTCCTAAACTAAGTTTACACATTGTAAACTAAAAAACAGGACAAAAAAATGAAACATAAAAAGGCAAAAAGTTTCGGGTAATGGGTAATGGGTAATGGGTTGTGGTGTGGTATTTATGGTTTGCCTCATCCGGCCATCCGCTATAGGCCCTTGTGTGGCGGCTACTGCTGCAGTGCCAGCGTTGGCTTCCTGCCGGTCGCCCCCGCTGGCGCGCATCCGTTTGCCCCCACACTGCAGGCGCTGCCG
>JBBQBB010000003.1:0-96512 GCA_038317095.1 Bacteroidia bacterium | reverse complement strand
GGTAAAAATTTTAATTTTTATACTTTTTAAAGTATAAAAATACCCGATGGATGGATGGATGGATAGCTTTTTTCATTGTATTATCAAATTTATTTTTACGAAGTTAAGCACAAATAATTGACAAATGCAAGGGAAATTTTTAATCTTTAATCCCAATAGAAATGTACACCCAATTTCTACCAAATCACATCCCCTAAAACCGCCGTCTCCAAATATCACGAATGATACCATCCTTTAAACCCACATTTGGAGCCATGATTTCATGCACATTCAATCTTTCTAAAATAGAAATAAATAAATCGCCGGCATATTCAATCACCTCCGCCCTATCCGGATTCATTTTTAATTCATACACCCTGTCGTGCTGGTCTACAGAATGCAAATACACATTGGTGGCTTTTAAATGATGCAAATTTAAGAGTGTACCCGGTTTGCAGCCACTAAGTTCTGACAGTTTTACAATATTGCCCCCCGTGCCTATGGCAGTTACAACCTCGTCGATAGGCAATACCAAATTGTCCAACCAGGCATTCATTCTGGTCCATTCAGTATCTTTAACTTTACCTTCTTTCATACGCACCGTGCCAATGTTAAAACTTTCGTATTGTTTTATTTTTCCGTTGCGTATGTAGGCTATTTCGGTGCTTCCGCCTCCCACATCAATATGCACGAAACTGTTTTTAGCAGGTAATGTTTCTAAAATTGTACCTTGGATTAACCTGCTTTCTTCTTTGCCACTGATAATATTAATTTTTACACCTGTCAATTTTTTAATTTCCTTTACTATGCTGGCTCCATTGGTAGCATCTCTCATGGCGCTGGTTGCGCAAGCCATATAAGTATCTACATTGTAAATTTCCATTAACAGGGCAAATGCTTGCATGGCTTTGGTAAGCAATTCTATTTTTGCCTTGCTAATTTCTTTGGTTTGAAACACATCGTCACCCAAACGCAAGGGCAAACGTGTAAATTCTACCGATTTAAAATCCGTAAGCATTACGTCTTCATGCAAAGGGCGCGCTATATATAAGCGTACCGCATTGGATCCAATATCTATAGCAGCAAGTTTCAAGTGCCCGAAGGTAGTAAAAAACCATAAAACTCGTTTGGCATATTATTGTGTCATTTCTGCGTCAAAACAACCATTTATCCATGGCATTTCAATTGTTGTTTAATGTAAATCCTGCCAAAATTGCAGATTTTATGTTTTTTTCAACTTGCCTAAAAATTTCGTGTACTAAAATCGTAGTTTTGTCGGAGAAATTAAAAACGGTTCATTATTTGAACCAAAACCAAAAATTATGGACGACAATCAAAATCCAGCTCCCAATAAAAAACCGACAGGGGGATTTAAGTTTAACCCGTATTGGATTTACGGTATTCTTTTTATTGTTTTGCTAACACTTACCTTTTATCGTCCTTCTACTGGCGGAAATTCCAATTGGAATGAAACCAAACAAATGATCTTGCAGGGCGATGTGCAACAAGTAAAGGTAGTGAATGACAGAGTTTGCGAAATTTTCTTAACCAAAGAAGCCCGATCTAAAGCTGAATATGCAAAAAAAGGCAGCAAAGGTGAGGGAATGTTTGCTCAAGATGAACCCGATTTTTCTTTTGAAATTGAAAAAGAGTATTTCAATAACGAAGTGAAAGCTTTGAAGGAAGAAATGACTGCCAAAAAGTTAGACCCAAACAAACTTCTTATTGCGTATGAAAGCCATAGCGATTATATGGGTCAAATACTGCAATGGGTATTTTTCATTGCCATATTCCTTATTTTCTGGACAGTAATATTTAAGCGAAACAGCGGCGGTGGAGGTGGTGCCAATATTTTTAACATTGGCAAATCCCGCGCACAAATATTTGATAAAGATACTAAAGTAAATATTTCCTTTAAAGATGTAGCTGGCTTGGAAGAAGCAAAAATGGAAGTAATGGAAGTGGTAGATTTCCTAAAAAATCCAAAGAAGTACACCAATTTGGGTGGTAAAATTCCGAAAGGGGTATTGCTTGTAGGCCCTCCTGGTACAGGTAAAACATTGCTGGCTAAAGCAGTTGCTGGTGAAGCTGGTGTTCCTTTCTTTTCTTTGTCTGGTTCAGACTTTGTAGAAATGTTTGTGGGTGTGGGTGCTAGCAGGGTTCGCGATTTGTTTAAACAAGCCAAAGAAAAAGCCCCTTGTATTATTTTTATTGATGAAATAGATGCCATTGGCCGTGCCCGCGGAAAAAATTTGGTGCAGGGTAGCAACGACGAAAGAGAAAATACATTAAACCAATTGTTGGCAGAAATGGATGGTTTTGGAACAGACAGCGGCGTTATAATTATGGCTGCTACCAACCGACCCGATATTTTAGATACTGCATTGTTGCGCCCAGGACGCTTCGACCGTCAAATTTCGGTGGATAGGCCTGATTTGGTAGGCCGTGAACAAATTTTTAATGTACATTTAAAACCCTTAACCAAATTGGAAAAGGATGTAGATGTTTCAAAATTGGCAGCCCAAACTCCTGGTTTTGCTGGGGCAGAAATTGCCAATGTGTGCAATGAGGCGGCTTTGATTGCTGCACGTAAGGGCAAGGAAGCTGTAGATATGGCAGATTTTCAAGATGCCATTGATAGGGTAATTGGTGGACTAGAGAAAAAAAACAAAATTATATTGCCTGAAGAGAAAAAAATAGTGGCTTACCATGAAGCTGGACATGCAATAGCAGGCTGGTTTTTAGAACATGCCGATCCATTGTTAAAAGTATCTATAGTACCGCGCGGTGCAGCCGCACTAGGTTATGCTCAATATTTGCCAAAAGAACAATACCTATATCGCACAGAACAATTGATGGACAGCATGTGCATGACCTTAGGTGGACGTGTGGCTGAAGATATTTTCTTTGGAAAAATAAGCACAGGTGCACAAAATGATTTGGAACGCATTACCAAACTAGCCTATAGCATGGTTACCATTTATGGCATGAGTGAAAAGGTAGGAAACGTTTCTTTTTACGATCCGCAAGGTGAGTACGGTTATCAAAAACCTTATTCAGAAAAAACTTCGGAAATAATAGATGAAGAGGTACGCAAACTTATCTCTGATGCATACAAACGTACCCGTGAACTGCTAGTGGAAAAGAAAGCCCAGTTAGAAATTCTTGCTGAGGAACTTCTATTGAAGGAGCTTTTGTTTAAAACGGACGTAGAAAGATTAATTGGCAATCGGCCATTTGAACCAAAAATAGTGGAACCTATTATGGTTGCAGAACCCATTTTAAAAGAACCTGTAGAAGAATATATACCTACTGAAGAAAACCCAACGATAGAGTGAAAATAACCCGGCAACAAATCACCACTTGGTTATTCGTAGCCGCTATGCTTCTTTTGGCATGGTTCCTTCGCAGCGTGATTGCTTATTTTGTTGTAGCTATGATTCTAGCTTTTATTGGGGCACCAATCATTGCTTGGCAAAACAGGGTTTTGCGTTACAAAGGAAAACCCCTGCCTACATGGATTCCAGCTTCTGCAATTTTATTGTTATTCATTGGTTTATTTGCAGCGTTTGTTTTTATGGTGGTGCCTCCTTTGGTAGATCAAACCGCAGCCATTTCTAACATTAGCCAACACGCATTTGATAAAAGTTTCGGGCAACCCATGCACGACATTCGCTACCATTTAGAAAACATAGGTGTACCTGCCGAAGATTTAACACCCGCGGCAATTCAATCGAAATTAAAAGAGTATTTAAGTTTCGCCACGTTAAGCAATATTGCAGGTTCTGTTTTTTCAAGCCTAACCGCAACCGTAGGCTGGGTTTTTTCAGTCTTGTTTATTTCTTTCTTTTTTTTAAAAGATAAATATCTCGTTTATCGGTTGTTATATATTCTCACGCCAGACAAATATGAACCTAGGATGCAACGGGTTATAAGAGGGTTGAATGACATGTTGGGGCGTTATTTCCGCAGTATCTTTATTCAAGTTTTTGTTTTTGGCAGCTACATTTATGTGGGGCTAACCCTAGCTGGGGAAAAATTCGCATTGACAGTGGCCATATTTTCAGGGCTCATCAATTTGGTATCTTACATAGGTCCCCTTATTGGCATTTCTTTTGCTTTAATATTTTGCATATTGTCCAATATCGGTGCCGATTTTTATACTGTAATTGTTGGCAAAATGTATGAAGTTGTCGTGGTTTATGCTATCGCTATTGTACTAGATAATTTTGTGAGCTATCCTATTATTTTTTCCAAATCGCTAAAAGTCCACCCCATGGAACTGTTTTTTGTGATACTCGCCGGTGCCCAGTTGGGTGGCCTTGGAGGTATGATGATTGCCGCACCTTTATACACTGTTTTGCGCATCATAGCCAAAGAGTTTTTAGGGCAATTTGAAATTGTACAGAGTGTGACGAAACATCTTTAGGGATATTTTTTTTCACCTGCTTCAATTTCCAAATCCAAATAGTTATCTTTTGGCACCACTGGACAAGAAAATTCGTGGTTGTAATGGCAAAATGGATTGTATGCAAAATTAAAATCCAAAATCCCCGAATCTGAAAATATAGGTACTTCTATATATCTACCTCCGCCATAAGTTTCTATGCCGCTGGTTTTGTCTCTAAACATTACAAAATAGTGCAGGGAGTCTTCCAAAAAAACCAGGGCTGGCAATTCAAAGTTTTTTTTGTCAATTGCAAATTTCAAAATCCCACGATAGTTCATTCTCCGCTTCATACCTTTAGAATCGAGTATTTCCAATATTTTATTCTTTTGGGTCTCTGATACCAAAGATACAGGAACCCGAAATGCCGCATTTGGTTTGTAATATTTTAAGCCCTTAAAATTGAGTTGGTCACTGATAACAGGAGATTCTGCTCCTATGGCAAATGCATTGTCTTTTTGTTTTCGAAACGACAAAACTTCCCCATTCCAATCTTCTTTAAGCACCATTTCTGTCTTTTCCGCAGTTTTTGCTCCCCTTTGGGTGCAGGCAGAAAGTGCAACAATAACCATAAGCCCAATTTTTATTTGAAACATAGCCTGCAAATTTGCGTATTTTCGCACACAATGAAAGCAGTTTTTCGGTTTTTGCGCTATGCCGCCGATTTTAAAGGATTCATTTTTCTGAATTTTATATTCAATCTGCTCTATATTGTTTTGCAACTCACCACTTTGTTGCTCATTATGCCCGTGCTGCGTTTCTTGTTTTCTAAAGATCAAGTGGCCCCGTCAATGAGCAACAATGGCATGCAATTCGGTTCTTGGTTTAGCAATCAATACCACAACTTTATTACTTGGTTTTCAGAAATGGCAAAAGGAGAACCTTTCAATGCTTTGGCTTTTTTGGCCATCGCGTTGATTGTAGCCACTATTTTTAAAAATATTTTTAGGTACACCGCCATGAATTTCATGGTCCTAATAAGGAATTACAGCATACGCAAAATGCGCACAGACATATATGAAAAATGTTTGGAATTGCCTGTTGCCTATTTTAATGAAGAGAAAAAAGGGGATTTGCTTTCACGCATGAGCAATGACATGAAGGAGATTGAATTTGCCCTTATGGTTTCCTTAGAAGCGTTGTATTTTCAACCTCTCAACATTCTCATATTTTTGGTGACATTGGTGGTATTATCGCCAGCTTTAACCCTGTATATTCTTCTTTTTTTACCCATAACAGCATTACTCATCGGTTTGGTAGGCCGTTCATTGCGTAAAAAATCTGCCAGAAACCAAATGCTCGCTGGCCGCATTTTAAGTTCGTTTGAAGAAACCATTGGTGGCATTCGAATTATCAAAGCATTCAATGCATCGGGTTTCTTTAAAAAGAGATACAGCGATGAAGATTTAGAATACACCAAAAACAACATTAGCGTGCAACGCCGTTACGATTTATCCTCACCTTTGTCTGAAACGATTGGAATTATGGTATCCGCAGCATTGTTATGGATTGGGGGAGGTATGGTTTTTAAGAAACAATTGGACCCCGAATTTTTCCTTACCTATTTTGCCATTTTTTCACAATTAATTCCCCCATTTAAAGCATTTTCCAGTGCAATATATGCAGCACAAAAAGGAATAGGCAGTTTGGATAGAATCAATGAATTGGTGGAAGCACCTGTAGTAGTTGCAGATCCAATAAATCCAAAAAATCCAGTATTTAATAAAAATATATTGTTAGAAAATGTTTCATTCTCTTACAACCAAAGCCAAGAAGTTTTATTCGGCCTCAATTTGTCGGTTAATAAAGGCCAAACCATTGCATTTGTTGGACCATCTGGTGCGGGTAAAACCACCGTTACCGATTTAATAGCCCGTTTTTATGATGTAAAACAAGGCGGTATTTCCTTGGATGGTATCGACATTCGCGAATTCCGACAAGAAGATTTACGCAGGTTAATAGGCATTGTTTCCCAAGAAAGCATTTTATTTAATGACAGCATTAAAAACAACATTTCATTGGGTAACCAAAATGCGACAGATGCAATGATTGTAGATGCGGCCAAAGCAGCCAATGCGCACGAATTTATTTTGGAAGCCGAAAATGGATATGACACCAACATTGGTGAACGTGGCAGCAAATTAAGTGGAGGCCAAAGACAGCGCATTTCTATTGCCCGGGCATTGCTTAAAAATCCAGAAATATTAATCCTTGATGAAGCAACCAGCGCATTGGATAGCCAGAGTGAGAAACTTGTTCAAAGCGCGCTTGAAACTCTCATGCAACACCGTACTAGTTTTATTATAGCCCATAGACTAAGTACTGTGAAACATGCAGATTTAATTGTGGTATTGGATAGGGGTAAAATTGTAGAAAAAGGAACACACCAAGAACTGTTTAAATTGGATGGACTCTACGCAAGTTTAATTAAATTACAACAATTGGCCTGATGAATAACAACGACATTTTACGCCGTTTGCGTTTTACTTTCGACTTTACCGATTCAGACATGATAAGCTTATTCGGGGCTGTCGATGCAACGGTTACAAGATCACAAATCAGCGATTGGTTAAAAAAGGAAGAAGATCCTGCTTCTCAGGAAATATCTGATAAAGACCTTGCCACATTCTTAAACGGTTTTATCAACCAAAGGCGTGGGAAAAGAGAAGGAGAGCAGCCTAGGCCAGAAGATAGGTTAAACAACAATTTGATTTTTCGCAAATTAAAAATTGCATTAAATTTAAAAGACACAGATATCATTGAAATTTTAGATTTGGTAGGATTTCCAATTAGTACGCATGAATTGAGTGCCTTTTTTCACAATCCAAATCACCGAAAATACAGACCCTGCCAAGATCAAATTTTACGCAATTTTATTCATGGTTTGCAATTAAAATACAACCCTAAAATAGAAGAATAATTTTTAGTATTCAGTTGATACGAATAAACTCTGTTTCTCCCAAAACTACATGATCAACTTTATTTGGGCGTTTGTCATCATTTTTAATCTTTATGCAATAACAAGATTATTGAAATATTATCCCAAATTCCGCCATTTTTTACTGAAGGCATCAAGTCTTTCAAGGTCCTAATTTATGTATTAAACCAATACAATAATTTAAATGCCAAAGTGCGATTCTTGGAATTATATTCAGGTGTATAATTTTCAGAATACACAATAAAGAAATCGCTTAAAGGTTGGAATCTCCATTGGTATCTCAAATTGACATTAACATTTTGGGTTTGTGTATTGTATTGCAAAAAGGACGTAAAATACATCACTGTGGAGAAACTGATATCTATTTTTGTACCGACCAAATTATACACTGTTTTTCCCAACTGACCTAAGTCTATGTCTTCACGGCGGTAGTTTATACCAATGGTGCCCCAGGGTTGCTTGCGGTAATTTAAACTGCCATCAATTGCATATCTTTTTCCATTGTAATAATCGCCAAAATACACGTCCAATACACCGTTTAATTTCTTCCGATTGTTGCTAGTAAAGCCCACATTTCCTGCGTTCCATTGGTATTTCCCAAGCATGTATAATTTACCATCCCTCACAGGCGTAAAGGGCGTATAAAAATTGATAAAATTATTACCCAAGGAGGCTCTAAATTCGGTTGAATTCTGCAACATTATTTTCCCCTGACCCTGCAACAGACTTTCGGTGGGTTTTAAGAAACTGTCGTAGTATGAACTATTGTAAATGTTAAAACTGTAATTGTTTATCTTACTTTTTTTAGGGTAAAATGTGCGCATTACTGAAGGCTCCAGCCTATAATAAGAAAGAAGTCTAGTCCTTTTAAGAATAGGGTCGTAGTTTTCGATTCTAGGCACAAATCCTGTTCGCGCCCTAAAATCTTTCCCTACGTATTCATGGTTCCATGCCCATTCCCATTTTAATGTGCGATACAATAAAAACGTTGCATGCGAATAATTTTCTTTGCCCGCACCTTTGTAAAATGCCTGTTGGTAAAATGCCTTGCCCATCCAACGTGAATCTTTGGACTGCAAATTGTATTCAATGCCAGAAATAGTATTGCTATTTTTTGCAAATTCTGATTTGCTACCCTCCATATCATTTACCAAAATAAATCCGATATTGGATGATCTAAAAACTTTGCGCTGAAAGGCCAATACTTGATAATTTTTTGACCCTGTGCCGAACAAGGTATCAATTCGTGTTTGCACTGTCATCAAACCTACACGCCATTTGTTATTTATTTTTCCGGTAATACGCACCCCTCCGTCAATTGGCACGTTACCAGTTTTGCCTAAGCCTATTCGTCTTGAAAAGAATGGGCGTATTTGTCTAAACCCAAAATTTGCAAACAAATCACTATTTTCAATAAAAAACTGCCTTCTTTCAGGGAAAAATAAATTGAACCTGGTTAAATTAATTTGTTGAACATCCACATCCACTTGGGCAAAATCTGGATTTAAGGTAATGTCTAAATTTAACGATGAGCTTAAACCAATTTTTAAATCTGCTCCAAATCTAGGTTTAGAAGTGCTGAAAGGTTCCCCAGATTTGTATGGACTTGTGCCAGAGGTTACGTCACTTGCATAAGGAATGATGGCTATGTTTTTTCCCTTGCGAACAGGTGCTTCTGGAAAAATTAAACCCCCTCCAAAGTTAAGAACACTAATGTTAAAATTTCTTGGTACTTTTATCCAAGTGCTTACTTCATTGTTTTTTAAATCTATACGTGCAACATTGAATTTCCATTCTTTGTTGCCTTCTGCAAATCGTATAGATTTGTATGGAATCTCAAACTCTGCGAACCAAGTATCTTTTACAATGCGCGTTGCACTGTACCAAATTTGATCCCATGCCGTAGTTACACCAAAACCTCCTCCATTTTCGATGGCACCCTCACGCTGGCTGTTCTTAGGCGTTAATCCAAACGAGAATCCATTCTGCCCATCTTGAAATGGACTAATCGACAAAACAACTGCATCACTGTTGGTAACAGAAAAATCTCTTTTTAAGGTTTGTAGAACAAAATCCTTATTTGGGTTTCTATTATAACAAATTATGCCACAATAGATTGACTTTTCGCCATATGCAAACATAAATTCTGTTTTGGTTTTTGAAGCCGAAGTGTCATAAGGATAATGTTGAATAAAGTTGCCCTTTTTCTCGGATATTTTCCAAATTTTATCCTTTAAATTGCCATCCACAACTACGGATTCATTGGTTTTGAGAACAAAGTAATTCTCAAACTTTTGCTGTGCATTTAAATTTATAAAAAGAAGAAAAAGAAGAACGGAAAGTGCGTTTTTCATAGAGATCAATCTTTTAGCGCAATATTTCTTTTTTGCGTCTGGTTAAAATAATTTAATTTTTTATAATACTCAATTTTGGACGAGGGAACATAAAATTTAATATTTACATTGGCAATCAAATTGTTATTTCTAATACCATTCCAAGCTTTCATTTCGGCAATGGAACAATCGAAAATGTCGCTTAAGGTATAAAATCCATCCCCCGGTTTGATTTTATACCAAACCCAAATTTTTGCAGGTGAAGCTGGAATATTTGGCTTTGGAAGTTCAGTTTTGGGTTCATCTGGTTTGCTTTCCTTGGGCCTAATTTCAATATACGTTATACTATCTACAACGCGCATTATGGTGTCGTATTCAATAACCGGAGTAGGGGTATATGTAGCTATTTTATGCAGCGAATCGCGCATGGAATTGTAAATAGCGCGTTGTGTTTTAGGCACATTGAAATATAAAGTTGTACCAAAATAAGGAATTACATTGCTCTTAAATTCTGGATTCATGTTCTTCAAATCAGATGCAATGATTCCCGTTTTTTGCTCTACTAATGTAAAAGATAATTCAGTATTTGCACTCACAGTGTCGGTTGCCGTCATGTGCAAATCAGATTCTTGAATTCTAAAATCTTCTCGAAAATACATTACCGTTACTGCGGCAATAAACTGCACAACAGGTTCCTTTTCCGCTGGCTCCAAATGTTCATAGATGACATTAAAATCTAAACTGTTTCCAGACAAGCGTATTACTTGGTTGAGACGAATTGCACCAATTCTAAAGGCGGTAATTGTTTTGAGCCAATCTTTGTAAATAAATTGTAAATCCGCCAAATATTGACATGCTGCCTCTGAACTTGCATCTAAAGATCTTCTTTCGTCAATCAATGAGTTTTGCTTTAAACCATATTTTTTTGCAATCGAATAATTGAGTGGCCACATGCCAGAACTGCCATCTTTGCCAATGAAAAAATTATTATAGCCTGTATTCCCCGCTGGCAGGTATTTTATAAACCATGGCAATCCATTTATTCTTCTAGAAGATTCCATTTGGTTAAAATATAGAACCCCTTTCCCTAGAATATCACTGGTAGCATTGTTATCATTTTGCAACCATTTTTTTATATTTGCTTCCACATCTGCATTGTAAAAATAGGGCATGCCATGCTGCTGCAATTGTTTTATTTTACTTTCATAACCCTGAGACTTTAATGAGGACAGTGAAAAAAAAGCAATTGAAAAAAGTAAATAATATATTAAGCCAAGTCTCTGCATTCTAATAATATTTGTGACAATGCAAACAATTTTCGTTCCTCAAAATCGGCACACATCAATTGCAAACCAATTGGCAAACCAGTTTCACTTTGGCCATAGGGAACGGAAATTGCCGGCACGCCTGCCAAATTCGCTTGCACAGTAAATAAATCTGCCAAGTACATACTAATAGGATCTTTGCTTTTTTCGCCCAATTTAAAGGGCGGGGTGCTCGTTGTAGGCATAAGTATAGCATCACATTCAGAAAGCACATGTAAAGTTTTTTCGCGAATTAACCTACGCACTTGTTGGCCTTTTCTATAATATGCATCGTAATAATCAGAACTTAAAACAAAGGTTCCCAGCATTATTCTGCGCTTCACCTCAGTGCCAAAACCTTCCGTTCTGGATAAAGTAAATGTGGTTTCCAAATCTTTCGCATCCTTACTTCTATTACCATAAAGCAAACCGTTATATCGAGATAAATTGCTAGAAGCTTCTGCAGTGGTGAGTACATAATAAACTGGAACCATGTAGTCTAACAGCGGAAAAGTAAAATAGGTAATCTTATGACCCTGTTTCTCCAATGCCTGAATGGCCTGCATGGTTTGTTTTTTCACATCAGGGTGCAATCCCGGATGTTCAATGGCCTCTTTCATTACAGCAAAAGTGTATTTACCATTGGGTTCTGCATGAAACAATTTGTCATTATTTTCTATGGCAACCGTACTATCAAAATCATCTGGGCCTGAAATTATTTGGGTTAACAATTCCATGTCTTCTATACTTTTTGTAAATGGGCCTAACTGGTCAAAACTACTGGCATAAGCGAGCAAACCCCAACGAGAAACTTTGCCATAGGTAGGCTTTAAGCCGTAAAGGCCTGTAAAGGCCGCGGGCTGGCGAATAGAACCGCCAGTATCTGAGCCAATGGATGCATGACACATACCTGCCTGAACTGCCACTGCGCTGCCTCCAGAGCTTCCACCTGGAACACGGGTGTTGTCACTAGCGTTTAAAACCGGGCCAAATGCAGAATTTTCATTGCTGGCTCCCATGGCAAATTCATCACAATTGGTACGTCCAATGAAAATGGCATCTTCATGAAGTAACCTTTCAACAAGCGTGCTGCTATACTGGGATTCAAATCCTTCTAAAATTTTGCTTGAGGCAGATACTTTGTGGTTTTTATAGGCAATAACATCTTTCAAAGCTATTACTATGCCTGCCAATCTGCCGGCTGTGCCATTTTTTATTTTTAAGTCAATACTTTGGGCCTTTTCGAGAGCTTCAACGTCCCATACTTCCAAAAATGCATTGAGATTTTTGTTTTCCTCAATTTTCGTGAGATAATTTTTTACCAGTTGTTCACAGGTTATTTCACCCGCAAACAGATCTTTCTGGATTTCTGAAATGCGGTTGTATTTTTTCAACTTTTATCAGCCTTTGGATCTTCGTCCATTCCCTTTTTTATTTCATTCTTTACGGAGTCTTTTGCATCGTTAAATTCGCGAACACCACGCCCAATGCCGCGCATTAACTCTGGAATTTTTTTTCCGCCAAACAACAACACCACCACCAAAAGGATAAGAATGATTTCGGGCATGCCCAAAAATGCAAGTATTACAGTACTACTCATATTCTAATTTTTCTTCAAAATTAGGTCATTTTATCTCATACTACAAAGGAAAATCCGCAATAATTAAAACACATTTTTGGATTGAATGGATAGAACTGAGTATTTTTGCACAAAAATTAAACCCTATCGCATGTCAACTGTTTCTGAAGCACTCCATAATTTGAATGATTTGTTAGAAAAAAATCTGGATCACACGCAAATCGAATTTTCACGCATCCGCGCTGGAAAAGCTGCCCCCGGCATGCTCGACAGTGTAATGGTAGAATACTATGGAGCCATGACTCCCCTGGGTCAGGTGGCCAATGTAAACACACCCGATTCTCGCACATTGTCTATTCAGCCCTTCGATAAAACCTTGCTGCGTCCCATAGAAACGGCGATAATTAATAGCAATTTGGGCTTTGCTCCTAGCAATGATGGCGAATTCATTAGAATTAGCATTCCACCAGTAACGGAAGATAGAAGAAAAGATTTGGTGAAAATGGCAAAGAATGAAGCAGAAAACTCGAAAGTCGGCATTCGCAATCTTCGCAAAGAAGCAAATGAAAAAATAAAGAAACTAAGAAATGATGGTCTGAGTGAAGATGACGCCAAGAACGGCGAAGACCAAATTCAAAAAATGATAGACAATTTCATTGCCAAAACAGAGGATGTGCTGGCAAAAAAAGAAAAAGAAATTATGACAGTTTAAAGTTTTTTAATCTGCATACAAATACTTGTAGATCGAAGCAACAATATTTTTGGCGGCATCCCCTTTGCCATAAATATTTTCTATAAAATTTCCCGGGGTTACATTTAGTGCTTTTAGGATATCTGAGGGGGTTTCCCATACCAATTGGTTGCAATTGTTGGCTAAAGTTTCAATCCATTCCGTTTCAGATCTTACCGTTACGCATTGCTTTTTCAGAAAATAAGCCTCTTTCTGCATTCCACCGGAGTCTGTGATAATGGCCTCGGATGTCGTTAAATATTTCAAATTTTCGAAATATCCTTGTGGTTCAATAAATTCGATGTTTCCAAATACGCCTAAATTCATTTTGTATTCCGCTTGCAATAGGTTCATGGTTCTGGGATGAACGCTAAATATTACCCGATGCTTCAAAGAATTTAATGCATTTAAAATAGACAGCATTCTCGCCGGATTGTCTGTGTTGTATGGCCTGTGAATCGTTACATAATAAAAATCTTTTACAATTGCATCCATATTAAGTTTTCCTTTGGCCAACAATATCATATCCAACATTACATCTCCGGATATTTCAGCATTTTCAATACCCTCCTGTTTTAAATTGTCAATCGCAACCTGGGTGGGTGCATACAAAAGTGTGCTTGCATGGTCCGTAAGTACCCTATTTATTTCTTCTGGCATTGCTCGATTAAAGCTTCTCAAACCCGCTTCAATATGTGCAACCGGAATGTGTTTTTTTACTGCACATAAAGTGGCGGCTAAAGTGCTGTTTGTATCTCCATAAACAATTAATAAATCAGGATTGATTTCATCTAAAACTGGGTCTAAGGCCAAAAGAATTTGAGCCGTTTGCGAAGCATGTGTTCCACTCCCAACATTCAAATTTATATGAGGTGTTTCTAAACCCAATTCATTAAAGAAAATATCAGACATATTTGGATCATAATGCTGACCAGTGTGCACTGAATAATGCTTTAAGGATTTATGTTCGGCAATTGCAACCTCAATTGGTGCCGCTTTAATAAACTGAGGCCTCGCGCCAATGACTGAAATAATTTTTTTCAAATTCGTTTGATTTAGCTATTTGTGTCGCAAATTATAAATGCATATCTGGTTTCCATTCATTACCATGGTCGTTCAAAATATGCCTTATCTATTTTTCCTTCCCAATCTGTAAACGTAGTCTCCATATTTCTTTTTAACAATAAGGGGTTTTTGTTAAGCCTAGATAACCATGCGATTGGAAATAAAATAAAATAGTAAATAATGGTTAATAAAATATTGGGCACAATAAAACTTAAGATAGCAGTGATTTTCATCCAGGCTTTTGCAACGTATAGACTCAAGGTGTCAGAACTTATGCCAATAACACCAATCAGCACAGCAGCAACCAACGCCCATTTTATTTTAAATATTAAAAATATAAATATAAAACCTAGGGTTATTGTAAGCAGAACTTTGGTGTTGTTTTTTTCTGAATTTGAATGCATATTAGAACAAAGTATAAATAAAAGGTGCTACTGCGCTGCTTCCGCCAAAAACAAGCAAAATACCCAATAGGAGCAAAACTACAATTATTGGCAAAAGCCAAAATTTTTTTCTCTCTCTCATAAATTGCCAAAGATCTTTTATAAAATCCATTTTAATTCCTGTTTTCTTATGAATATTCTTTTGTTAATCCTTGTCAAACTTAAAACCCCATTTATCCTTTTGATCCCAAAATGGTTGATCTTTTTTCATGAACACGAAATTATTAATTACCAAACAATCCATGTCTGTTGCCATAAAACACTGAAATGCGTCTTTTGGGGTGCAAACAATTGGTTCTCCTCTTACATTGAAACTTGTATTAATAACCACACCCACACCGGTTTTTTCTTTAAATTTTTGTATTAAAGTCCAAAATCTTGGATTTGTTGCTTTACTCACAGTTTGCACCCGGGCGCTAAAATCAACATGGGTAACAGCAGGTATTAAACCCCTCTTCTGATACAAACGTACCATCATACTCGATTCTATGGTCAAAGTTGCTTGTAAATTTTTTATGCTCTCCTTAATTTGAGTAACAAAAAGCATAT
This sequence comes from Bacteroidia bacterium, assembly GCA_038317095.1. Taxonomy (GTDB): domain Bacteria; phylum Bacteroidota; class Bacteroidia; order NS11-12g; family UBA955; genus JAGXTF01. The sequence goes on along the minus strand of JBBQBB010000003.1, from coordinate 81,145 downwards.
ATGGCGATTTTGTTTCAAGATCAAAATATTGGTGACAGTCTTCTTCTAAAACAGCAGGGGCAAAAGGCCGAAACCCCTCCCGATATTTGATGCTTAAATTCAATTTCTTTTGCATAAATTCATTCCTTGCATCTGCAATAATACTTCGATTACCTAAGGCTCGCGGTCCAAACTCCATTCTGCCCTGAAACCACCCTATTACATTTCCAGCCGCTATTAAATCTGCAATTTCTGCAGAGAGTTTGTCGAAATCATCTACTTTTTTAAACTTCGACTTAAAGGCATTACACATTCTTAATATCTCCTTGTCCGAAAAGTCAGGTCCTAGGTAGGTGCCCTCCATAATATCGCCTTCAATTGGCTCAAGCCTTGGATGGTTAAAATACATGTAATTCACAGCCAATGCCGCACCCAATGCACCGCCCGCATCACCTGAGGCCGGTTGAATGTATATATTTTTAAAAATTTCGGAATTTTTCAACATCCCATTGGATACGCAATTTAAGGCCACTCCACCTGCCAAGCATAAATTTGAAGAACCTGTTAAACTGAATGCTGTTTTTGCCATTTTTAATACAATGTCCCCGGTAACCTTTTGAATTGCCAGAGCCAAATCACAATGCTCTTGCAATAAATCATCACTCTCTGTCCGTTTTGGAAAGCCGAATAGTTCTTCCCATTTCCCATTTTTAACCATGGTAAGCCCAGTGGCAAAATTAAAATATTCTTTATCCAACCATATAGAGCCATCCTCAAATATTTTAATCAATTTTTGCTCAATAATTCGAATAAAATCTTGCGTCCTCTGGGCCTCAATATTGCCATATGGAGCCAAACCCATTAATTTATACTCTCCAGAATTTACTGTAAAACCAAGATAATACGTGAAGGAAGAATATAATAGCCCCAAAGAATGCGGAAACTTCATTTCTTTAAGTATCTTAATTTCATTGCCTTTCCCGTGTGATATGGTTGCGGTTGCCCACTCGCCCACGCCATCTATCGTCAGAATAGCCGCATCTACAAATGGCGATGTAAAAAATGCACTCGCGGCATGAGATAAGTGATGTTCTGGAAAAAGGATTTTAAGTTTTTTTTTCTCAAATTTTCCTATTTCGGCAAGTCCATCCTTAATCAATTTTTTTAGAAACAATTTTTCTCGAATCCAGATTGGCATCGACTTTAAAAAAGACAACAAACCCTTCGGCGCAAACGCATAATAGGTTTCCAATATTCTTTCAAATTTCAATAGCGGCTTATCATAAAATACAATCGCTTCTAATTCATCCAAGGAAAAGCCAGAGGTTTCCAAACAATATTGAATGGCATTCTTTGGAAATTCAGCAGTGTGTTTTTTTCTTGTAAATCTTTCCTCTTGAGCCGCCGCAATAATTTTGCCATCTACAAGAATCGCAGCAGCAGAATCGTGATAAAAAGCAGATATTCCTAAAATTGCCGACACTAAATATTATTTATTTCTTCTGAATATGGCAAAGCATCAAACCGATTTGAAAGTAAGCCATTTTCTTACCTTTTCAGCCTTTAAAAAAACCTCGTCTAGCGTCTCTGCCAATATCGTTATGTGCCCCATTTTGCGATTTGGCTTTATTACATTCTTATTGTACAAATGAATATAAACACCTTCCATTGCCAATAAATCTTCGGTATTGGTAAGGACATATTCTCCTGTAAAATTTTCTGGTCCAACCAAATTTAACATGGCGGCAGGCTGTATTAATTGTGTACTACCTAGCGGGAATCCCAATAAAATTCTATTCAATTGCTCGAACTGCGAAGTATAGCAGCCCTCAATGGTATGATGGCCGCTGTTGTGCGGTCTAGGTGCAATTTCATTCACCAAAACCTCGCCACCTTGGTCAACAAATAACTCCACTGCAAACAAACCTGGACCATTAAAAGCTTCAATGGCAGCCATTGCTATTTTTCTGCACTCTTGATCCAATTTTTCATCCATTCTTGTTGGAGAAAATAAAAACTCTACTAAATTTGTAATTGGATTAAAGTACATTTCAATGGAGGGGAATGAAACAGATTCACCATCCTTTCCTCGAGCAACAATCACAGCATATTCGACAATATTCTCATGGTATTGTTCAATTAAACAGGGTTGGTCTATAATTACTTTTCCTTGAATGAGATCCTCTTTTTTAACAATTAGAACGCCTTTTCCATCGTATCCCCCTGTCCTGAATTTAAGCACCACCTTCTCACCAGTAAAATGATGCATACACGCCACAAATTCATCATTTTTTGCCACCAATTTAAATTGGGCGGATGGAATAGAATTCTTCTCAAAAAATTGTTTTTGAAGGCCTTTGTCTTGAATGATTTGAAGAATTCTAGGTGAAGGAATAATCTCCAAACCTTCAGCTTCTAGTGCCAACAAAACATCCGTATTTACATGTTCAATCTCATAGGTAAGGACATCAACTTCGCTTGCAATTTCCCGTATTTTATCGGCATCATAAAGATTACCTAAAATCACTTTATCTGCCACTAGCGCTGCTGGACAGTTCAGATCCGCTTCAAGTATTGTATTATTAATATTCCAAGGACGAGAAGCTTCAATCAGCATTTTGCCTAGTTGCCCGCCACCTAAAATTCCAATTCTTTTCTTTGTTGGCAGCATTATTTAAATAATTCAATGTAAGATTGTCTCGTTCCCTGTAAATCAATTTTCTCCTCTGCATAGGCTCTTGCGTTGGAAGCTTGTTGCGCAAAAACATCTTTGGCTAATTGATAATACGCATCTATTTTATCAGCATATTCTTGCACATTGTTTTCTAAGTTGTAGCCGCAGCTCCTCGATTCAAGTCCATTCCAGGGTGTATTCTTGGAAATTATACATGGCATTCCAGAAGAGAGAGCTTCAATAATACTATGCCCAAAATTCTCTCCCGTAGTAGGTAAAATAAATACGTGATTGGAATCGTAATATTTTTGCAATTCTTTTATTATTTTATGCCCAGCATAAATTACTTTAACATGCGAAGGCATTTTTTCTAGTTTTTTTGTGAATTGTTTAAAGTAATTTTCATCGCTATAATTGCCTACAATTGTCAATTTTATCGGAGATTTAACCAACGTCATAACATCCAATAAAAACAATGAATTTTTTTCGGGGGATATTCTTGCAACACTGAGCAATTTTAATTCATTTTCATTTTTTGTATGCATTTCTGGCTTAAAAGCCAATATTCTAGGAAAATTGCTAGCTTCGGCGTATTCTGCCTCATTCCCAAGGATGCGCCTCAATTGCACAGTTTCTTCCGGATTGGTGCTATGGAACCGAATATGGTGAAACCATCCCATTATTTTTGCGGCATACATGTAAACCAATTTTTTTCGTTTTTTTACTGCCAATGCAGAAGCGTGAAACATGCCTCTGGCAGCAACAATTGCCTTTTCCTTCGATGCTTGGTGCCACCAAATTAATGGATATATTGAAAAATACAATGAAAATACGCCTTGGATATAGTAAATGTCGGCATCACAGTTGTCGAGAATTTGGAAAATGTTTTTTCTTGAAATTTCGGCTGGACTTACATAATAAACTTGCGCCATGCCTTTCCAGTCAATCCACGAATCGGTTTTAATACCTGGTAAAATTTCTAAATCTCCATCATCTCTTGCGCCAGTAAGTATATAAAAATCATATATATCGCACATATTCTCAACCAATTTTACAATGGAGATAATTGGGCCGCCAGCCTTGTAGGCTGGGTCAAACCAATCGATTGTGATGAGTATCTTTTTTTTATTCAACTTGTATATTGTTTTTTTGCATCCAATTGCTTAGCACAACCAAATTCCACACCTTTATCCAATTTGGATTTTCTGGCAAATCCAAATCGGCTTTTAATTGACTTATATATTCGTTGCTAAGCAATTTCCATTGGGTCAAATAATCTAAATGATCAGAACAAAATAATTTTAATTCCCTATTTATCCATTTCTTCCAGGGAAAGGTAAATCCCATTTTTTTGCGGTTCCAAACTTCTTCTGGCAGCAAATCACCCATTGCGTCTATAAGTAATTTTTTGCCTGGCACTATGGGTTTAAAATCATCGGGCAAAGAAAGCACGAATTCGACAAGATCCTTATCTAAGAATGGCACTCTTATCTCTAAGGCATTTGCCATACTCATTTGGTCCGCATCTCTTAACAAAACATTTTCCATGTATGTTTTACATTCTGCAATTGAAATTTCACTGAGCAATTTGTATCCTACATTTTCATTGCGTTCTAGCCCTTTTACAAAGTATGGTTTCAATCCGGCGGCTTCCATCTCACGGTTGCTGAGTACCATTCTAAATACGGGATATATATCCATCCAATTCCATTTTCTTATCTCCGCAATTTGGGCCATTCTTCCCACTTTGTTAGGAGAAACCCTTTTTGCAACTGCATTTAACAATGCCCTTCTTATCGGAAAAGGAATGGATCCTAATACGCGAAATTTTTGCCACTTTTTCAATTGGTTGAATACAGGATATCCTCCAAATAATTCATCTCCTCCCAATCCACTCAAGGCCACTGTTATGCCAGCTTGTTTCGTGTATTTGGATACAACATAGGTATTTAATCCATCTGTGCTGGGATGATCCATCGCATTTAAACCTTCTTGTATTTCTGAAAGAAAATCCTCTGATTTTAAGGAAATGGTTTGATGCTCGGTATTGAATTTTTTGGCAACCATTTCTGCGAATACTTTCTCTGAAAATGCAGATTCATCTTCAAAACTTACATTGAAAGTTTTAATTGTAGAACCGGAAACTCGTGCCATAGCCGCCACAACGCTGCTGCTATCAATGCCGCCCGATAAAAAAGCACCAAGGGATACATCAGAAATTAAACGTTTTTCAACCGCTTGAAAAAACAATTCCCGTGTTTGTTTAATTACTTTATCATAGGGACCTGGCAACGTATATTTCTCTTTTGCCCTATCAATACTCCAAAATTTCTTTGTTTCCGTTACGCCATGTGAAATGGTCATGGTGCTGCCGGTTTCTAACATAAATACGTTCTTTAAAATTGTAGCTGGAGAATACACTGTTTGGTATTGCACATAATTGTTAAAACCCTCAGCGTTCAGGACCGGAGAAAACAAATTTGAAGCAAGCAATCCCCTAATTTCCGAACTAAAAATAAAGATATCATTTACCCAAGAATAATAAAGTGGCTTTTTTCCCATGCGATCTCTGGCCAAAACAAGTTTTTTCCTTTCATCATCCCATATGGCTATAGCAAACATACCATCCAATTGCTCAAAACAAGCATCTCCATACTTTTGGTAAAGTGCTAAAATTACTTCCGAATCTGTTTCAGTTCTGAAAGGGTAGTCTTTACACAGGGCTTTTAACTTTTTATAGTTATAAATTTCACCATTGAAAACCATTGCAAGATTCGCGGATGCATTCAGCATGGGTTGTCTTCCTCCTTCTGTAAGATCTATAATGCTAAGTCGGCGATGCCCCAAACCAATACCCCCGCGACTAAATACGCCTTGAGCATCTGGGCCTCTATGTGCAATTGAAGCATTCATGTGAACCAGGATGTCTTTAATCCTAAATTCATCTTTTAATCCATAAATACCATTAATACCGCACATTATTCAACTTTAATTACGAATTTTGTAAAATATTGAATATACTTTTTCTCACAGATGGAATATATCCATTCGCTATTGGAGGGATGCAAAAACATGCATACTATCTTGTTAAAAACTTTGCCCATACTAAACATTCGTTAACCATTTTCACTACCAACAGCCAAGAAATTGCCAGCGAAGATATTGCAGCAAAGTTATTTCCAGAGGGCATTCCTCCCAATATACATATCCAATTTATATCCACACCTTTGATTCCAAATTTTCCTGGCCATTATTTAATACAAAGTTGGATCTATTCTAAAAAAATTACCCATTTAATTGAATCAAGCCCCGAAAAATTTGACCTGATTCTTGCAAAGGGCTTTACCGCTTGGCATTTGCTTCTAAACCGCAAGTCCATTAGCATACCCGTTATTTCTCAACTTCATGGTTTGGAAATGTTCCAACCTTCATTTTCAATAAAAGATTGGTTCGTCAAGTTCATTTTACGAATGCCTGCAAGAGCAATCATTAAAAACAGTGATTACATTTTAAGCTACGGCGGTAAAATAAAGCAATTGCTTCTTGATACTGGGAAATCTGAATCACAAATCATAGAACAATACGGCGGAATTGACGCTTTTTGGCTTGAACCGCAATCTTCAATCTACGGTCAAAGTGGTTCTCGAAAATTTCTATTTGTAGCCCGATATGAATATAGAAAAGGGTACCATATTTTAAAATCCGCTTTGATTCAATTACAAAAGATGGGCATTTGGCCTGAAATTCACTTTGTGGGTATTGTGCCAGAAAAAGAGCAACTTAAGGCAACAAATTACATTTATCATGGAAACCAAACCGCAGAAACCATTAGAGAACTATCAGACAAATGTGATTGTTTATTGGTTCCATCGTTAGCGGAAGGATTTCCCACCATATTAGTAGAAGCTATGGCCAGGGGTTTGTGTCCTATCGCCAGCGATGTAGGTGCCGTTTCGGCGGTTGTTGAAGGCAATAATGGCTGGTTGATAAAGCCTGGAAATGTAAAATCTCTCGTAAATGCCATTGTATTGGCCAATAGCATAACTAAACAAGAATTAGATTTGCGAAAATTGAATGCAAAATCCATGGTATTGGAGAAATTTAACTGGATAAATCTCTTCGAAACATTACTTTTGCAATTAGAAAATATTTCAGATGATAATAGGAAACGGTCTTCTGGCAAAGAATCTAAGTGAAATACACCATGACGGTTTAACATTATTTTGTTCGGGAGTTTCAGATTCTTCAGAAAAAAGTGATTTCTCATTTAAAAGGGAAAGAGATCTACTTTTGAATCAGTCGATAGAAAAACCGATTTTTTATTTTTCAACGGTTAGTATTTTCAACCCAACTATTCAAGAAAGTCCATATGTGTTGCATAAAAAACATATGGAAACGCTTTTAACTGAAAACTTTCCAGAATACTTAATCATTCGCCTGCCAAATGTTGTAGGTTTGGGTGGAAACAAAGCAAATTTATTTCCATTTTTTATGGATTCAATATCAAAAGGCAAACACATTCCTATTCATAGGAATGCTTTTAGGTATTTGCTTGCCGCGAATGATATAGGAGAAATAACCAAATGTTTAATTCGAAGGCAGCAAAGAGGAGAAATAAATGTGTGCTACGCTAAGCCACCTACAGCCCTGGAAATATACATGCACTTGTGTGCGCTTCAAAATCAAAAACCAAACTTTTCTGAGGGCAAAATAGAACAAGAATATGTTTTGAACAATCAATTATTTTTGCAGATAATTGACCAAGAAAAGCTGTCAGTAACTAAAGATTGGAAAATGATTTTGGAAAAATATTTCATATTGAAAGAATCAACCCCTCATTCTAGCAATTTGATACAGGGTATCTGACCAATTCTTGGCATTTACACTGTCCCCTAAAATATGACTCTTTTCGGCCATTTGCAATAACTCTTGGTCACTTAAATTCATAATCATTTCTAACTTTTTCTTGATATCTTTCTCATTGGCTGGTTTAAACGAAAAACCATTTTGCCCATTTATCAAAAATGTTTCCGCGCTGCCTACTTTTTCACTGAGTAGAAGCGGCATGCCAGCCGTGGCAAATTCATTTACAGCCACCCCCCAAGGTTCGAAAAGACTGGGCAACACAAATACACCGCATTTTTCTACCAACCCAGCAAACTGGTTCGGTTGAACGAAGCCGAGATGGTGAATTTTGGGATGCTCAATTCTAAAATTGAAACCCTCACCCGTGCCAGCGCACCACAATTCCCATCCATTATTTTTACGATCTGCAATTTCAATAAAAGCCCTCCAAAGATATTCAAGTCCCTTTTGAGGAATGTATCTTGCAACGCAAAGGAATTTTTTCGGAAAATTTTCGGCCTTACCCCCACTAAATTTTTGATACATCCCATTGTACATTTCGGCATCTGTGGCATAGAATCCTGTAAATATTCTATTTTCCGAAAATCCCAGTTTTTTTGCAAATAAAGATTGTTTTATGCCTGGTACCCAGCAAGCTTTATACCTCCTATTAAAGATATACCTAGCAAGAGGTAAAAATAACCTTTGCTTCAATGTGCCCAAATATACATTGTCAAAACACAGTATTACAGGCACGCCTCGTTTGCTTAAACCAGATGCTATCTCGTTATATTTTCTATCCGCCCATCCAGAACAAATAACAGCAGCTGGCTGAATTGTATCCGCCAATGCATGCAATTCTCCTTCTTGGAATTCGTTTAAGCTGTACAAATTTAATCTCTCAACCTTTTCAAATTTAAATGGGGCTTCTGGATTTATAGGATAGTGCACTACATGCAATTCATCTTCAGGATGAAATCTCAAATGGGCACTCAGGCACTGCATTGTATATTCAGCCAATTCCGTATATAAGAAAATATATTTCATTCCCAAACTAATTTATTCGATTTAAACATAAAATTGACGAAATTTGCCAAACTATTATTCATGAAGGTAGAAAAGGTCTTGATATTTTTTATGGTGTTGTCCATATTTTTGGATAATTTTATTTTTGGAGGCAATGATCGTTTAAATAGAACTTTCGATTTCTATTATTATTATCTTATATTTTTAATGTTTCTTGCTTTTTTTATTTATAAAACAAAAACTATTCCTTCTTGGCCACCTTGGTTCTTACGATCTCTCCTCGCGTTTTTTGTAGCTAGTTTTATCGCCGGATATTTATCAAATAAGCTTAAATTTCCAATGCTTAAACAAATGATAGGGATTGTTTTTTCATCCATATCCTATTTTGCACTTTTGAAATATCTAAAATTTGATGTTAAGAAAATATTTGAACTCTATTTGAAAATTGCTTTTTGGGTTGCTCTCTATGGCATTGCCGAAGAAGCTCTACAATTGGCAGGATTTCATGACAATTTTGGCAATTCAAAAAGGGTAACAGGGGGATTTTATCGGGTATATTCCATTATGGGTGAGCCCTATTTTCTTGCAGTTGCCTTAATTCCAGCAGTTTATTATTATTTAAATAAATTGATTGGCGTTAAACCATTTCGTGATCGAAAAGTAATTGTACGTGCCTCTACAATTACTGCCTGCTATATTTTTACATTTTCCTCTGCCGGCTATATGGGATTGGCGCTTATGATTGTATTAATAGCTTACAATCACAAACTATTAACACCTACAAGCTGGAAATCTTTTGTTTTCGCAATCGCTTTGTTAATTGTTGTGCCGAATCTGAATTTAAAACAATTCTCCATCAAAGAAGTGCAAGTGCGCATTTTAGATTCATTTATGGCTTTTGCATCCAATTCAACCATGGATAAAGCATCCATCGCAAAATTAAATTCTAGCACGTTTGCATTGTACAGCAACTATTTAATTGCACAAAAAAGTTTCAAAAATAACCCCATTTTGGGCTCTGGTCTAGGGTCTCATGAATTAACCTATGATGAATACTTTGAATCCTTATTTGGCAAAAAGTTTCTTATCATGTATGGTATGTTTAATGCCAAAGACGGAAATAGTCTTTTCATTAGAATGATGTCTGAAACCGGGATTTTAGGGCTCGTTTTATTCTTTATTTTTATCTTCAAATTTTTTCTGGGAAGGCGTTATTTGTATGGTCCAGAATCAATGTATTTAACCATAATTAATCAAGGAATATTGGTCGTATTTGTCATTCGTCTTGTCAGAACTGGTAATTATATTGGTCAAGGGTTTTTTCTGTTTTTCTTTATTTATTACATTACAAATCGAATGCTTAAAAGCCCCAAAACAATGTCAAGTCTTAACAAAGCTTAATGTTTTAGCCGTTTGCTTTTCCCATGTATAGTTCTCCAATATCTTACTCTTAAAGTTCTCTCCCATCCATGTTAAGTCTTTAAATTCTTCCATTCCCTTAACCAATGCCTTGGCAAGACCTTCAATGGTAGCGTCAGAATAAATTCCATCCTCATTTTCAATCATCACATCCCTAAGGGGTCCTTTGTTCGGCACAATTTGAAGTTTACCTAACAATCCATATTCAAATATTTTAATGGGTGAACCATACCAATTGGAATCTGGCATCACGGCAATATCGAACATGGAAATATAATCCATAACCAAAGGATGCGGTATTTTCCCCGTAAAACCAAACGATCCAAAGGGCAATATTTCATTTGCAAGTTTTTCCAGCTCTAGCCGAAGCGCACCATCACCAACAATCATAAGAAATGTTTTTACCGTGCTCAAATCTAAACTCTTGGCATACGCACGAATAAGCTTTTCAACACCGTGATAGGGAAAAATACTACCTACAAAACCGATAACCAAGCTATGCTCTGGATTCCACTTTTCTCTCAACTCTTTTGCAACACTTAAATCCAGAGGCATGCGATTGGGGTTAATGCAATTGGGTATGATTTCTATGGGCGCCGTTGACCCATATTCCTCACCTATAAAATCCTTGAGTGCTGTTGAAACCGCAAAAATTCTGTCTGTATTTCGGACTTTATATTGTTCCTTCTTTTTACCCAAAAAATGCAACAAACTAGGCCCTTCAAAGTTGCGCATTTCAGAAACACAGGGTGAGTTTATTTCCAAATAATGAAGATTACCAGCTCTTTTTACAACCTTTAAACCCCCATTTTGCAAATATTCATTTCTTTCATAAACCAAATCTGGTTTGAAACTATTTAAAGCCAATTTTAAACTTTTTGCAGCCATCAAATCATGTTTCAATAGCAAAACATCTTTTAAAGTATTGCGCACAATTAATGGCAACATTCTAAATATTTTGTACCTTAAACCCCGTTTACCCGTAATTTCTTGGTGATATACATCTACTTCCGCCTTTTCCGTTCCTCCCATAACCAAAGGAAAAACTTCGTGTCCAAGCTCGCGCATAGCATTTATTGTTTCGCGCTGGTGCGTGCTGTAACCCACTTCACTCACTATGTCATGCGTGGGATGGGGGGAGTAATATAATATTTTCAACGGATGGGGTTTTCTTCTGCTTGACCGGCAGCTTTATAAATATCAGAAATAGTATATTTCCCCTGGGGTATATTTATCTCTTCTCTATGATAAACATCTTCAATGAACTCGTTTGATACAGCTTTGGCAATCCAATTTTTATAATAGGTAGGCGTATTGTTTCTAGTCATCAATTCGTTTAAATAATCCGTCTCCACTAAATTCAATCTTTGCATAAAACCAAAAACCATTTGCATAGAATAATCATCTATTTCAGGTCCTTTGGCAGCCTTGCTTGGTGCAAAATAATTTGCCTCTTCCACAGCCATGAAAGATTTGCTATCCTGCGCAGCATACCACTGGTATGTTTTGCCATGCGAAATTCCAACCATGTCCGCCAGGCCCAAAAATTGGATTGCCCTTCTTAAAGGACCTTTAATTGCCTTTAAGAAACCTACATTGCGCAATGCATCTGTACTCCGCTTTTTTTCTGGAGTCCAAATGAGCAAGGTTGCAGAAAATTTTTCAGGCACAAAAACTATATGCGGTTCCCAAGAATCAACTTTAGAAGGGTTCCAATCCTTTTGGTGAAAATGTTTCCTGATATTCATTTTGGTGCGCAGCGTAATAGGATCCATTTCTACTTTTTTCTCAAATAGCAAAGATTCATACCCTGAACCAAAAAATGCATTGGTTGTGAGTAAATAATTATTATGGTGGTGGATAGCATGCGCAGCTATACCCGGCTTCCAATTTTTTACAGTAGGAAAAAAATGCAATTTTAAAATGAAATCGGCTGTTTCATGAATATAAAAAAATGGAATATTGTATAACGACCATTCTTGATTGAGATATCCTGGATCGTCGAAATTTCTTCTAACAATCAATTTTAAAAAATCTACATCTGCTCCCATTTTCAACAACAAAGGTTTAACCTTTTCATGGAACGCATGGCGGTCTTCTGTTGCCAACTCTAGGGCCAACAGTTCTGCAATATAAGGATGAGCTACCAGCTTATTTTTTGATTTATTTTCCATTTTCATGCATTAAAAAGTTAACCTCACCACTTCAAAACATTCGGCAAATTGTTGGTTTATTTGTACGCCTCTTGTTTTTGCCAAAGACCAGATAAAATCTGGGGATGCATAAGCTCTATGCGCTTGTGACTGATACTCCAAAACAGCTTCCACCTTTAATTCTACATGTCGTTCATCCAAATAGCAAAAGCATGAATTGGTGAAAGTTAAGTTATTCCAAGGCAATTCATAACACAAAAGTGTAGAAAATTTAAAAGCCCTAACACCTTCCTCAGAAATTACTCTATGGTCTTGGTGAATGTCGCCTAAGGAAGGAATGAAAACAATATCTGGTTTAATTTCTTCCCGTAATTTTATCAAATCATTTAATATAGATTGCCTTTGCAATCCAAAAGACCTTACTTCGTATTGAAACAGAGTAAGCCTATCTGGCAAGATACCCAGAATGCGACTTGCTTTTTTTGTTTCCGTAATTAGAACATCGGCAGGAAAATTGGGCAATACGCTTTGTTCACAAGCAGAAAAAGCTACACAATGGACTTCGTTGCCAAGTTCTACCAATTTTGCAATGGTTCCTCCCATGCCAAATTCGGCGTCATCCGTATGGGGTGCCAAAACCAAAACTATTTCCTTTTTATTGTTGTTTATCATTGCAATTTAAACTTAACCTACTTAAAATATTGTATCTAATTGGTATTTTTTTCAAGCCCTTTGTCTTTATGAAAAATTCAACTTTGCTTCTATTATTTTGGCTTGTCTTCTAAAAGTAAATGGTTCAATATCAAATTCTTCATTGTAGTTCAAAGCCAACAGCAACTCTGGTATTCGCACAAATTCTGTTTCTATAGAATCCGAAGGGATAAAAATACCCAAATCATTCTTTACTACAAATTCACTTGTAAGGCCACGTTCACCAATCAACACAATCGGAACCCTTGATGCGATGACTTCCATGTATTTGGTTGCAATAAAATCTCTAATATGATTAGGGACAAAAAGCAATACGGCGTTAGAATCATGCATTATTTCGAATACGCCATTTTCCGGTATTAAAGCATGAAATTGCACTTTGCTTTCTATGAGAGCATTGCTTTCAAAAATGGATTTATATTTATGGTCATTGGTAAAAAAATCAATTCTAATGTTGTCCATTCTTTCCATTGCCCGTGCAACGGATTTCATTTGAATTTCTTGGCTCTTGTATTGACTTCCAAAATTTACCAGTTCGAGCTTATTTTGATCCTTTCGCATTTCACGAGATATCAACAAATCCTCGTCAAATGCATGAGGATGATGAACTATTTTTGTATTTAAGCCCAATAAATCATTGTATTCGTTTAACATGGTTTCATTCGGCACAATTACGGTATCTGCTTCTTTTAAAACCGTTTTTAACCGAAATATTTCTTGTTCCTTTCTTGTTTTCGACAAACCATCAAAACCGAAATAATGCCCATCTAACCAAGAATCCCTAATATCTGCTATGAAATTTATTTGTGGATTTTTGCGTTTTATTTTTGCCCCATAATAAAGCAGGGAAAAAGGGGCACCGGTTATGATTAAATTCGAAATATTCTCCTTTTCTACGATTTTGTTCACCAACTTTGTCAGCGATTTTTCCCAGAAAACACCGCGGTCATAATAATTAGAATGGGTAAGCGTTTTTAAGAACAAAAGACATAACCTATACCAGATTTTTTGAAATATATTTGTAGGGTTCTTGTTTAATATCGAGGGATATTTTGAGGGCAAATAATTGTATTTAACACCCTTGATATCATTTATCCATGGGGAGGTTTCATTGACGCTTGGCTCTTTGCAAATAACCTTTATATCCCATCCCAACCGTATTAAATATTTCGAAAGCTTAGCCCATTTTCGCCCACCTACTCCGCTAGAAGGTGGAAAAGAATAACAAACCAACAGTGCCTTCTTAGAAATCAATTTTCAACTTTATTTTGTTGCCGTGATGCAATATTCCATCGTATTTTTTTCTATGCTATTCCGAGATAAATACCCATTTAATATGGCATCTGGAATCCATTTTTTAATGCTCTGTGTTGCAATGTTGCTTTTAAATCGCGGTTGAATTTGGACATCCTCCTTTTTAACCCATCCTTTAGCCTGAATATACACAAATCCATCGTATTCAGAAAGCACCCAGTCCCCATTGAGTGTAATCCATGAATCCGGTACTTCCATTTCTGGATAAGCATATAAACCCACTTCGGAATGGCTAAAAGCCGCTGGAAAATTGTTTACCTGCCATTCAAAATGCTTGAAACTATAAATCGGTTTCACCTGGATTTTCTTAAATCCATTCATATTAAGTTCATTCTTTATAAAAGCCAAATTCATGCGGTTGAAATATCCTTTTGCATGTTTCCTTTTTTCTACTTTGGGAACATTAGAAGTGTCTTGTAAAAAGGTATCTCTTATCACTATTTTTTCATTGCAAACCCCAGAAATTAGCAATACAGCAGATTGTATATTATCGAGCCAAGAAAGAACATCACTGCAAAATACCAGGTCCCAATTCTTGCTTAATTCCTTTACATCAAAAACGGATTTACTGATTATTTCAACCTTTGAATCTAGATATTCTTTAAGCATAGAGATTCCATCAATAGACCAACCATCTACCATTGTGCTTCCGTTTCCCGTGTATATATCAATTGCTGTAACGGATTTGGCACCGCGTTTCTCGGCCTCAAAAGAATAATAACCATCATTTGCACCAATATCCAATATGGATTTATCCACCACATTGTCTGGCATTCCATAAAATTCCCAATCATCCTCAATGGTGTTATAACCTTGCGTAACTATACCATCGGCAATTTTTACCCTATGTCGCCATTTTTTATAGGCAAGAATTTTCTTTAACAATTCTTCTTTTGAATCACCCATTTTTTTCTATTTCCTTTTTCCAAAATTCATTAAAATTATCCGCCACATTTCCGCTTGCCCAATAACCCAATTCGTTAGAATATTCAGACATTTTATACGCACCACTTTCTATATGTTGCAACAATTCACCTGCATCTTTAAAACCCAAACCTACACCTTTTGGAATATACTCCGAAGTCGCAGCATCTTCCAATACCAAAGGATTTTTTTCAAAATACAAAGCTTCAAATACAACAGTGGATGCATGACAAATTACAATGTCCGAATCTACAATCAAACGGTGAATGTTTTCAGATTTAAAATCTGAATAACGGGAATTGGAAAACTCAAACAATTTATCGTACTTTGGGTTCGCCGATTCTGAAGGATGCAGACGAATCGTCAACTGAAAAGGGGTTTTTAATTGTCGCAAAGCACTGTAGGTTGCATTTACGAGTCCATTGTTTATGGAAGAAGTTGGAATACCCTCACAAATGAACAAAATATTTAAACTATTGGATGCCTTTTTATGGAATTCAAGCAATTCTTTTTTGGCCAGTTCCAAATGGTAATGCCCCAGTGGAATGCATTTCGCAGGCAAATTGGTTTGTGAACAATGAAATTTTCCGAAAGAAAAAAGATACTTACTTTTTTGTTGGATAAATTGTTTCTGGGTTACAAGTTTTTTGCCATATTTCATACCAATGTTGAATATGCCATGTTGCACCTCAGCAGAGGGAATGTTTAATTTATTTGCGATAGTAAATAGAATTGCATGTCGCCAATCTCCATTGTTTCCTTCAGAGCAGAGTATTAATTTGGGCGTACATTTTTTTAAATATTTTTCTATGTATGTATGATAAAGCAGTGTAATTTCGTTGTTCCTTAGTAGTGTGGGTTTTAATGCACTTAGATTTTGCGGAGTAATTATTCCCTCAAACTCAACAGAAACTATTTTTAACAATTCTATTATGTCAGAAATTGAATTATTGGAGGGTTTTGGGCGTCCAATTTTCCGCATGATGAGGGCTTTATTGTAAAAGTAATCAAACGAAAATGTGTCTTTTAATTTAGGAAAAATACGCCATTTGGGTGAATACAATAATTCTCGTTTCTTGAAATTATTTAAACTCTTTAAAAACACCGTCATCCTGTTTGGACATTCCGGATTGCCTTCATAATTGGCAATGCTCAGAATATCTATATGTGACGCATTTCTCCAAGCACCTTTTATAAATGTATGCCAAAGATATTTTGTTAATGATGTCTTCGATTCTTGTGGGATATTGTTGAGATTTAATGGATTTTGAGAAGTTGCCATTTTCTCCAAATAATAAAATCTCAATTGAAAACGAAGTGACGGCCAAATGCTAGTACCATCATTAAAACAATATTTCAAAATATCCGGTAGGTTATCTACTCTAATTACTGTAGATTCGAAAATATTGGACATAGATAGTGAAAAAGTTAAATTCGTTTACCAAGTTGTTCTTCCGCCATCGGCGGCTAAAACTGCGCCCGTCATGTAGCTGCTGGCATTGGATAACAGAAACACGACCAAGCCTTGGTATTCATCCGCCTGTGCCATTCTATTCATGGGAATTCTTGAGGTAACGGCTTCTAGAAATTTTAAGTTTTGGTTGTTCTCAACACCGCCCGGGCATATGGCATTGCAGCGCACATTTTGCAAGGCCCAATAGGTTGCAGAATATCTAGTGAGTCCCAGCAGGCCAGATTTGATTACAGAATAAGTTACGGGTTTTACGGGTTGTTGATCCTCTGGCAAGCCTTCCACTCGATATAAACGTTGGTCCGGGGCAATCAGCCCCAAGTCAGAGGAAACATTGATAATGGAACCACCAATCGGATTTTTCGATATTTGGTCCCCGTAATGTTTCGTGCACAAAAATGCACCCGTAAGTCCTACCGCCATATCCTGATTCCACACATCCAGTGAAAAATTCTCTAACCTAGAAAAGTTTTTACCATCCGCATTCTCTACTTTTGGATTGTTTGCTGCATTGTTTATTAAACCATCAATTTTTTTAAATTCTTTGGTGATTTCAACACAATTGTTTTTTATAGAATCTTCATCGGTAATATCTACAACATATCCTTTTGTAGAAACTCCAAATTTGTTTTCCAATACAAGACAAAGATTGTCTAAACGTTCCTGGTTCAAATCCAACAATATAGGAGTACCGCCTGCCGCAGCTACAGCCATGGCATGTTCAGTTCCTAGCAAGCCAGCCGCACCTGTGATTACAACAACTTTATTTTTTAATGAGAAAATTTCCATTTGTTAATAGGATACAGTTTGTCCGCCGTCTGCTACAAAGCATGCACCGGTAATAAAAGCCGCTTTAGAAGATGCCAAAAACACCGCAAGATTCGCAATTTCATCTGGACTCCCTAATCGTTTCAACGCTACTTTTTCTTCCAGCATTTTTAGAACACCCTCTGGGTCAGATTTTAATTTAAAATCCCAAGTTCCATCTTCAACAAAAATATTTCCTGGAGCTATAATATTTACCCGCACTTCCGGTGCCATTTTTACGGATAAGTTTTTCGAAAGTGCAATTAATGCAGACTTTGCAACCGCATAGGCTGTAGGCGCGCCAAGATACTCAAGGCCTGCTATAGAAGAAATAAATACAATATTCCCTTTGTTGTTTTTAAGACTTTCAGAAAATACCCTCACACAATTCACCGACGTTTCAAAATTTAATTCCCAAAGACGCGACCATTCTAGAGGGTCGGGTAAATCCTCGGGTGTACCTTTTCCATTGCCCACACTGCAAATTAGAATATCGATTTTACTACCCGTTTTTGAAAATATTTTCTTCGAAATTTCAGCAACATCTTCTGCTTTGGTGAGATCCCCTTGGTAAAAATGAAGGTTTTCATTTGCTTTTTCCTTGGGAAAATTTCTAGCAATTACATGAACGGATGCGCCTTCTTCTAAAAAAGCGTTTGCTATAGCCAAACCAATGCCTTTGGTTCCGCCAGCAATAACTGCGATTTTATTTAGAAGGTTTAAATTCAATTAATTGCGTTTAAATTGGTAAGGTGTTGGCGCGCTGCCCGCGTTTTGGTTTTCAACTTCTTTGCTCCAAACTTGGATTTGTTGCACAATATCCAAGCCAACACGGTTGCCCCATTCTTTCAACAATATTGTGGTTATTTTTCCCATTTTTTCATCCCCTATTGGCAATCCATTGAGAGAAGTTGTAGGTAAAATACAAAATGGTGTGCCTGTTAGAAAAGCTTCGTCCGCAGTATAAACGTCGTATGGTTCAATGTTTTTCTCTATGCAAGGAATACCCAATTCTTCAGCTAAATCAAAAATATAGGCTCGGCTAATTCCGCGCAAAATATTTCTACCTTCTGGGGTAATTAATTTGCCATCTTTTACCATAAAAAAGTTATCTCCTGTTCCTTCTGTGATAAAACCATCTGGATCCAATAAAAGTGCCCAATTGTTGTCGCCTTTGAATTGAGAAACCTCAATATTGGCCATTTGATAATACAAGCGACTGCGGTTCTTGATTTTTGGATCCATCAGCGTAGCTGGAATTGCACGTTGGGAAGGGATTACAGAGTTTATGCCCTTGTCGTAATACTTGCCCATGCTCGCTACTGTCCATTTTAGGGGGAAATCTGCAATGGTAACCGTAGCTTCCATTTTACCGCCAAAAATTGGCGCATAAATTCCCAGCGGACCACGACTAATATTAATCATCAATCGGTGTTCATCCGTGGGCAAAAATACCGGATCATTGGCTTCTATGGTTTTGTAGCAAGCCTCTTCCAATTCATCTATGGTCATTTTTAATGGGATGTGCAATAAGCTCACACCCGTCATTAACCTTTCTAAATGTTCGCGCAGTTTAAATTGCTTTTTATTAAAAGACCGGGTCATTTCAAAAACCATGTCTCCAAACATTAAGGCTGAATCATAAATTGAAATCTTAGCTTCATGCTCCGGAACAAAGGTACCATTCATGTAAACCACGCGTCCACTTGGATTTATTTGAGTCATTATTTTATAGGTTTATGTATTATTATGCAAATATAGTCAGGTAAATATTGAAAACTGTTTAACGGTTAGTGGAGGAATTTGAAATCACAAATTCTTTCATAAGGGCAGAGCACATTCTAAGATCTTCGAGAGAATCTATTTCAAACATCTTCCAAAACTCCATTTCAACGTATCCAATTTTCTTTCCGAAACGGTTGTTGTTTTCCATAAGGACCGAAGGTGTAAATAGGTAGAAAGAACCATTTTCGATATACTGTTCCGCAATATCTTGTCTGCGTTTTCGGTTTCTCCAATCATAATTTACACTGTCTAAATTGCCGTCGCCATTTCGCTGCCAAAAAAAGAGATCTTCAGCAATGCTACAAGCGAAATAGGAATCACAATCTCCACTTAGCGCTTTTTCAATGCCCAATTTAATGTCTTTGCTTTCACGCAATGGTGAAGTGATTTGAGGCGCCAATACCCAATCTATTTTTTCGTTTGTAGTGGATTCAATATATTCAATGGCATGTTTCCAAGCCACCTCGCTGCTTGCAAAATCATCCGAAATTGCATCTGGTCTTTTAATAGATTTAGCCCCGAAATTTTTACCAACTTCAAGTATTTCATCCGAATCAGAACTTACCCAAACGGAAGTTGCACCGCCTTGGATGCAGTTTTCAATGGTCCATGCAATTAACGGTTTCCCACAAAAATCAATGATGTTTTTTTTAGGAATTCCTTTAGATCCGCCCCTTGCCAATATGATTGCAACCGTATTCATTTATGATAAATTATATTTTTGTATCCAATGTAATTGTTTTTCAAATATTTCAATCCCTTCATCATCCCTAAATGCTTGCATCACAAATATCCCTTTAAAATGGATGGTTTGTAATGCTCTAAAAAAACTGTTAAAATCAACATCTCCATTACCCAATTCTACGGAACCTCCGCCCAACTTGCGGTCTTTTATGTGAATGTCTGAAATTCTATTCCCGTAGGTTTTAAACTCTTCGGTAACTGAATAACCTAGAGAGGCACTGTTTCCAGTATCATAGTTTACGGTTACATTTTTGGCAGGCAATTCCGCAAGTAATTCCGCAAAATCTTTAGGATTTAAGTCCGTTTCCAAAGCGAGGTTTACATTTGATTTTTCACTTAATTCCTCCACTTGTTTTAAAGCTGCAATAAAAAGACGCTTTGCCTCATTGCCCTTTAAGGACGATTGGTCCACGCAGGGAATAACCAAGTCGGATATGCGCAATTCTGCGGCATTTACAATAAGGTTCTTTAAAATTTCTATGCTTTTTTTAGCTATATAGGGATCAGAAGAATGCATAGGGGCTTCCATAAAATAATCGGCACAAACGGATTTTACACCTACTCCTGATTTGGTAATTTGGGATTTTATTTCATCTATGCCACCTAAATATAACAATGGATTTTGGTCTGCATCATTATAATCCAAAATAAATTCAATATAATCTAAATTGTATTTTTTTGCAATTTCAAATTCATTTTGCCAATATCCTGAAGGGTGCGCCTGATACCTACCCTTGAATTTTGGCAACAATCTACCTTGCATTACACCCAAACTGTTGAAATACTTTGTTATCATTTATTTTTATTGAAAATATGGCTTTCAATTAAATGGCACAAAATATGTCCAAACATAATATGTATTTCTTGGATTTTATCGGTAACAGATGAAGGAACTACGAGACAATTGCAAACGTCTTTCATTTTTCCGCCTGTACCCCCTGTAAATCCACAAATGTTCATACCTTTTGCTATGGCCGCGTCAATTGCCAACAAAATATTTTTGCTATTTCCACTTGTGCTAATGGGAATAAATAAATCTGCACTCGAACAAGTAGCCATTAATTCACGTTCAAAAATATGTTCATATCCATAATCGTTACCAATGGCAGAAAGATTAGAGCTATTTGTTCCCAATGCAACCGATGCCAAAGCATCGCGATCAAAGCGCAAACGCGAAATTAACTCTGCCGCCAAATGCTGTGCATCTGCAAAACTACCGCCATTGCCACAGAAAACTATTTTTCCCCCTGTTTTTAAAGTTGCAATACTATCAGCGGCCAATTGTTCCAATTGGGCAATTAAAACCGCATCCTTTAAAACGCGTTCCTTTACATCCAAAGAGGCTTTAATTTCTGTTAAAATTACATCCTTCATATTACATTAAACCTTCTAGCTTTTCCAAAGCAATCCAAAACCCTTCGCCTTCATTTTTATGACCCTGCCAAATTTCAGGTATAAAGGTTGCATTCGGACAATTCTCGTTGAATATTTTGCCCAATTTGATAAAATCTATGGTTCCTTCGCCAATTTGTAAACCTTCCCCATTTAAATCTTTTGCATCTCCCATGTGGATATGGGCTGTAAACGGTGCTATGCGTGATGAAAAATCATAAAAATCACAATTGTAATAATTGCAAGCCAACATAGTGTGTGAAACATCATAACACATTCTAATGCCGTATTTGTTGCAATATTGCTCAATTTCTGCAATATGAATAAATATATTCTGGTAGCGCTGTCCTCCAAAATGCCAAGGAAAAGGTGCCATGGTTTGTGGAATGATTTCTACCCCTTCGGTATCCAATTCATTTAACGATTTAAAAAAACGATCATAATATTTTAATTTCAATTCTTGCGAAATAGGTGCATCCATGCTAAATCCGCCAATGTTGGCCACTATCATTGGTCTTTTTTCGTTCGGAAAATATTTCTTTAAATCCTTTGTTAAATTAATTACCCTTTGTGTTTCTTGTATAGAATTTTCCCTGTAATCATCTTCTAAAGTTGCCAAATCCATTAAATGACTGCCTTTAAAAAGTTCGGGTGCATGGATTACAAAACCACAATCGTAAGTGCCTTCTAAAAAATCAGCTGGATTCAAATCCATGTCTGAATAGGAAAGATGAAATTCATACAAATCGGGTTTAATTACGCCATTGTATTTTTTAAAATCGTGAAATCTTACAGGCACGCCCCATTTGTGCTGGAATTTGTAAGGCCTAGGTTTTACTCGATTTTCATCAATATCCGTATTGTAAAAAAAGTCTTCCTCATCCATATCCCGCAGCAACTTCTTACCCAAAAGTTTATCAAAGAACAATGGAGATAAACCTTGTCCTGGACTTAACACTTTAATATCTTCTGCAGTAATGATGGTACCTGCTTTTAGGGCTTTGGAGGCAACCATACTTTTGCCAAGATTTTCCCTGTTTATCATTTCGCCTTGGCTAACGCTGCGGAGTGTATGCACGCCCATCGATTCTTCAATCTCTCTTACTCCCTTTACCAAATCTGCAAACTCTTTGAGCTCAAGGCTAGCGGCATGGTCTGGGCCTTCCATATTTCTATCCAACGTGATGTGTCTTTCAATGACACAAGAGCCCAGTGCTACCGCTGCCAAAGAAACTGCTATTCCCCTTTCGTGGCCAGAATAGCCTACAAATGGATGTATTCTTTTTAAAGAAGGAATCCAATTTAAATTAATGTCGTGAAATGGTGCCGGATATGTGCTGTTGCAATGCAACAAAATGAATTTAGTTTCTCTTGCATTTAAAAAATCTACCACTTGTTGAACTTCCTTAGAAGTGCTCATTCCAGTAGAAAGAATAAGCGGTTTGCCTGTTTTGCAAAGTTTGTCGATTAATGGTAAATTGGTAAGATCTGCGGAGGCGACTTTATAGGCCGGAACGCCAAACTTTTCCAATTCTGCGATACTTCCAGCATCCCAAGGAGTGCACATGTATAAAATTCCTTTGGTTTTGCAATAATCCGCAACTTTTTTATGTTGCTCCAAACTCAGTTCGAAACGGTTCAACAAATCGATGATATATTCCGTTCCTAAATCTTCTCCGTTTCGGTTTAAACTTCTTTTCCTATAAACCTGATCCAGGTGCCGCATTTGAAATTTAACACAATCTACCCCAATATCAGCTGCCATTTCAATCATTTGAATTGCACGATCGAAACTCCCGTTATGGTTGTTGCCAATTTCCGCAATAATAAATGTTCTATCCCCACCTACATGGAAATTGCCAATTTCTATACTCATCTGCGCTTTGTATTTTAATTATCCTCTCTAACCGACCAAGATCTAAGTCCGTTTTGCTCAAATCGAAACGGTACCGCACGCTTTCCTATTTGTTCCATTGCCTTCATCAATCTGTTTTTGTCTTTTGCAGGTACAAAGAAAAGAAAAAATCCGCCACCGCCTGCACCCAGCAACTTTCCACCCAGCGATCCGTTGGCTTTTGCATGTGTATAAATTGCATCCAAATCCTGGTTCGAGATTTGGCTGCTAAATTGCTTTTTATACTCCCAACCTAGGTCGAGTGCTTGCGCAAAATCATGAAGTTGGCCGCGTAAAAGCATGTTTCTCATTTTATAAGTGAGTTCCACATTTTTATCCACAAGATCCTTAATGGCACTTTTGTTCATCTCCTTTTTCTGGTCTTCATGCACATCCCCACTTTCATGCATGGTATCCGTATCACACAAAATCAAACACTCTTCCAATTCATTGATTACATCTTCATTGAGTTTTAATGGATGAATTAAATTTTGCTCTGCCTTAAATTCCATAAAATTTATGCCTCCAAAAATAGTGGCATATTGGTCTTGCCAACCTCCAGCAATTCCAAGACTTAACCTTTCTGCTTGGTAAGCAAGTTCGGCAATTTCATAATGGTTCCATTTGTCAATTCTAAATTCATTAAAACAGCCAAAAATGGAAGAAGCGACTACCGCTGAGCCACCCAACCCAGATTTCATTGGAAAGTCTGAATACAAAAACAATTCAAAACCAAAATCGGGTTTTATGGTTTTAAGCACCGACTGTATCAATCCAAAGTTACCAGGAATAAGAAGCGCTTCTTCGAGGTTCTTTGCCTCTAAGCGTTCCTTCAAATCGCCAGATTCAATGATAATTTTAGTGTCTAACCGGCGGTGCAAACTCGCATGGCTAAACAGCGAAATTGTAGCGTTTATTACGGCTCCATCAGATTGTATAAAGTAATGCGTTAAATCAGATCCGCCACCGCCAAAACTTATGCGCACTGGCGATTTAGCCCGAGAGTAGGTTCTAATTTCCAATTGGTGCGGCAAGTTGTCTTTGGTGTATACATTTTGCAACCTTCCGTCTTTGTCAATGACTGGAATTACTTTTATTTTGTTATCAAAAAGTTTTAATATTTTCTCTCGATGGGTAGATGGATCCACCTTTACAAAAACTTTATTTATGCAAGCCGAAATTGAATGGTCTAAACTTAAATTGTTCAGCAGTCCTCTTCTAATATCGCCATCTGTTGCCATGCCTATAACCACCCCAATATTGTCAGTTACAAAAATAGTCCCTTGGTGATTTTTCTCAATCCTCACCAACGCTTCTCTAATCGATTTGTCTCCAGGAATCGTGATATTTTCAAGCATCATAATTTTTCTTTTTTGTTCGACTCAATCCATTTGCAAAACCTGTAGTAATCTTCGGGAATCCCAATATCAATGAAATCTGAATTTATTTCTTTTCCAAAAAGTTTGCCTTCTTTTACCAGTTTAGGGAAAATGAACATTTCCATGCTAAACGCAGTTTCTTTTATTTGAGCAAACACTTGTGGTTTGAAATAATAAAGCCCAGCATTAATAAAACCCTCGCCTGCATTGTGTGTCTTTTCTTCAAAAGACTGGATACTATTTCCATTTAAATTCACTTTGCCATAACGCGAAACATCTTTCACTTTCACAACACCGATAGATGTTTCACTGGCGTTGTACAATTCTTCTATTCCCGCATTTAACCAAGTATCGGCATTCGATACAAAAAAACCCGAATCTAATTTTAATTCTCGAACGGCATTCGCCACAGACCCACCTGTGCCTAAGGGTGTTTCTTCCCTCACAAACCGCACGGTACAGTTTTCTAAAATTCCCGATTTGTGTTCTTTGACAACAAAATCTACCATTTTCTCCGCCATATGGTGCAGTAAAAATATGTAATCATTTACACCCTGTAGTACAAAAGATTCTAAAACGTAATACAAAAACGGAGTTCCATTCACAGGAGCCAGGGGTTTTGGAACATCCGCTACCACTTGGGCTAAACGAGTTCCAAACCCACCTGCAAGCAGCATCATTGTTTTTTTCATATCTATAGGCTACCCCGTATAATTTGACTCTGTTCTTTGAGAAACTGAATAAAATTTTTTGCATTTTTTTCTGCATCAAATTTTCTCTTGCATTCCTCTTGAATGGCTCTCCGTGATTCAACACTGCTAAATTTAACGGCACATTGTTCCACCGCCAACCGTACTTCCTCATCGTCATAATTCTTGGACAACAAAACACCCGTATTTTCGTTTACAATTTCAGCACATCCGCCCACATCCGAACTTACAATCGGAATGCCAAAAGCCAGAGCTTCCATCATGCTCACGGGGAGGCCTTCGGCGGTGCTCAAACTTATAAAACATGTAAATTTACTTTGCGTATATATATCTTGAATTTCTCGCTGCGTTTTTGAGCCCAAAAGATTTACATGAATGTTTGCTTCATTTTTGACACTATTGGATAATCGGTCAAAATCATCGCCAATTCCAATATGAGTCCATACGAGATTCGGGATCCTATTTAAAGACTGAAAGACTGCATCGAAATTTTTATGCCGATAAACCCAGCCGCAAGAAACTACAGCAACCTCTTTTAAGGGCGCTTCATTTATCCTTAATGGTTCCTTCAGCGGGATACCCAGATAAAAAGTTTTAACTTTTCCACTAATTTCAGGATATTTTTTGATTAAATATTCGCGACCATTTTCTGAAATTGGAAAAATAAAATCCACCGTTTTATTCATCAACCACCGCCAAGGTATCCCATTGTTACCATCTAATTCCTCATACACATCATAACTATGAACACGGGTGCAAGCAAAATTCGATATGTTTTTATACTTCTTTAAAATTGAGAGAATGAAAGCTTCATTGGAACCCCAGAAAGAATAAAATACAGCATTAGAAGGAATACCTGATTGAAAAATAAAACTTGTCTTTCTCAATTCACTTCTCATCTCTGAAAATCCAGCCCTGATTCGACTCCAAGATTTATAATATTTGCGGTTTTGAAACAGCTCAGAGAAATACAATTTAACTTGGGTAAAAATCGACAACCCTACCGACAAATTTGTGTAGAAATGTGGATAGAATTTGTCATTCGCAAGCATTCCATCTAACGCATTGGTTTTTTCCGTAAAAACATGCAATTCTGATATTTCAGGATTCTCCAATAACATTGAAATTTCTGTTTTTACAAAAGTTATATTACAGTTATGCGCTAAAAATATCAGTTGCATTATTTGCGAATTTTATAAATTTTAAATGGGCCTATAGAAGTGTCAAATAAAATGCTTTTACCCAATTCTGTGCGTAGTTCTTTCTGCGCAGCTATATTCTCGACACCATGCGATGTGCTTTCGGTTTCGGATAAATTCGTACGCAGATCCTCTGTTTTAAGCAACAAGTAATCTGCATCTATTTCTGCAATATGGTTAAGCGAAACAGGAGATCTCCAATACATTGCTTTCAATGGAAGTTCTACTGGATAAGGCCCCGCAAATGGATGAAACCTTCTTGTTTTTAAAAATTCTGCAAAAGGATAATAAACCGATACATCAGACAATATGGTCGCTTTCCCCATCTTGGCATAAATATAATCTATCGAATTTAGAGCCCATTTTTTTTCATCCCTTTTTTCAGATTCTCTTGAAAATAGCCCTTTGGTAAATTTGTAATCCGCCATAAAAACTCCCAATAGGAGGAATGCCAATGTTGCCGTTTGAAAGAAATAAAATCTTTTGCGCGCAGGATTCCAGGCACACACGCCTAGCAATAAAAAAAGTTGCCCTGTCCAAAGATAGTGTGGCCAAAGCCTTTTGGTTGTAATAAAAACTGGAAGTATTAAAAATAAGCCAATAAAAATGGGAACCAAAGTATCATTGTTTGCCAATGACTTTTTAATAAATTCTTTCGAATGAAAAAGAACCAATACCAACAACAAGATAAACAACAAAGCAAAACCAATTCCCCCATTGTAATATTCTGTCCAAATGGGATGAAACCAATCGGTAAAGCCTACACTTGCGACATCGTCGTAATGTTTGGCACTGCCAAAGGTATCGGCTATATAGGTTTCAAAAAATTTGGGTTTTATGGGGGAGAGGATAAGGCAAGGAATTGCCACAAATATTCCTGTAACGAACCATGCAACTGACTTTAAAGCACTTTTTATATCTATGCCGTGATGCCAAATGGGTAAAATAAACAAGAAGGGAAGCAAGGTTAGAACATTGAATTTTATCCCATAGGAAATTCCCAATAAAATAAAATGAATTCCGTATTTATACTCACTTTTTTTAAACAAGAAAAGGAACCAGGCCAGAAAAAACAATTGGGTAGGTTCTGGCTTTGGAACGGTGAAAAAGTAAAGTGTAAAATAAAATAAAAGTGAAATGGATAAAAATAATATCTGCCCGATTTTGTTTTTTATAAAAGTTTTGGCCAGTAATATTAAACCTGCTAATGCAAATATTACGTGCACCATACGAATGGAATAAACCATTCCTTTAATGCCCCAAATCAGAAATGGAATCCACGCAACAACAGCATCTATATTGTACATAATTCTGCCATAATACAGCATACTTCCGCTTATGACAGCCATAATAAAATGTTTCCATGAAAGTGGGTTCAGAATGGCATATACTTCTCTCACAGTAAGATACTCATCATGTGCGCTAAACTCACGGTGAATATTTGATCCATCCAAAAAAAATGTATTGTTAAACATGGAAAAAACCAAGGCACCTAATACAATTGTATAAAATACTGGATTTGACTTTATTTCATTCAGCCACTTTTTCATGGAAGTTAAATTGCCTTTTTTAGTTCAAAAATATAGCCCGTGCAACGCTTCATTAATTTCCAGCGCACCTTCCACGAACTGCCACTTCCGCCTTTTGCCTCCCCAGCAACCCGTTTGGCGAAATAGACTGGAAACTCTATCACTTTGCCCATTTTTTTTGCCTGATATAACAAATAGGTATCCAACGCGAAATCAATAGGCGCATTTTTCTCTATTAAATTAAAAAACTTTTTACTAAATAATTTCGGTTGGGCATTGATTTCCGTGAGTCTTTTTCCTAACACAACAGATGCCAATAAACCCATGCCATAAGAAAATACCGCTTCCATTAACTTTCGGTTTTTGCGATGCCCCTTAACCATTAGGTCATCCTTATTTTCGGTTTCAAATATTGCCAGGGCGCGCAAAACATCCAAAGGATCTGTCTGTCTGTCGGCGTGCGTAATTGCAAGTATATTTCCATTGGCAGCGCGCAAACCACTGAGTATTCCAAAACCATATCCGATGTTCTTCTCCACCTTCAGCACTTTGAATATTTTTTTATCGCGATGCTTTAATTCTTGTTCAAATACTTGCTGTGAATTGTCAGTAGATCCGTTGTCAACGAGAATTATTTCAATATCCTTTTTCTGAGCAACTACCGCATCTAAGCTTTGCATCAAAAAAACAAGATTGTCCCGTTCGTTATAGCACGGAAGAATGATTGACAACATAGGGTTTTCCTTGCTTTTTTAATTGATAAAAATTGTTCCAGTAAGTAAATGTTTTATAATCATCTGGCGTTCCCCAACAGATATAATGTTTCATTTCAAACACTTTGGCAGTAAGTCCCATGGCTATCACATCGTTAATACATTCATCCACATAAAATTCCCCATTTACCCTGCGATTTTGCTGAATCATTCTATCCGCCGCATCCACAAATAATTTACCCGTTTTAAACCAAAAGGCTCCAACATAGGCGTGGTTGTGTATGGGATCTGGCATGTCAAATTTTACTTTTGCCTCAGTAATTGTCAATCCATCTTCGCCCACAACGCACCATCCATAGGCTTTTGGATTCTGCACTACCGTTGGATTTCCGCGAAAAGTAAATACCAATGCATCCGCAGTTTTTTTCAATTCCTGAAACCATGCTTCATCGTAAATCATTCCGTTATCGCTGGCACCAATGAGCAATTCATGGTCGTTGTAAATAAGATCTCGTGCCATTAAACAAGTGCTAGCTTGGCCTTCTGTCAAATGGTCGATGGTTACTTGGCGGTTCCCGGGAAAATGTTCATTTAAAACCTGATCAATTCCAAATTGTGCTATGTGTGTATCCCTTAAAACAAAAATATGATTTTCATCTGGACCTGGAAGATCACGTGCTGCACTCACAACCATAGGCTTGCCCATAATGGGCAACAAAGGTTTAGGCGTTTCATATCCCTTCATCGCAAAGCGGCTGCCGGCTCCCGCCATGGGTATTAATTTATTCACCATACTTTAAATTCTCAAATATATCTGCCCATGCCATGTATTCTTCCATATCTTCAGGTGTTCCCCATTGGCAGAAAAAAGGTACATCGTCATATACTTTCACTTTTAATCCATCGCGCACCATAAAATTATAGGGTAAACTGATAAAAAATTCACCCACTGCACGAATGTCTTTTTCCATCAATTCTTCGAAATATTTCTTAATGTATTTTCCTTTCCGGAAATAATAAGTACCTCCTGAATAATATCCCTTTTCACGGTCTGTTTCATAATTGTGCTTTTCGGTAATTTCAAGCATATTTTTATCCGAATCTACGAGACAAGTGGCATACATATTATGCGGATGCAATAAATTTGGATGAAAGCCTGTATAACAAATTACAGCGCCATCGCATTCCGTTTCCTGAATGTATTTTTTAAAATGCGTATAATCCCATACTTGGGCAAAATCACAATAATTGCATATTACTGGTTCGTTGTCATCTATTAAATCGTAAACACTGGTCATGGTGAAAACAGGTCCATGTTTATGTGAGTTCATGCCCACAATTGTAGCCGTCGGAACCAGATCTAAAAGCAATTGCTTTAAATCGGTCTCTTCTAACATGTCATTTCTACAAATGAAAATAAAATCGGTCTCGCCTGGATACATTTCTACAACATGTTGAATGACAGGTTTTCCGTGTATTTCAATCAGGGCTTTATAGGTATCGTAACCTGCTTTTTTAAACCTACTTCCCTGGCCCGTCATAGGTATCACTATTTTCATATTTTCTTAAATAATTTGGATATGTTGCAAAATTTTTATATTTTTTGAAGTAATTTTTGAGGATAATCAGTATAAAACATGCGAACCCCCCAATTCAAAAATTTGTCCATTTCCTCGTCTTCATTCACCACACAAACACCGCACTCAATACCCGCATTTTTCACTTCGGTTATCGTTTTCTGCTGCAATCCATCCAAAACATACATCATACATTCAAACCCAAATTGTTTTGCAATAAAAATATCATTTTCAATATCCGTACCTGGCAACCGATCCCAAAATACAGGGATTGCAGGATTGACCCTTTTTGCTTCAATTAAATATTCACAATTCAATTCATTGAAAGCAATTTTATTTATCACTCCGAATTCTTCTGCCAATTTTATTGCAGGTATAACGGCACCGTTGCATTTCGGTTGTATCGTAACTCGAATATTCGTAGCTTTTACCAATTCGAAAACTTCAGACAATAACGGCAATTTATAAAATTTGCCATCCTGAATAAATGCTCCAAAATTTAATTTTTTTAATTCTTCAAATGTAATTTCTGAAATGACACAGTTCACTCCACAAGTTCGGAGTGCGCTTGCATCATGTGTTACCACAATTTGACCATCCAATGAAAGCTGAATGTCCAATTCCAACCAACTGCATCCCATATCAGCGGCACTTTGAAATGCTTCCATGGTGTTTTCAGGAAACAAAGACATATTTCCACGATGCGCAGCTACGCCATTTCCTAAATAATCTGTTTTTTTCACACGCCCAAATACATTTTATTAAAAATAACATACACCGTCACCAACTGCAATAATCCGTTAAAACCCTCTCCCCATTGAGATTCGTTAATCCCAATCTCCTCCAGTTCTGGCAATAATTCCCAAGCTACAGATTCAATTTCCATTTGATGAATGCTGCCGGTAATCACCATTTCCTGTCTGCTTTCTGTGTACCTGTGGTTTACCTGAAGCCCCTGAATATTCGAGAGCAATTCAAGCAATAAATCAATATGTATATTTTCTGGAATGGTTAATTTTAAACCAATTTCGGGTTCCATTTCCGTTTGGTGAATATCCAATGGCTGGAGGTTAAAATATGTGACAACAATATCCGCCCGGTTTCGTTGACTGCGTATAAATTTTTCAGAATCTTCTTCCCGTTGATTTAATTGCTCGATTACCTTTTCCGGGCTATAATTTCTCTTTTTTACATCTCGTTTTACTTTCCACCAAATTCGCAAATCCTCTTCTGGCTCCATGTAAATTTTTAAATCATATATTTCACTTTGATCCTTTAGGTAAAACGAATGCAAACCCTCAAAAATAATCAATTTGTTGGGCTGGATAAAACGGGGTAAAGAAAACCTTCCAGTGCTGTGGTCATAAAAACTGCGGAGAATGCCATGTCCTGTTTTCAACTGTTTGGTATGCGCCAAATCAAGGTGCAAACGGTTTGCCTTGGGATCCAAGTGGGTAAGTGTCTGCCAGTTTTCATCTCCTCTTTCCCAGCGATGCATGTCATCCCCTCGAATTACGGTTGTGTTGGATTGGTTAAAGATTGCGGCCAAATCTTTCGTTAATGTTGATTTGCCAGCGGCACTGTCGCCACCTATGCCCACAAGATATGGCTGTGATAAAAATTTGGTTTGAATGTTATTGCTAATTCCCTTTCTATACACCAAAACACCGGAAAGTAACAACGTTGTTTGCAAAAGTGTGAATGCAATATTCAGGGCCTTTTCATTTTGCCCAAAGCCAACCAAAACCGCAGTAAATTCGTTTACCCCCGGAATATTACAAGAAATAAAATAATCGCATTTTGGAGCCAAAGCGAAATAAACAAAATACAGAACATTCAATAAAACAAAAACTTGTTTTTCGCGCTGGCCTTGTTTAATAATGAAATAAATAAACAAAGGCATTATCCAATAGTACCATCCCTGCATGGGCGCTACCATCAAAGTTAGTGCAAGAAAACCAAATGTTAAAAACAGTGTAAGCTGGTCTCTATTCACAAACCGCAATGTATAATACCAAAGTATTAAAGTAAAAAACACGCCTGGTATGAAATATATTTTTAGATTTTTATTAAACTGATAGAATAAATCAAAAACCTGATTCTGCACGGGATTGTTATAAACCATTTTCAAAAAAGCAGGGGAATTCAAAAATGGCAAATTCACCAAAAATACAACAAAGAAAAATACCAATAATGAAACAATCGGCTGTTTAATACCCTCTCGAGATTGCCTAAATTGATACAATAAATAAAAGGGAAGCACAACAACAATATTGGTTTTACAGCCCACAGAAGCCGCTAACAGCGTACAAGCAAGCAGCCATTTGTTTTTGAATAACAAATACAGTGAAACAAAAAGCAATGCTATTGGAATTACATCCAATTGTCCATGGAAATAATTGATATAGATCAATACGGGTGAAAGCCAATACCAGATAAGAACTTGCCGAATGCGTGATTTTAACCAACGCATTAAAACAAATAAAATAACAAGATCGGCTACAAACAAAGGAATGCGATAAATAAAACTTTCGAGCATGCCGAAAACTGCAGGATTAACGCCGGTGAATGGAGACAAGATAAAACGGGGCAAAGAGAACAAAAATAGCATTAATGGGGGGTAAGGAAAATCCATTCCTAAGCCATAGTCGTGAAAGTATAAATAAGGATCCTTGAATCCAGACTGTATAAAATAATCGGCAAAGGGAGCAAATTGCAAGCGTAAATAATCTGATGCAAAAAATACCGCTAAAAATACCTTCAGCACTACCCCGCACCAGAAAAGGCGAGATTTTCCTAAAGGCACTTTATTTCTGCCCAATTTGTCTTTGATTTCAAATCCAAATATTCCCATTTATTTAATTTTAATATGATAAGATTTGATTCCCAAGGCGGTTGCACCCTCAATATCCTTGCTTTTAGAATCTCCAATCATAATTACTTCATGTTCTTTCAAATTAAGTTTCTCTAAGGCAAGTTTAAATATGCGGGGATTGGGTTTTTCATATCCGGCTTCTTCCGAAGTAACCATAAATTGCGCAAACCTTCCCAAATCAAGCTTGATCCATTTTCTCAATTGTATTTGTGTGGTGAGGTCGGTAACAATGCAAATTTTCTTGCCTTTTTCCGAGGCTTGTAATAAAAATATTTCAGCGCTTGTATTCCAAACCATATGGTCTATAAAATGACTCCAATAAACTTCTTCCGCGGCGAGTACAAATTCTGGGATTAATTTTCCGAAATAAAACTCAGATAATTTTAATGCATAAAGCAATCTGGAATGACCAGCCGCAAATTCTGGTATTTCTTGGTGTACTTTTTCCCTGGCCAATTTCCAGAAATTCTCAAATTGTACATTCCCAATGCTATATTCATTCAATGCAAATGCTTTGCATGCCTCAAAACCCGCTTTATTGCAAGGGTCATATGAATAGAGTGTGTCGTCTAAATCGCAAAGTATGCCTTTTACAGCGCTGGTATTTATTTCATTCCACGGGTTCATCTATAAAAAATATTACCGCAAAATAAAATCCACAATTTGTTTCATTTTTGCAGAATAATCCAAGTATTCTATTGCATAATTATGCATTTTTTCACCCACATTTTCTATTTTATATACCTTATTCAAAAAATCCAAGACTACGTGGAGGTCAATGGGTTTATCATCTGCTGGCAATTCCAGACAGTATTTCAAGGCTTCCTTCGAATCTGAAAAATCAGGATCGTGGTGGGCAAATATAAATGGAATTCCCCTAGCAAAATACTCTCGAGTCTTTAGGGTAGAATTGGATCGAATTCCCTTTTTATGCATTCCTAATTGCCCAACCGCCAAATTATAATTGCCAATTTCGGCATCAATTTCATTTTTTAGCATTGCAGCTTTCAAGGTCACAAAAGCATCCGCTTGGTATTTCTGAATTAAAGCCTTTTCATAAATTAAATCTCCGCCAATAATGGTAAGGTGAAATTGTAATTCACCCACATATTCAGCTATACCGCGCACCAGTCTATCCAAGCCGTTATACTCCGCAGCGCCTGATGCACCCTTTAAAAATACCATGCGGATAGGGGTTGATAATGGATGAAGCTGCGCTACTTGCATATTGGCGGAATCTACCGCATCTGGAATGACTGCACATTCATATTTTCCCAAACACATCTTTTGCTCAAATTCAGCAATGTCCATAGAATTTACAACCGCTTTGCCGGCATACCTTCTGGTGAATTTTCCTATGGTTTTATCCATGAAAATCGGAAACCACTTAAACTCTATTTTGCTTAAAAACCTCGAATAAATGGAAGGGCTATCTGAAGAATACATCGCTATTTCCTTGGTTTCAGCCGTCAAATGATTCCAAACGATTTTACCTTTGAATTCTTTTGCCAAGCGAAGCATTTCCATGCCGATACCCCAATATCTCAAATAGATTTTATCCTCTTTCTTGGCAATTTCTTTCAAAACTTTTCTTATTTCTTGATAGGTGTTTTTATTTTGCCTAATACTCCGAAACCATCCTTTATTTACTTCAGTAATTCTGTAAAAATGTACATTGGGAACTTCTGGAAATTCACCCTTTTGAGTTGTAAAAAACAAACCTGTCACATTTTGACCTAACAAATTGGCTGCTTTAATTTGCGAAATTATTTTATTCTGGACAGATGAAAAATTGTGAATTGTGGCGGTTTGATATATATACAAAATTCTCATTCGCAAATCAACTCACAATTCAATTCCAGCCATGCAGAATGTGCTTGTTCCAAGGAAAGCGTTTTGTTTTCGATGCCAATTTTAAATTCATGGATAAATTCATTGTTCACAAATCTCAATTCTCCAGAAGCCCTTCGTTTTGACAACAAATCCAAGGACCACTCTTTTAAATCACCTGCAAACCAATTGGCTATGGGACTGCTGATGCCGATTTTAAGCCTTCTGGTTCTAATTTCCTCTGCCATTTTGCCTTTCATGGCTTGCCGCAGTACAAGCTTATTAAAACCATTGCCTATTTTGCTTTCTATGGGCAGTGAAAATTGAAATGCAACCAGCCTCCAATCCATAAAGGGCATTCGTATTTCTACGCTGTTCATCATACCGGCAAGGTCAAAATTTCTAAAAATATCTGGCAGCGTTTCTACAAAAGTTTCGTTGTAAATAATTTGTTCTGGATAAGAAAGGTGAGAAAAATCATAGGGTTCTCCAATGGGTTTCAATAATTTATTGGATTGATATGCAGTTCTGTCTATGGCATTCCTTTTTAAGATTTTTTTCGCGACCGATTTTAAGCCAGAAATTGGTGATTTTGCAGATTTCATGAGCATCTCCAGGTTTTTAAAGACCCTATTTTGGTCATGTTCCGCATAGGTGGGGAAAATTACATCGCGCATCATATCTGCATGCTTTAAATCCCTTTTTTTGTAATAATAATTGAATAAATTATACATCATATCGCGATAACCATAAAGCATTTCATCCACTCCATGACCATCCATACTCACAGTAATGCCTTGTTCTCGCATGCCTCTGTAAATACCACTGATAGCAGTAATCGGGGATGCATTTAACCCGTCAAATATTTGTGTGTCCTTTGTGATTTGTTCTGCAAGATTCGGATATTCCTGCGGCAAATAAATTGCCTCACCTTTTGTAAATTCCACTACTTTTTCGGCGAATTGTCTCTCGTCATTTTCCAAACCGGGAAATGTAACCACAACTGCCTTTTGTGAATCTGCAGGTACCCTGTCCAATCCCCCTTTTTTTAACAATGCGTTGACTACGCTATAAACGCTGGATGAATCTAATCCTCCACTGAGTGCCGTTGCTACTTTTACATCACTGATGAGCCTAATCCGGCAAGCATCTTGGAATATCTCATAATATTTTTCTGCCTGCTCTTCTAGAGTGGCAGGGACATCCGTCCACAGGTGATCGTTGATGTGCCACCACCGCTTTTGTGTGAAACCAGATGTGCTCGTAACCACCGAATAATGCCCTGGCAAAATGCTATGTATCCCTTTGTAAATAGAATACCCCGAACCGTGGATTCTGGCACCCGATGCTTGAAGACCAACCATCTGATCATCCATACTGCGGTTATAGCCTTCTAAGTTTTTAAACGCCCTTGTTTCTGATGCAAAAGCCAATATTTTTCCTGGAATGTGTAAATAATAATAAGGTTTTATTCCAAATCGATCCCTGGCCATAAAAAGTTTATTTTCATGGGTATCTAGAATTGCCAATGCCCACATTCCGTTAAATTTATTTAAACTTTCCGCACCCCATTCATGGTATGCCGCCAGCACAACTTCGGTATCCGAATCTGACCTAAATTTATACCCTTTGGTTTTTAACTCACCTCGTATGTCCAGAAAATTAAATATTTCGCCATTGAAAGTAATGCTATAACGGTCATCGGCAAAATGCATTGGCTGATGCCCCGCTTCACTTAGGTCCAATATGCTTAAGCGTCTATGGCCTAAGCCGAGGGTTTCGTTTAAATACAATTCGTAACCCGAACCATCCGGTCCACGTTCTAACATGGAATCGGTAAATTTTTTTAATTTGTGCAACTCCAATTGACTGCCATCTAAATTCCATATTCCTGCTATGCCACACATTATTGATTCTCTATTAAGATTTTTTTTACAAAGTTTGGATAGTTACTATCTGCATTAAAATGATTTTCCCAAAACAATTTCACGCCCCGCCGGAATTGCATGCTTCTGGATTTGGTAATTAAAAATTCACCTATCTCTTTTGCAACCAATTCAGAATCCGGGTTTGCTGGTAAAAGGAGACCCGATTCCTTACATACAATTTCAGGAACGCCACACACATTGCATCCAACTAACGGAATTCCTGCAGAAATGGCCTCCATCAAACTCACAGGAATGCCTTCAAGTTCACTCATGTTCAAAAATAAATCCACAGGGTTGGTTCTATAATAACCAAGTACCTTAGCATTTTTAATAGAACCTGCAAAATTAAAAGTTCCATCTTTTAATCTGGTTTTTGCATATATTTCAGCTTCTTCCTTGCCCTTTCCACCACCAAAATGAATCCATTGAAATGGCAATTCTAATTTGGAAAGAATATCTATGAGCAATGAAATTCTTTTTAGCGGAACAAAATTCGAACAACTCACCAAATGGTATACCTCATTGTCCTTTCCACCGGCATTAAACCCGCAATCCCTAACGCCTAGTTTATGCACTTCGATGTTGCGCGACGCGGGATACTGACCCTTCATTGCATTTTTACCATATTTCGAAATCTGGGCAATAGGATCAAATTGATTCATTTCTGATTCGCGAAATGGAAAATAGCCTCTTCCATTTTGTTTTTCATCGTAATCATAACCGTGCGCGCGAACTACAAATTTTCCTTTCAACCCCTTCCGCCTTGCCAATGCCAATGCCGAAGCCCAATCATTAAACCAATATGAATAATAAACAGTATTTTCTGGGTTAGACCGGAATGCTTTGAAAATTGTATCTGCACGAAACAAATACCCAATCAAAGTGTTCCATGTGAATCTGAATTGCGTCAAATATTTTTTTCGATGATGCGATTTAAAGAATGCATTAAAATACCAAATAAAAATGAATTTCCCAAAAGACAAAATAACATTTCTAATCTTTGTATTTTGAGCTATTTTGAGTTGACCAACACTTACATTTTTTGGCAATGTACCATAAAGTTCTGCTCCCATTTCAAGGGGATATAGGGTAATTTTATCAAAAGATGCTGCCAAATAACCAATTTCGGTTTCTAAAAATGTTTCACCCCCTTCAAAAGGAAAGCGATTGGTGAATAATATTAATTCTGTTTGAATCAAAAGAATAGTAACTCCAATGGTTTTTCCAAATATTTAACCTTCAATCCGTAATTACGCCCATCACTACTTTCTTCGGTCTGGTATCTACCATCTTAATTGATTTTAAGTGGTAATGGTCCGCCACGCATCGGTTGAGCCAATACGCGCTATCTGAAGACAAATCTTCGAACCTGCGCGTGGCGGGAGTGCGCACAAAATCCTGCTCCGTAAGTACCACGTTCTGCCCTTGCAAGCTCTTAAGTTTGGAATGCCTTTGAGCCATTTGATTCTTCACATAACGGGCGTCAAATGCCTGTGACATGGCCGTGATGATAAAAATAAAATTTACCAAAAGCGCAACATTGTGCAATAGTTGGTTCTTTTTTTCTCCAAAATAATTAACAATTACAGCTAAGTTTGACAACCCGTACAAGGTGGCAAAAATTGCAAATTGGATGGCAGTTCTGGGAGAATTTAAGCCTGGCAATGGAAGGAAAAAGAAGAAACCAATAACTGCCGCCAGAAAAAAACGATGCAAATAAATTCCGTTGAATATCTGTTTGAACCAGCCTTTGTCGTCTGAATTGTTGGCAAAACCTTTCATCAAACCGCCCATAAAACCGATAGCTATTAGGGGCCAAATAAAAAGGGAATTGTAGTTAAACAAGTTTTTAAGCAACAACTTAAAGTTAAAATAAATGGTCCAAATATGGGTTAAGTTTTTCCAATCCCAAGAAGACATTCTGTTCTTATTTCCGGGCGAAAAAATCACGAGAAACAATGCTACAAAAATGAATGAAACAGCATATAAATATTTTGGATTGCTACGGATTTTTTGTATATACAATTCATGCATCCATTGTACAAATAATAAAAATAGCAATGCCAAAACCCCATTGGGGGAGCAAGTGCCGGCATAAAAGAAAATCGGCAATCCCAAAACAAAATCACGGGTAGACCCTTTCCACTGTTTGATCCAAAACAGGGCCAATAACAAGAGCACAATATCCATGTTATAGCCCACTCCTGTAGTCCAAAAAAGGGTTTGAGATAAAAAATTGAAGAAGACAAGCCACAACAAAACTGTCAGCGTAATTGTTCTGAAAATACCTGTCCATCCGAAGTTGAATTTGCTATCCACAATGCGCAAAAGCAAAACCGCCATAGCCATCATAAGCAAAGAGCCCAGAAAGGGGCCCAGCCAAGGAAGTCCAGCGTATAAGCCAATGCGGCAAACGGGGTAAGTAAGACTGATACTTCGCCCATCCCAGTTCATGTAATCGTGAAACATGTTACGGATTAAGCCTTCCGCTTGTATTTTGGCCATAAGGCAAAAATCATCGGCAGCAAACCATGTATAAACGGGTTGAATGAAATAGACGACTACGGCTAAAATTATTAGCAAAATTGTCCATTTTGAAAATTGCGTATTTTTCATTAAATATTGTTTAATACCTAAGACAAATTTAAAAATCTATACGATAGCTTTTTAAATAGGGTAACATTAAAACTTAGAAATACTTTTAGGGTGAGAAAATGTAAGTATTTCTGCAACGGATTGACCATAAAACTTAATATTCTATCCCTGTCTTTTAAAGTCAAAATCTCTATGTTGTGCACCAAATATTTATTCAAGCGAGCCATTATTTGCACATTTCTTTCTTTTTTCGAAATTTTATTAAAACTTACAAGGTATTGTGCTTTTACCGAGAGCAACAATGCTGTTGACTCGGATTGAGACGTTTGCCCCGCATGAATTCTGTATCGAACCAGCACTTCCATCAAACCAGAAAACAAAAATCCACGATCACACAAGTCAAGCCATAGATTAAAATCCTCCGCTATTTCAGGTGTTTCATTAAAACCTCCTGCACTTTTAAAAACCGTTTTCTTTATAAGGACAGAACTTAAAACCACAGGATTTTCGCCGATTTGCAATTTCCAAAAAAGGGATGCATTGTCATAAACCCCCTCATTTACTTCGGCTGTTTTTTCATCTTTACCACCAAAATATTCCGCAGAAGTAAATAAAACATCCGCATTGGTTGCATTCAATGCCTCTATTTGCTTTTCAAGTTTCGCAGGAAGCCAAATATCATCAGCATCTATAAAAGCAATTAAATCGCCTTTGGCTATGGATACACCCCTATTTCTGGCTTTCCCTTGCTTTCCATTGCTCTGCCAATAATATTGAATCCTCTTGTCAAAATTAAATAAATCTACAGCACGTTTCGTGTTATCTGTGGAACCGTCATCAATAATAATCAATTCCCAATTGCTGTAATTCTGTGAACGCACTGATTCTATGGCCTCAGAAATAAACGCATCCGCGTTGTATGCACACATTACCACGGATACTAGCGGCAATTTCATATCCTCAGCCATTCATCACAAATTACATCTGAATAATCTAGCTTTGCATTGTTGAACCATTTGGAAGGCGCAATTACGATTTTTTCGGCATGCGTATTTAACCATGCTCCCCACCAGCTAAAAGTACTATTTGCAATTATATTGTGTTTGCATTTAGACATTAATAATAAATCTTCCCAAGCTGTATTTACATTATTGTGGTCTACAAAATATGTTTCACAACCCAGCTCTACGTTTAATTTAGCCCATTCAATATCGTCAGAAAATACAAAAAATGTTGGTTCGTTTATTTTTCCCAATATTAATTGAGACGCATGTCTATAGTATTCTAGGGAACAAGTGCCATGAAAATCATTTGTAGACTTATTTAGCACATAATCTCCTCTACGAATATGCACTGAAATTGAACTTCTTTTTTCGATTTCATTTAATATTTTTGTCGTTTTATCACTCACTTTATGAGCAGGTGAAAAATCTTTCAGTAAAATATTCCTTATATCCGCAAAATATTTTTCAGTTTGCCAATATCCATTTATATAGGTATTCCTTGAAGTTTGCTTAAATATCTCAGGATGGTAGTTAAATTCCTTTTCAAAAATATCTGATACTGGAAATATTCTTCTTTTAATTCTCAACCACAAAGGGTTTCCAAAATCCGGAATTTTTCCAAAATACGCCAAATCCAAATTCTTTGCGAGTTTAAACGGTGCATTAAAATTATTCAAACAAAAAGGGTGAACCCCAGCATTGGAATAATCCTCTAAATCCAGTTTCACAATTGTTTTATGTTCTAACGCCAATTTCCTTGCAATGGCATATTGAAACATTTGATTACCTAAACCCCCGTTTAACCTAGAAATAATCATTGAATTTATTACCTCTCCCAAACATCGCGTTTCACAAAAATGGTGTTGATATTGGTATCCGCAAAATTCAGATATCCATTGCTTTCCATCAGTGAAATTATTTCCATGTTTTTTACCCCTCTGCCCTTCGTAGAAAAAGTAATTGTTTCTATACAAACAACAAGCGGTGCGTTGTTTTTAAAATCAATAGACTTCAAAATTAATTCATCTATTCCTTCGGCATCTATGGTTAAAAACTCAGGGAATTTGCTATTGCAATGTGTTTTTACCACATTCTCAATCGTATCGGCTTTTACCTTTATTACATCTTGTATGGTATAATTTCCTTGCAACTGGTAAGCCTCTGCCTCTGCTTTAGAAAATGTATTCAAAGTAGGGACAGAAATTACATAAAAATCAAATTCACCAGGCGTCTCTGCAATACCTATATTGAGGTTAATATCCTGTTTTCGGTGCTTCGTAAATTCTTTAAATAAAACAGGATCTGGTTCAATATTGATTCCACGGATTCCGTTTTCATAGAACAAAGCTGTATTGTTTATATAAAAAGGATGATGCGCCCCTATATCTAGATAGGTAAAGTTCCTGATTTCAAGTCCATCCAATAAATGCTTGATAATCCGATCCTCCCCACTTTGCGAATACGAGACTTGTTTGTATTTATTAGTCTTGTTTAAAAACATGATGGTATCTTAGTAAATAGGTGAGACAGTACATAAAAAATGGCACCTTTTGATCTCTTTTGAAGGCATCTAACTGAGCAGGGCTAAATACCCCGAAGTTGCGAAAAACCTTTATAAATCTCACTATCATTCTTATCGAGGGAAATAGGCTTTTGAAATGCTTATTGTAAAAATACAAATGTTCAAATATTTCTACATCAGGGTTTTCTATACATTCATTCGTGACATTGTG
The DNA here is from genome assembly GCA_038317095.1 of Bacteroidia bacterium. Lineage (GTDB taxonomy): Bacteria > Bacteroidota > Bacteroidia > NS11-12g > UBA955 > JAGXTF01. The sequence continues at coordinate 38,935 of JBBQBB010000003.1, read as the reverse complement.
ATTGGCATTGTTAATACTGGTTACAAGTGGTATGTTAATATATTCCCATTTTTTGAACTTTTCAAATATTCTAAAATAATACTCCATATCCACGAGCCATTTCATTCTAGAATCAAAACGAATCTTATTTCGTCTTAGCATAAATACCGAAGGTGGCCCTATAAGATTTGCATAAAATATTCTTTTGAAATCATTTTTTAAAATGTTCAGATTGTGATTGTCTAGTCTGGTAATTGTTAATTCACCCGTGGCAGCATTTTTACTATAAACTTCACTTGCAAATATATTTATCCCCGGATTTTTTAAGGCCCTATCTACAAACAACTGCAACGAATCTGGGTTGCTATAAAAATCATCATGATGCATAAGTTGCACCAAGTCCCCTGTGGCTTTATCCAACGAATAATTCCAATTGCCCGGACTACCATGTGGCTTTTCATTGTGATAATATTTTAGTCTATCGCCGAAAATATCTTTATAATTCTGAACCAAATTGGCAACAATATCTCCTGATGTATCGTCCGTAACAATCAACTCGTAATTACTATAGGTCTGATTGGCAATAGAATCCAAACACTCCTTTAGAAATTCGGTTTGTTTATATGCAGGAACGCAAATGGATACTTTCATCATTTTTTAATTGCTATTTTAACAGTTTTATAGTATTTTTTTATAACATTGTTGTCATTCACACTTGCATAGTATGTTTTTACAACATCAATAGGGTGGGGTACTATTCTGAGGATGCTTTTCCAACTAAAATTGATTTTTTCAACCACACTATGGGTGCCCTTAATTCCAGATTTGAACCATAATTTCAAATAATTCTTTCTAGAAATTAATCCATTATTATACAAATTTTCTAGTGTATTAAAATAAGGATTTCGATGGTTCATTTTCCACAATAAGCCTGCTTGCTCAGCAAGTCTTTGGTCATATAAAGTGTTCTCAAATTCAATAGGAGCTAGAGAATCAGTTCTTGTCCAATTGGATTCATTAAAATGCATTAAGCTATCCCAATAGGCGTCTGAGCAGTAGTACTTTATATTTTTTTGCATATGCCCAACAGCCAATTTATATTCAGGATTTTCGAGGTTTTCTAATGATACTTGTATTTTATCCAAGTATATTCTTTTATCTGCTGGATGTTTTACCTCATTATTGACGTATAACTCAGAATCCATTTGCATATTGGGATGATAAGGACCCCAAATTAAAAAGGGATAACAGCCGGCATATATAGCATCCATAAGTGCAGTTAGAGAATTGCTTGGCATTCCCTCCATGTAATAATCTGCCACTGATAAATATACCGAAGTGTCTGGCTGAACTCCAACGCACTCAACACGAGCAGGTACTTTGCCACCCGAAAATCTTTCATAATCTGCACCCGTAACTCCAACCAAGATAAAACGCACTTTGGCGTTAAACGCGAGTACTTTTTCAATTATTTCAAATAAATTATAATTTCGATCTGGAAATATTTTCCATATGGCGCTTACTAGGGTGATAACGATATCATCATCCGAAATGGTAAGTATTTTTCTTGAACTCGATTTTGAAAGGTACTTTTGCTGAGTATTAAGCCTAACTGGGAGAATAAAAGTATTTAGATTAACGCTGCGCCTTTCACTTGTAACAAGGTTGGAATAGGGTCTCAAATTAATTAAGGCATCAGAAGAAGATATCCCAAGCCAAAAAATATGATCTGCATGGTTTATATAATAAGTATACGGTCTGGTGTTTGAATTTAAAGCTGCAACCAATAAAGTATCGTCGGGGTGTTGAAAGTTAAACACCCGAAATGCAGTGTTTACGTTTTGTCTAATTATTTTTATGGCATCTGCTATTTGCGTACCACCTAAATATTCAATTCGATCAAATAATTTTTTATTTTCACTTACAATTCTCAGTGGCGATTCTTTTACATTTTGTCTGGTGATTATTAGAGTGATTTTATATCCCCTTTTTTTAAGATAATCTGCATAATTCTCTAACAGGCGGGTATGCCCTCCTGTTTCATACAATTCCGTAGATAACAATACCATTCGATCCGACTCAATATTCTCCCCAAATGAATCAGGGAAGAATTTTGATATGTCCTTTAATTCGTTTTCAATAAAAGCAGAAGTAAAACGACCGGTATGCCAATTCCAACAATAATTTGCTAGGTGTCTTAAATAATTTATTTTGTGCTCAGATTCTGTAATACTCGATTTGTAATGTCCTATTAAATCCAAATAAAATGCATTTGCATTTGACACTTGTTTTTTAAAATCTATATTATTAATTTCCAACATTAATTCAGACCAAAGTGAAATATTCCTTAATTTTGTCAACAACATATTTCAGTTGCTCTTTTGATATCCCCGGCCAAATGGGCAAACTCAAACATTCATTAGCCAATTTTTCTGCAATAGGAAAATCCCCTTCATTATAATTTAAATGCGCATATGCTTTTTGTAAATGCGGCGGAACTGGATAGTGAATCAAAACTCCAATTCCGTTCTTTTCTAAATATTGCAATAGCGAATTTCTATATTTGGTAAGAATAACGAATTGATGAAAAACATGGGTTACGTTTTCTGCAATAGTAGGCAATTTTAAATCCGCCAATCCTTGTAATTCTGTTAGGTAGTAAAATGCAATTTTCTTCCTTTCCTCAGTCCATGCATCTAAATATTCCAACTTTACATTTAAAAATGCTGCCTGCAATTCATCAAGGCGCATATTATGTCCTATAATCTCATTGTAATATTTCTTTTCAGAACCATAATTTCTCAATAATTTTGCTTGTTTCGCTAATGCCTCGTTATCTGTAGTGACAGCACCAGCGTCGCCCAATGCACCCAAGTTTTTGCCAGGGTAGAAACTTGTAGCATTTATTTGGCCCCATGTTCCAGTATATTTGGTCAAACATTTTGCACCTTGGGATTGTGCATTGTCTTCTACAATGAAAATATTGTTTTCTGCCGCAATTTCGGCTATTAGATCCATTCTGCAGGATTGTCCAAAAAGATGAACAGGTAAAATGGCCTTAGTTTTCTTAGTTATTTTTTCAGCAATCCGAGCAGGGTCTATATTAAAAGTATTTGGATCTGGTTCTACAAATACTGGAATTGCGCCAACTTGGGTAATGGCCAAAACTGTAGCAATATAAGTATTTGATGGCACAATAACCTCATCACCAAATCCAACATTGATTGTTTTTAAAGCTATGACAAGCGCGTCCAAACCATTGCTCACACCAACAGTATAATTCGTTCCGAACTTCTTGGAATAGTGATTTTCAAATTCTGATAATTCAGAACCCATAATAAAATAATTTGAATCTAATACCTTTGTAAAAGCATTAACCAAGCCGCTTTTTGCAGCCGTAGTGCTTGGTTCCAAATTTAAAAAGGGAACGACAATTTTATGCATAGTTCAAATGATGTAATAATTTATCTTTAGATGCGGGTAATATAGAATAGAAATAATGAATGCATGCCCGTCCTCCAAAACCTTCTTTCCAATCAAGCAAACCTTGGTTAAAATTTCTCCCATTTTCTTCATTGCAAATCCCAAGGTCAAATACGTTTTTTATTTGGAGTTCATTTTTAATTAAATAGTCAAATAAATAGTCCAAATGGCCTTCTGCCCTTCCCAGTGGACTTCCACTTATATATTGAGCATGCGAAACATAGTCCGTGGAATAAATGGTTGCACCTGCCATAATTTTTCCATTTACATACACGTTGTATTGGCGAATATTTTCGGGAAAATAGTTATAAAGACATAGGATTTCCTCTAAAGTATGCACAGGCTTTACTCCATATCTATCCATCAAATTGGGTTCTAGAATATTTTCCCAAAATACTTCGAATTCCTTATGACCAGTAGATTTTATTTCTGGATTCATTTTTTTTGATTTATTTATGCTCCTTTTCCTTCTTTCTTGGTAATTCAATTCCTGCCCTTTAAACACAGACATGGCCGTATCCATTCTGTAATTCTCTGCATCTAACATCCATAAAATGTATTTGATGTCATCCGCTGGCATTGTGGTATAAAAGTCGGGAAGCAATTTCAAATTTAATTTTTCAATTCCATTCTCTTCCAAATACTTTAACACTGAATAAACACATTCCATCGCTTCTTTGATTCTTATATTTTTACCAAATACAAAACCACCATATGTTAATCCTTGGTGGCTGTATACTTCAGTCTCAACAATATTTAACGGAAGCAAAGCTATAAGTTCATTGCCATTATAAACCATTAAAGAATAATCGGCAAATCTATGCTTATGATAATCCATGTAATTACGATCTAGCAAAAAGGTTGCATTTTTTGATTCCTTAATGAAAGAATTCCAATAACCCAGTAATTCTGAATTATATCTTTTTACTGAATAATTTACCATTTAATTAATTCTGCGAAACCAAAACCTGTTTCTCCATGATTATTTCCATTATAAAACATGTATGTTTTATTTTTTACTCTAATTACTGCACCATAACAAATCATGGAACTATCCCATCCAACATCAGATTTTTCAATACCAACTTCAGCGTCTTTTCGTGACCAATTTATTCCGTCTAAAGACTCAGCATATCCCATGCAATATGGCTTACTTCGACTTCTCACAGAATACCACATTCTATAAATGTCGCCCTCCTTGTAAACCCAAGGACGCCCAAATCCAAATTCATCCTCACCTAAAAATGGAATGCAGGGTTCTTCCAATGAAACCCAATGAATGGAATCAATTGAACTTGCGAAACGAATTGTGTGTACTGGCATTTTTTTATTCTGAAATAATTCAGAATTTATAGTTTCCCATTTCACACCTGAAACGTACCAACATTTGTAAATTCCTTCATCAAATATTACCGCATGGCCAGCCCGGTCAAAATATTCCATCGATGTTCTGTCCATAAAAGGTACTTTGCTGATTTTCTCAAAATTCAAATAATCTTCAGAAATTGCAATTCCAGAAAAAATATGATATGGAGTCTGAAATGACCTACAAAATCCACTATAATAAAGTTGCAATTTGCCGTCCTTTTGAATCACACTTGCAGGCGTAGCACCACAATCATCGAATGTCCCATTTTCGCCGATGTCGAGAATATATTCATTGGGATTGTACATTATTATTTCAGGATGATCTGCATTAAGATCAACATACGAAGTGCGGCCAAAGAAATTATCATCCACTGTTCCAAAAAAAACACGAATAATATTTTTTTTCTCAATAAGAAATGGCGTTGGGTACATTGCATATTTTTTATTCCACCAATTTTTTGCATTGGGTGAATAAACCAAACCCTTTTTAAGCCATTCCATTTGAAGTGGAATTATTCAATGGTTAGAAAATTGCGATCTGGGGTAAATTGCGATCTTTCAATTTTAAATTTACTCAAACCAATTACTTCCATTAATGCAGCAGTTTCGCCTGGCATTTCAGGGCAGTTTATTTCATCGAAAACAAGAACTGAACCTTTTACCAATCTAGGCATCAAGTGTTCAAGTGTTTTTTTTGTTGCGTCATAAATTCCAAGATCTAGAAAAGCCATAGCAACAATTGTTTCAGGATGCTCTTGAAAATAATTCGGTAGCGTAACTGTCACATCCCCTTTTACCAAATCAAACTTTTTTTTATGTGGCAATGGATTTTCTTTTTCATGGTAAGATAATACTTGACTTAAATAATCTACATAATCTTCTGGAACAGCATAATTTCCTGTTTTTAACCATGGGGAGTCACGGTCTTTTTCCATTAGAATGTCAGGGTAACCTGTAAACGTATCGAATCCTATTACTTTCCTGCTGTAATTGTAAGGTTCGTATACACCTCTTAAATTGTTAAAAATAGCCAGGTTACTTCCCCACCATGTTCCAAATTCCATAATAACACCGGGTAAGTGTAATATTTTTTGATATATTTCGTTCATGCATAATACATTCGCCAAATAAGAACTGCGCATGTACAACCCAAAATTAACGAAAATATCCTCAATAGGAATTGGGCTGTTGGTAAACATTTCCCTAAATTGCTTTCTTGCCTCTAGTTGATCTTGTGAAGCTCTAGTCCATTCGATTTGTGCCATATGTTTTTTTGTTTTGCTTTTATTATTTAGAATTCTACCTCAGCGTAACCAAAGCCGGTTGCCCCAAATTTATTTCCATTATAGAAAAGGTAATTTTTATTTTGAATGCTTATTAAGGAGGAGTAACAAATCATTTCATTATCCCAAGCATCCAAACTTGGCTCTATTTTCAATTTTTCATCATCACGCGTCCAAACAATACCGTCAGTTGAAGATGCAAATCCCAGTTGATATAAATCATTGTTTCGCATCCTTCGCGAAAATAACATATTCCACTTATCATTTTGTTTAAATACAAACGCCCGGGAAAGGGAAAATTCATCCTGATTAGGCTCCAAACATGTGACTATTTTCTCTTTATCAAAATGCATTCCATCGGCAGACTCAGTATATCTGATATTTCCAACGGGCAATTCTTTCCCTAAAATTTGGGTCCATTCATTTACACCTGAATACCACACTTTCCATGTTTTTTCAGTTTTAATTACATGGGGCAAAGACCTGACATATAAATCCACATTGTTTCGGTCTAATACGGGTACATTTTCAAATCTAAGAAATGTTTTTCCTTCATCCTCACTGATTGCCAGTCCACTAAAAATCAAGAAACGAATGTCTTTTACCAATTGAAATCCGTAATAATATAAATATTTTCGCGAACCATCTACGACAATTGATGAAGGAACCATACCATTGTGATCGAATGTTCCCTTAAGACCAGTTTGAAGAATAGGTTCTTTTGTTAAATATAGAATTTCTTTGGGATTGTTTGCATTTAAATCTACATATCCAATTCTGCCGACATTATTTTCATCTAAAGATGAAAAATAAACACGTATAACATTTTCACTGACAATTTCAACTGTAGGGTTCATTGCGTGCGTTTTTGCCCATGGTAAAGTTCCATCTGGACAATAAATCAACCCCTTTCTGAAAATTTTCATGCGGGTCCCTTGCTAGATCTACTGTAACGTCTCATACGCCAATTTACGACATTGTCGTCCGTATCACTGTCGTAACCTAAGAACTTGTTTAAAAAGGGATCTTCGCTGTATTTTCCATTCAATTGTTTTGGAAAACTAATTGGCTGTTTTATATAGGGATGAACGTACATATTGTTAATCCCTATGCGGTCAATCTCAGAATTGTTTTGACCCGCACGATGGTATAACATAGAATCAAATACAATAACAGAGCCTTTGGGCGCATTCACGCACACTTCATTTGCCATAATATATTCATTGGATGGGAATGCTTCGGTTTTCTGGCTAGCAGGTAAAATCCAAGTGCCACCGGTTAATTCGGTAAACTCTTCTAGACAGAACAAAGCACTCACAGCAAATGGCCTTGAATACGTAAAATGTTGATACATTAAATCTCTGTGCCATCTCAATTGATAATTTTCAGATTTTGCTCTGTTTATTATCGCATTTTGTTCTCGTAAAATAAAATACTCACCTAATACTTTGGCAACAATTGACTGAACCGTAGAATTTAATGTGATTTTATGTAGGAAGAAATCATCGTAAACCAGCAAAGACCTAGCTATATTTTTATCACCTAAGGCTTCCATTACTTCCTCTCCAACTTCCTTCAATTGTGTATTATAAACAGTCTCTAATTTTTCTTTCGCCGTGACGATAAGGGCATCATTCAATATATTTGGCACAATAGTATACCCCTTTAAAAGTATTTCTTCGGCATGGAATGCAATATTGTCTCCAGATGTTGTAAATTCACTAATCCCATAATGCGCAATATTCTGCTTTGATTTTTCTGAATTTTCCATTATTATATTATTTATATATTTTGGTTAATTTTGAATTTTTCGTATACCGACAATCCATCTGCAACTGCAGGAATGCCCTTAAATAACCTGCCATCTCCAGTATCTTTTACTATTAAACAACCTGCTCCAATTAAACAATCTACACCAATATTAATATTATTCCCAACAGTAGAATTAACACCCATAAAAGTAAAATTGCCAATAGTACAAAATCCACTGATAACAACATGGGATGAAATAAATAAGTGATCACCCAAAACAGAATGATGGCCTATATGATTTCCACTCCATAAAACTATATTTGAACCCAATTTAACAAAAGGTTGAACTGTATTGTCTTCAAAAACAAATACATTATCCCCCATAACAACATTCGGCCATACAAAGGCTTTCGAACTAATATAGTTTGCAAGTTTATACCCAAGTTGTTTTGCTTTGGAATAAAAATCTGCGCGAACCCTATTCAAAGTATTATACACCAAAGCAACATGCATTTCGCAATCACCTGGGGGAAATAATGTAAAAACCGTTTCGAACGATACAATTGGCAGCCCAAAAAGTTCTGTTCTTTTCAAAAACTCTTCAGACACTGTGAAAGCAACAACTTCGTAGGCAGAGTCATGCGTAAAATATTCATAGGCAACCTCGGCAAAAGCAGAATCTCCGAAAATAATTAATTTTTTACTTTTTTTCATCTTTTTTTAATAATGATATCCTCACGTCGGTTACCAAATGGCAATTTTGGATTTTGGGGTAATAAATAAGTTTCACAGTTAAATGACCTAAATCTTGACATTATTGCAAATAAAATACTGTCGTCCATTCTTTCATAATTTTCATGCTGTATAATTCCAGTTGAATTTTCGCTGTTTTTCATAAATTCCAATCCGGCATCACTTTTTAAGAATCTTTCTCGTACGGAGATATTTGGAATATCACCAATCAATAACAATCCACCGGGTTTTAAAAGATCCACACAAGAATGAATAAATGAAAATATACTCGATTCCAAAAAAACATATTGTATAACACTGTAAACAAGAATTGCATCAAAACTATTCTTTTCTGTTTGAATAAATGAACTCAGTTCTTCAGGAAATCTCCCTGGAAGCAGTTTAATTTTATTGTTATTAATAACTATAGGATCATCAATGTTTGATAACATTTCTGCTGAATCTACGAGTACAAGTTCGTTGTTCATAGCTTCCGAATGTTTAGCCAAAATGGTGACTAAATCTCCACATCCGCAGCCTATATCCAATATCCTTTTGTTCTCTCTTTCCAAATCAAGTTTGTTAGAAATATCTAAAAATATATCGTATTCTCTGCCTTTTCTATACTCATCCGGGAATCCAATTTTCTCCCATTTGGTAAGATTTGGATCTACTGCCCGATTTTTAAACGAATTAAATTTAAATTCCATTTTTTAGTTTTTCAAAATCAAAATAATCACGAATATAATCAGATTCATCATAAAGTTCTGAAGCCAAAACAAGCTGAACCGCATTGTGAGAATATTTCATTCTATGCCAACATAATTTTGGCAAAAACAGTCCCTGATCGGGTTGATTTAAAATAAATGAGTCTTTTTTGCCTTCAATGGTTTCCGTTTCGACCTCAATAATACCAGAGGTTGCCAAAAGCACCATTTCAGTTTGAAAATGTGCGTGGTTGCCACGGATAACGTGATGAGGGGTATAATACGCCCAAAAAACTCTTTTCACGTTAAACGGAATGTCTTTTTGATTTTCTGATACAGAAATATAGCCAATTGCAGATTCGCCTATGGTTAAGAATGTAAAAATTTCAGGGTTTTTATTCATGATTTGCTCAGGTATTTAAATACACAGCCTTAAATTCAAGTGGCAATCGAAGTATTCCTGGAATGCTATTTAAATTCACTCCAGAAGCTTCATTAGATATTTCAAAATTAACAATTTCAGGCACATGGCATAAAACAAATGTAGAGTTTTCGCCAAAAATTATACTGAATTTATACATTCCTGCATTCAACAAAAAGGGTTCAACATATCCAGAAACACGGTATTTTCCTGCAAGTGAATCTCTGTTAGAGCTAACTACTATTCCATTATGAAACACGGTAATATCATCAATGGTGCGCAGTTCAAATGTCACATCCAGATTAATATTCGCTTTGTAATTTATAAACTCGACAGTAAAGTTAAATCCTGAACTCACCTCAATCATTTCTGCTTTTGGCGGATTTACTGAAAAAGAAATAACCCTAATGTTCTCATTTCCTATGGCAAATTGAGGATCCCCTGTATGAAAATATTCGGAATTACTTGAATGCAAAGAATGATAGGTTCTAACAGCTTCAGATTGAGTACCTTCATAAACCAAAGCACCATTATTCAGCACGATTCCTTTATTGCACAAGCTTTTGACCGCCGCAATATTGTGACTGACAAACAATACGGTTCGGCCCTCCTTACTGGTAACGTCATTCATTTTTCCAAGGCACTTTTTTTGAAACTCCATATCCCCTACAGCCAGCACTTCATCTACAATCATGATTTCACTTTCTAAGTGTGCAGCAACCGCAAATGCCAGTCGCACATACATACCACTGCTGTATCTTTTTACTGGAGTATCTATGTAGCGTTCAACGCCGCTAAAAGCAATAATTTCATCCATTTTTCTTGAGATTTCATTTTTTCGCATCCCAAGAATTGCACCGTTCAAATATATATTTTCTCTACCCGTAAGCTCTGGATGAAAGCCTGTACCCACTTCTAATAAACTGGCAACCCTGCCCTTTAACTTTACTACGCCAGTGGTAGGTGCTGTAATTCTACTCAATATTTTTAATAAGGTACTTTTGCCGGCACCATTTTTTCCAATAATCCCTACCGCATCCCCTTTTTCAATATCAAAATTAATATCTTTTAAACTATAAACAACTTCACTAGACCCCTTTACAGATCGATCATTTGCCTCTCCAATTTTCAGAAATGGATCTTCTTGTCTTAAAATTTTGGTTTTCCACCAGCGGCTTATATCATTCTTTAAAGTGCCAGTGCCAATCTCACCGAGGCGATAAACTTTTGATAAATTTTCTACTTTAATTACCTTGGACATTATACAGTATCAACAAAATTTTTCTCAGCAATATTAAAAGACAAAACACCAGCAATTAAAATAAAAATAGAAAATCCAATAGAATACGCAAGCATATTCCAAGATAGTGCTCCTTGACCAAAAAACGATTGCCTGAAAGTTTCGATGACACCCGTCATAGGATTCAATAAAATAAAAGTTTTAAATTTTTCTGGAACTACACTCAGTGGATAAATAACAGGAGTGGCGTACATTAAAAGTTGCACACCAAAACCAATTAAGAACGCCATATCCCTGTATTTTGTGGTCATAGCCGTCACTATTAATCCAAAGCCCAAACCCATCATTGCGAGCAAACAAACTACCAGTGGGAATAACGCCAGGCTCCATGTTATATGAAACCCGTAGGATGTAAATCCATAATAAACCAACAGTGCAATAAATAAAACCATTTGTACACCTAATTTTATAAGATTACTCACGACAACACTAATAGGAATAATTAATCTTGGAAAATATACTTTACTAAAAATGGATGCATTGGATGTAAATACAGTACTTGTAGTCGTAAGACAGCCCGCGAAATAATTCCAGGCAGTAATGCCCGCCAAATAAAACAGCGGTTTCGGCAATCCGTCCGTACTAATTTCCGCCAGGTTTCCAAATACGATGGTGAACGTAATGGTTGTGAATAGGGGTTGTAAAAGCATCCACCATGGGCCCAACAAAGTTTGCTTATAAACGCTTACAAAATCTCTGCGTATAAGCATTATTAAAAGATCTCGATAATGCCATAAATCCTTAAAATTTATATCAAACAATCCACTTTTGGATTGAATTACCATATCCCACTTTTCTTCCGTTTGAACTATATTTTCTGCAGTATGCATTATAAAGTAATGGGTTTTACGAACCGGTATGTGTTGCTTTAAGTGTAGATGTAACAATTCCCGCAATTCCTAGCTGATCTTCTTTTGTAAGTCCTACGTAAAACGGCAATCTTAACAAACAATCGCTATATTTATCCGTATATTCAAGATTACGGCCGTCATGTTTTTGGTGATAAAACGGGCTTTTGTGCAAACTTAAATAGTGGAAAACAGTATCTATTCCTTCCGCTTTTTCCTTGGCAATTACTGCTGATCGTTGGTCTATATTGTTAAATACCAAGTAAAACATGTGGGCGTTGTTGCTTGCAAAATCAGGAATATTGGGCAAAACAACATTGCCTTCAAATTCTGGTTTTTTAAAACAATCCAAATAATGATTCCAAATCTCTTTTCGCTTGTTTTGAATCCCATCCAAATGCTCCAATTGCGACCAAAGAAATGCAGCTACGATTTCTGATGGAAGAAATGAACTGCCTAAATCCACCCAGCCGTATTTGTCTACTTCACCTCTAAAAAAGGAAGAACGGTTGGTGCCTTTCTCCCAGATTATTTCCGACCTATTTACAAATCTTTGGTCATTCACCACCAGCATACCGCCTTCTCCGCTGATAATATTTTTCGTTTCATGGAAAGAAAAGGCCGCAATATGGCCTATAGAGCCGAGGGGTCTTTTTATGCCATCTTTGCCAGTAAAAAAACTGTCAATGGCTTGTGCCGCATCTTCCACTACAAAGAGGTTATGGCGCATGGCGACATCCATGATGATATCCATATCACAAGCTACACCTGCATAATGTACGGGCACTATGGCTTTGGTTTTGGGTGTAATTAATGCTTCAATAGCGGTTTCATCCATGCCAGGGTGATCGGACCGGCTATCTACAAAAATTATTTTTGCGCCACGTAAAACAAATGCATTTGCGGTACTTACAAATGTATACGACGGCATAATCACTTCGTCTTCTGGTTGAATATCGAGCAATAAAGCCGCCATTTCTAAAGCGTCTGTGCAAGAGGATGTGAGCAAACATTTGCGGAAACCATATCGTTTTTCAAAATATTGCTGACAAAGCTGGGTATATTTCCCGTTGCCCGATAATTTTTTTGACTGCACTGCATCCGCAATGTATTCAAATTCTTTGCCGGATAAATAGGGTATATTGAAAGGGATTTTTTGCATTTCTATACATTGCTATTTTTGGTTCCAAATAAATGGTCTGCATTTCCAAAAAGAATATCTTCATTTTCGGCATCATTTATTTTCAATTCACCCGCAATTTCCAAATAGGCATCCAATTGGTTTTGTGGGTTGATATAAGGAAAGTCGGTTCCCCAAATGATTCTTTTACGGTCGCCAAATTTCAACAAAACTTTGAAATCCTGGAAAACAGAAGCGTGCTTTAAATAAGCCAAGCTCAAAGAAAGTTCGAACACTACATTGGGCAAATTCTTTAGGTGCAGAAAATATTCAAGCACCTTTATTCCACCGCTGTGGGCAATGATAAACGTGGTATCAGGAAACAGTTTAATCATTTCTGTAATTCGCACCAAATTGGGCTGAACTTCTAAATCGTGGCCAAAATAAAATGCATCCATAATGACAGGCAACCGGAAACTGGAAATTTCTGAAAACGCAATAAATAATTCTTGATAATCCGCGTCTTTAATACCCAACAAACGGCTATGAATTTTAATTCCTTGAATTTTTTTGGATTCAATTTCACCTTTGACCAGATTCCAATTGTTTTTATAATCGAATATCAGCGTTGTGGTATCTATTTTTGGAACAAGATGCTTTTGTTCTAAATATTGGGCTACAAAATTAAAAATACAATTGCGGCGCAGCGGATTAATATTATATCCGTCCAGGCCTTTGTCTAAATGGAAATGCGCATCGAATATTTTCATAAGGCTAGGATAAAATTTGATGTTTTCACTTTAATTACATTCAACACGTTTTGTAAGGTTTCATTTAATTGTTTCGCAGATTCAGAATAAATAATACAATAACCTTGTCTGCCACGATCGTCGCCAGCAGGCTTGATTGTATCACCCAGTTTAAATTCCAAATCCAGCACCTGCACACCGGGAAAGGCGCTAGCAAGTTCAACTCCATCAATTTGTTCAACAACACCCGCTTGAAATTCAAAAAAGTAAAGTATGGCGTGTCTTGCTTGTGTAAAAGGAACTATTTCGGTTTTTTTGCCTGTAATTAAATTATAAAACACACCATACACAGGCACCCCACTTACCCAAGGAACAATATCTGAAGGTATTAGCGAACCCCCGCCACGGCATGCCATTTCAACCAAATAAAATTCACCGTTCTCTTCATCTATTAAATATTCTGCATGGGTGATTCCAAAACCCAGTCCGCTTTCTTTAATCAATTGATCGTGGAACTTTATAAGCGCATTATGCAATTTTTCAGGCAATTCAGCAGGGTATCTCAATTCACTTGCGATGCCGGTTCTGAAATGTTTTTTGCGGCTGATGGCCAATGTATGATGCTCTAGGCCTGTGAAAATTCCTTCCACAGTAAATTCCGCACCGTGAATAAATTTTTCGGCAACAATATAATTTTCTTTTGTCTGTGAAAATGCGTCTTGCACCAGCTCGTCTAACTCTGATACATTGTTTACCGTAATTCTGTGTATACCTCTACTGGATTGGGCATCCGCAGGTTTAATGATGATGTCACTTTCACCTTCCTGGGAAAAAAACACTTTTATATCTTGTGCAGATTTAGCCCGAATAAAATGCGGATAATGTGCACCAAATTTGGTTTTTACAAATTCTCTGTTTAATAATTTATTTGAAAATAATTCTGTCGCTTTTGGATTATTTCCTCTTGTTCCAAGCATTTGGGATAGGTTGGAAACGGTTTGAGTGCTTACATCTGTTTGTTCGCTGGTAACAAAATCTATTTTATAATTGTTTGAAACAATAAAATTATAAATTCCGTTTACATCGCGTGCATCCAATGCAATGTGTACATCTGCCAAGGGAACACAAACCGATGTCTCATAAGGGTCTACAAGTATAATGCGGTGGCCTTTTTCCTTTAAATACAAAAGCCATGGCATTTGCCATTTGCCACCACAAATAAATAAAATATAAGAATTATTGTCTTTCAAACAAATTAATTTATGGTTGAATAACCCAAACCGGAAAGGATAGAATCGAGCTCGTGCAACTCCATGGTTGCCAGACCCAATCCCGATTTTCCAAACCCGTTTCCTGTATAAAACATTTTTAATGTGGAATTGTGAATGAGCACAAATCCATAGGAAACCATATCGCTGTCCCACCCGGATTCAGAAATGTCCAGAGAGGCATGCTCGTTGTATCTTGTCCAATCCGTTCCATTTTCTGAAACCGCAAAACCGATTTTATAATATGCCCCGCGGTAAGAATACCACATTAAGTATAAGCCTTTATATTTTAATACAAATGGTTTGGCGGTGACATATTCTCCCACTTTTTCGTTAAAATCTATACACACTTTTCCAGTGCGATTCCAATTGAATCCATCGGCAGATTCGGCATATCGAATATGGTAATAGTGTTTTTGATCCGTTTCCGCTTGGCCCCATCTTTCAAAAGTGGTATACCACATTTTCCAAACATTGTCTTCAATGATAACGCAAACCGAACCTGTGCCGAATGGCTCCGCGTCTGTGCGCGGCATAGTGGTGGCACGCGAAACTTTATTAAAAGTTGTATCCCTCCCTTTTCGGATTGCCAAGCCCAAATCGTTGATAAAAGCAACATGGTAGCCAATGGTCCAACCCGTATAATATAAATATTGATCCTCACCATGATTCACCAGCCAAGGATAGGCAGTACCGTTAAAATCGTAGGTTCCCAATTCGCCCAACGGAATTAATGGTTCGCTGTCGATTTTCAGGATTTCATAGGTGTTTGCATCGATAACTATTTTTCCTAACCTAGAACGATTTTTTTCATCCCTACCAGAAACAATGAGTTCAACTGTATCGTCATTTAGCAAAGTGGCAAAGCAATTTCCAGCGGCGGTTCTCAGCCAGTCATATTCCGCATCTGGAGCTTGAATCAATCCCTTTTTTTGCCAACTCATTCCCACACCCCCGCTTCCTCAGAAATAATAAACAACGGTCTATTTTTTACTTGTTCAAATATTTTGCCAATATAAATTCCTAAAATACCTACCATAAATAAAATAATACCAGTTGTAAATAAAATTAAAACAACCAGCGATGGCCAACCCACTTCAAACTTGTAAAAAAAACTGCGGATAAGAATGTAAGCAACGCCTGCGATGGCTGCCAAAAATAGAACCAATCCAACGGAAATAGACCATCTCAACAATTTATCACTTTGTGAAATAACGCCATTGATGGCATGGGATACCAGCTTGCGAAGATTGTAAGAAGATTTGCCTTCAAACCGTTCTTCGTGCTTCATAGAAACGAAACCCCGTTTAAAGCCCAACCAAGCAAAAACCATGGAAGAATGGCGGTGATAATCGCCAATTTTTAAGTATTCGCTGGCAACTTTGCGGTCAATTAAAGTCATAGTGCCCAAATTTTTTTCGAGCTTAATATCCGAAAGTTTATTTACCAGAAAAAAATACAAATCGCTGGATAATCTTCTGTACCAAGAATATTTTTTTTGTTCTTTTAGTGTACAAACAATATTAAATCCTTCTTTTTGCTTGTTCAGCAATTCTTTTATATACAAAGGATTGTCTTGTAAATCACAATCCATGATGACGATGGAGTCTCCAGTCGCACGAGAAATTCCGGCTGTAATTGCATAATGCTGGCCAAAGTTTTTTGAGAGAGACAGTCCTTTTAGTGTAGGATATTTTGCGGTTAGCGTTTGGATAACATCCCATGCATTGTCTGGGCTATTGTCATTCACCAAAATAATTTCATAGTCAAGTTCTATGGTTTCGCATACTTCCGCAATGCGAGCCACCAATGTTGGCAAAATATTTGCTGCCTTGTATACAGGACTAATAATACTTAATTTCATAATATTAGTATCGGATTGGCCATTTATAGCGGCGATTCTCAGAAGTCACCCTAAATTGTTCCATATTTTCTGCTACCCTTACGTAGTAACCCAGGCGGCCTTTAATATGGTCAGAATAACTTTCTATGTTGGGCAAAGCCCTGCACATATCATACTGCTGCGTAAAAAAAGACAAAGTGTATTTTAGAACAATGATTGTTCTGGGTTTATCAGTAGTGTTATTTCCAGCAGAATGAAAAGTAGCCGCATCGCAAAAAAGAATGTCTCCTGGTTCAAGTTCTGCGGATAATTTGTTGTTTTGAATGAAGGCTTCGGATGGCAAATCTTTATGCAAATGCGAACCTGGGATCAGCTTAGTTGCACCGTTGGCAATGGTTGTCTTTTGCAGCGGAATCATTACGTTTACAGAGGTGCGAATTCCCGAACCGAAATAATATACATCTCTATGCCACTGGTGCCCTAACATATTTGTTTTAATATCTGGAAACAAGCGAATGAGGTTGTAGTTGTGGATGATATGGTGTTTGTGAAGCAATGCTTCCATAACCTGATCCATTAACAATGTATCCTCAAGCAGTTTCACAAATATTTCATCGTATTCTATAACATTTCGTACTTGTTCTAATTCATTTATTTCCATCAAGAATTCTTTGCCAAAACGGGCATGATCCCTTTCGTAATAATTGTCAATTCTGTCGGCAATGGTTTGTAAAATATCAGTATTAACCCATCCTTTTCCCACAGCATATCCATTCATATCCATGGATTCTACGATTTCGCTAATTAATTTATCACTCATATTTAATCAATTATTAATTACACCAATGGATTTTGCTCTGGATGGAACTGGTTGCTCTCCGGTTCATCGAGGTATTTTTTTAAACAAACTGTATCATAGGTGCTCCATTTGCGTCTATCAATACAATCAAACCAAATGTCTTCTTGTTCTTCGATCCAATCCAATTTTTTAAGAAATTCTGCGGTATGCATTTCCTTCGGAATGACAATCACCCCACTGTCATCACAAACTGCAATTGAATCGTCATAAAGAGCCCTGCGCTGCGCAATAATGGCATCGTCTAGGTCTATTTCGCTGGGTTTGTTAAAACAGCCAATGGGGGAAACACCTTTTAACCAAATTGCATAATTTTCTTTGATTAAATGCGGAATGTCGCGCAATTTTCCAAGTACAATTAGGGCTTCGGATTGGCTATAAAGCATAAGATATTTTGTAACTAGATCTCCAAAAATGGCCCTTTCGCCGCAATTAAAAGGCTCAGTAATGACCACATACCCGGGTTCAATATTGGCAATTTGCCTATGGTGTTCCCAATTGCTTTCATTCAGCGCATAGGTCCATTTTACTTTCCCTACTTTAAAGTGCCTTTGGTTAAGGGCATACAAACCATAATCGAGATTCCCTGTTTTGTTCAAACAATCGGCAACTTCGGTGCTACTGATACGATTTTGCTTGATTTTTCTTATGATTTCATCCGTAATATTCATATTGCATTCAATTATTTAAGGGATATATATGCTTCCATTTTTAGAGGAAATTGTTTCAGGTTTTTCCTTTGCAATGCATCTGCAGATTCAAGCAAGTAGGGTTGAAACATATGCCAATGTGGAACGCTTAAAATCTTTTTTGAATTGGCGTCTGATTTAAATTCATGGTGCAGATTCAAATTGTTAAAATCGTTAGGATATCCAAAATTAACGAGTGTCAAAATCGTTGCACTGTCTGAAAAAGATTGGTTTTGGCATTTTTTACCGGTTAAATAAATGGTTGAATCCCATTCAGAAAATTCTCGAATCGCGGTATTTTCCTTAAATTGTTTTTTTAGTTTATACAAGGTTTCTTTTGGGAATTCGACATTCTTAAATTGAACGAATAAAATCAAACCCAAACCAAATATAACCACAGAAGGAATTGCAATGTATTTTTCTGAAACATATTTATAAATAGCTATGCCTAAAAGAATGGCAATAAATGGGTAAAATTGGTGAAGCAATCTGCCGTACATCACCATTTTATGGAACAACACCCCCAGTGAAGCATAAAACAAAAACATACTGAGCAGAACGATGAAAAACACCTTTGGGTTTTTATCATTGCTTAAGCTATTTTTTTCCGATGGAAAGAGTACAATATATAATCCAACTGGCAGACCAATCAATAGGATCCAACCTAGATACAATTCTGCTGAAAACAAATATCTTATAATAAAACTCAACGACTCGGCAAAAGCACCTTGGGTTATGGTTTCAGATAGATTTTGCAATGAACCAATGTAGGATGCGCCTGAAAAGTGGCTTAGTAATTCAAAAATTAACACCACCCCAAAGGCTCCAATGACTGCAAAAATTAGATTGAAAAACACATCACGCATTTTAAACTTTAACGTTAGCGCAATCGCATAAAAAATTGCAATTGCCATTGCCAAAGGAAAATAACCCGGATAAATGGAAAGTCCGAACATAAGCAGTGAACCTACCATTAAAGTGGTTTTACGAGAAATCTGTCCAATGCCCTTTAACGCAAAATTTAAGGACCCTATTAAGAGCAACAAGCTAGCGTCATAAGGGAATGCATGGCGCAAATAGATATAAGAATTAATAGTGACTGAATATGTTAAAACAATGCACAAAGACAGATTTGAAGAAAAACCAAAGGCAATGCATAATTTATACAACATGAATAAAATCAATCCGAAAATGAACAAATTATACATATACATTACCCAGGCACTTTCTGGCCCATTGTATGGAACGTGAAGCCTGTTGGCAATAAATATTTGAATACTGGCTGGTATTAGTCCAAAAATAACCGTTCCTGGTCTTCCATCGGCTTTGAAAATGAAACTGAGTCCCTTTTTAAATTCTCCATGTTTTAAACTCTCCGCTGCATCTTGGGCGGCAATATGTCTATTCTCATCCGGTTGCGAAAAATAACCTTTGCCCAAAATCATAAATTTGCCAAATAGACTGGCAAATAATATAAATAACAGAATGGATTTGGTTCTAATCATTTAATTTCAACGGTTATATGTATTGCACCAAGCTGTTAATGTTTGAAAATCGAATCCCAAATGAAGCAGAGAATGGATATTGGTTTTAAAATTCGCAACATTCCCAAAAAGTGAGGAACCAGAAATGTTGATTTTTAGAATATCTTTAGGATGTGTAATTGTATTTATATGATTCGTGCCAAGAAGATTTAAACATCTGTCGAAATGCACATTTTGCAAGGCAGGATCTAATACGCCTTTATTAAATTTTTCGACGTTGTTCTTTAGGGGTAAATCTACCATTGTAATAGGTACTTCTAGAATATCGAATGCAGGGATTCCCTTGTATCGGTAATTTTTTTTTGATGGATAATATGGGTCAATTTGAGTGGCAGACCACCCCTGTTTGTCTGGGTTGTTTTTTGGCAATGCGCTGCTGTCCAATCGAAATTGAAGTGCATTTAGTATTTCCATTGAGGCGTTGGTTTGATAACCCCAACCCATGCGTGTAATTTCCAATTGGTGTTTTTGGGCCAGCGTCGCAAACATGTGGATTTCAGCACAAAAGGATCCAGAATCCATATTTTGCACCCACTTCTGATTTGTTTTTTTATAACTGTGAAAATGCCAACCCAGTTCATGACCCATGTCCCTAAGCCAATCAATTTTAGAGGAATGCCTTTTAAAAACAACATCTGCTTCCCCATATATTTTTTCCAGTTGACTGTCAATGCGAATAAACCAAGTAGATTTAAAACTAGGGATTTCCGAGCACAATTGTTGAAAATAAGGCCAAAATAAATCCATTTCGTCCACTACGTCATTTGTGTAATTTAATCCATAATCAATGTCAAAAGTAATGGCTGCATTTGGCATTTTACTTACTCTATTTTTTTAAGCACTTCTTTGGGCAGTTTTATTTTTATAGCATGCCCAAAATTTGACAATACCAAAAAAGCATATTTATCGCCACTAAGGTTTAAAATATCGCCTTGGTAGTTTTTCATGGGTCCTGAAGTAATTTTTACCTTGTCTCCTTTTTCAAAAATGCCTGTTTCGTCATATTCAGAAATATCATATCCCTTAGATATTAAAGTGCGAATAATTTCAATTTCTGCATGGCTCACATATCCATCGTCACCATTGTACCTTAAATATTTCACTACTCCAGGAATGGAAAGAATTTTATCCCTTTTTAATGCTTCTGGTTTTACAAACAAGTATCCATTAAATAGAGGCTTCTCAATCCACTTTTTACGGTCAGTCCAAACTCTCAGTTGTTTTATCAAGGGCAAATAGCATTCAATACCATCCCTTTCCAATAACATTGCTACCTTTTTTTCTTGCCTACTTGCAATGTAAATTACTTTCCAAATTTCAGTTCCCATCCAACTGCATTAATATCCTAAGCTTTTCTGAAATATTTTGTGAATTTCAATATTCTCACTTCAATAACATAGTACGAAAACGCAGCAATGGCGAGAATCATTAGAATATTCCAAGGCAGCTGAAATACTGTACCTGATTTACCCGAAAGAAAAAGTTGTTGCCATAGATATATGCTATACGATAATCTTCCTACCCAGTCTAAAATAAATGTATTTAAACCCTTTACCACCATAGCCTGGGGATTGAAATATATTAAGACAATAATTGCAGCAATGGCCAGATTAGATAAGGTAGCAAAAGATCCTAAAACAGCTTGCCGCAGCACTTCAATAACTTTGATATGGCTCCATAAAGGAATAAATTGGATTAGCAATAAACTAAAAATGATAAAAACGCCTAGTTTTAAATTTAATTTTTTAATGGCTTCAAACCGTTTTTGCTTCTCTATGATGACAGCTAAGCCGCAACCCATAATGATAGCATCAATTCTAAATAAAATGGTCATGCTCAGGAAATTGGTTTGTTCCATATGAAAATTGGCAAAATAAAATCGAACCATTGGAATGCCAATTAATACAGCTGCAATAAATATATTCCTTGTTTTCTTACCCGCTAAAAATATCAAGGGCCAAAATACATAAAAATGCTCTTCCACACTTAATGACCAAAAATGAAGCGTCTCAAAATCAAGGTTCCAATTAAAGTATTTGGTATATGTTAGTGCTGTTAGCCATGAATTGGGTGAAATATCTATATAAATTATTCCATATCGGTTTATGATAAAATATACAAACAACAAAAAATAATACGCAGGAAATATTCTTAAAACACGTCTTACAAAAAAATTCTTTAAAGAAATGAATCCATATTTTATCTCTTCCAGCAAAAGCAAACGGGTGATTAAGAAACCAGAGAGTACGAAAAAAATATTCACACCAAAAAAGCCATTGAAGAATAAGGGTAATTTTTGGTTAACTAGGTTGGGATAGAAGGCTATTACAATATGGCTCAGAACCACAATGGAAATAGAAATAGCCCTCAATCCATTCATGCCCGGTATTAATTTCTGATTTGCCGACATCTATTTATTTCACAGCTTCGCCCCTTCAGTCCCATAAACGAGACCTAAAAAAGCTTACAACACAGATGGAGTGGGGCTTTTCAGCTACTCCAAAGCAAAAGCGGTTCTGTGTCGTTTTGTGTTATTTTTTCCATCGAAAATTCGCTGGGTATATAATTAATCCATCGTATACGCCTGTGAATTCTGCTTTCTGCTTTTTCAATCAATTCTGCGAGAAATACCTTGTCGATATTCCCAATAAAAACCAAGTCTATAATATCTGCATCTTGGCCCCTAGAAAGGTTTCCGGTGAGGTAGACCCTTTCCAAAGAACCGAGTCTTTGGATTACATGTTCTACAATTTTATCTATACCTATGTATTTGAGCACAATGCTGTGCAAATCCTTAAAAAGCGGATGGGAGGTATTGACCCTAAAAATTTTCTTTTTGCCTTCTTGCTGCGAAGTAAGCATTTTGGCTTCTTCAAATTTATTGAGCTCTAATCGAATGGCATTGGTGCTTTCCCCAAACTCTTCTTCTAAATTTCGAAGATAGGAGGTTGTGTTGCTGTTCAAAAAGAATTTCAGCAATAGTTTGATCCGGGTTTTAGATGTGATTAAAGTTTCAATCATCTTTGAGTACTTTTTCTACTCAATAATGTGCAAATATACAAAAGGTGGCATTAAAACCGCAATTAGTAACCCAAAAAATACTTATTCGTCTAAAATTTCATAAGCACCCATGGAAGAAAATTTAGCTATTCGTTGTTCCACTAGGGCTTCAGGGCTTAGTTGTTTTAAGGCTTTAAGCTCTTTTTTAATGGTAGATTTGATGTTTTTATAGGCCAATTCAGGATCGTGGTGTGCACCTCCGAGGGGTTCATGAATGATGCCATCTACCAATCCATTTTTTAACATATCTGCGGAAGAAAGCTTTAAAGCCTCGGCGGCTAGTTCCTTTTTATCCCAGGTGCGCCATAGGATAGAGGAACAACTCTCGGGAGAAATTACGCTGTACCAAGTATACTCCATCATTAAAACCCGGTCTCCAACGCCAATACCCAAGGCTCCACCACTGGCACCCTCGCCAATTACGATGCAAATGATAGGCACAGACAATGTTGCCATTTCGAATAAATTTTTGGCTATGGCTTCTCCCTGCCCGCGTTCCTCAGCTTCTAAGCCAGGTGAAGCGCCTGGTGTGTCAATAAAGGTAATAACTGGACGGTTAAATTTCTCGGCCAACTTCATCAGACGCAAAGCTTTGCGATATCCTTCGGGGTTTGGCATCCCAAAATTGCGCAGTTGGCGTTGTTTGGTATTTCTGCCCTTTTGCTGCCCAATAATCATCACAGGCTCGTTGTCTATCATGGCAAATCCACCTACAATGGCTTTGTCATCTTTAATTTGCCTATCCCCGTGCAGTTCTATAAAATCAGTGGCAATATTTTCTATATAGTCTAGTGTATAGGGTCTATCTGGGTGTCGGCTAATTTGCACTTTTTGCCAACCTGTTAAATGGCTGTAAATTTGTTTTTTGGCTACCAGAATTTTATCCTCCAAACTGGAAATCATATCTGTCATGTCCACTTTACCCTTTTCGTGGGTTTCGCGGGTCTTTTCAAGTTGTTCGTTTAGCTCTACGATGTCTTTTTCAAAATCGAGCCACTGTGTTACTGCCATGGTAATTGTTTTTTTAAAAAGAGTGCAAATTAATGGTATTTATTTTATAAAGATGGATTTAACGCCAAATGGCCATGTATTCCACGTCTACCAAGTCGTCATTTCCGTTTCTAAAATCCTTACGGTGCATGGCTTCTGATGTAAACCCAAGCCTAGCCGCTAAAGAAAGACTTTTTATATTGGAATGGTCGATTCTGCAGATGATTTTCTCTAATTTGCCTTGCTGCAACAAATGGTGAATGCCTTTACCCACGATGTAAGTTGCCAAACCTTGCCCACGCCAATCGGTATCCAGCATCCAAGCAATTTCGCATTTTGGCACCCGCCAATCGAAACCAAATGCCGAGAAATAACCCAAAATTTCATGGGTGTCTCTTTTTATTAAAACAAGAATCCTATTTCGGTTCAGCGCTTCGTCATCTAATTTCTGTGCGATCCAGTGCTTGGTAGATTGCACCCCTTTTAAGATTTCCGCAGTAGTAACGGGAAAAGCCACGTTAAATTCTCCACTGTTTTTAAGGATAAAGCTATGAAAAGCTGCTACATCTTTGGTTTGCAACAAACGCAACTCAAAATAAAAAGATTGGTGTTCAAAAATATGGCTGTTAAACAATCCCAGTGACATAGGGCGCAAGATAAAGAATAGCCCTTATTTTTGCGAAGTGCAAAACAGAATTACGCAACTTTTTGGAATTCAATACCCAATTATTCAAGCTGGGATGATCTGGTGCAGCGGTTGGGAGCTTGCCAGTGCTGTGAGCAATGCAGGCGGATTGGGTCTCATTGGTAGCGGAAGTATGCATCCAGAAACCCTGCGGATCCATATTCAAAAATGTAAAAAAGCAACCCAAAAACCTTTTGGGGTAAACGTACCTTTGCTCTATCCTGAAATTGAAAAAATAATGGATATCATCATTGAAGAAGGGGTAAAAATTGTTTTTACAAGCGCTGGAAATCCTTCAATATGGACCCAATGGTTGAAGGAAAAAGGGATTGTGGTTGTACATGTAGTGGCGAACACAAAGTTTGCAAAAAAATGCCAAGAAGTGGGAGTAGACGCCATCGTTGCAGAGGGCTTTGAAGCGGGAGGGCACAATGGCCGTGAAGAAACCACCACCCTGTGTTTGATACCCATGGTAAAAGAAATATGCACCTTACCCGTAATTGCCGCCGGGGGTATTGGAAGTGGAAAAGCCATGGCGGCGGTATTTTGCCTTGGTGCAGAAGCAGTGCAAGTGGGTAGTTTGTTTGCTGCATCTGAAGAAAGCAGCGCCCATGAAAATTTTAAAAAAGCCATTGTAGAAACGGGAGATGGTGGCACAGAATTAACCTTGAAAGAATTGGTTCCTGTGCGTTTGGTAAAAAACCCATTTTACAGCAAGGTGTTAGAAGCCTACAAAAGTGATGCAACTGCCAATGAATTGGCAGTTTTGCTTGGACACGGAAGGGCAAAAAAGGGCATGTTTCTTGGGGATATAGAAGAAGGTGAATTGGAAATTGGTCAGGTAAGTGCTATGATTCATAAAATTAAAGAAGCAGGGGAAATAGTAAAGGAAATGGTAGAAGAATATAATCAAACCATTGTGCAATTGAACAAAATATAAATCCGCTTTTTTCCCTATTTTCGCAGCACCTACTTCTATGGCCCTTGTTAGTCAGATTCTGTTTGTATTGTTGTTTGGCGTTTCAGTTTGGATGTTTGCCAAACGGGTGCGTTTTATTCGACGCAATATTTTTCTCGGAAGAGAATTAAAACTCAACGAAAATAAAGCTGCCCGATGGAAACAAATGGCATTGGTGGCTTTGGGCCAAAGCAAAATGGTGAAACGCCCTGTTGCTGGTATTCTTCATATTTTCATTTATGTAGGGTTTGTATTAATTAATGTAGAAGTTCTTGAAATTTTAATAGACGGCATTGCTGGCACACATAGGGTGCTTTCTTTCATTGGACCCATTTATGATATTGCTATCGGATTTTTTGAAATTTTGGCATTTGCGGTGCTTTTAGGCTGTGTGGTTTTCCTTTTCCGCAGACATGTGTTAAAAATCCCTAGGCTGAACAGCAAAGATTTGGATGGGTGGCCACAGCGCGATGCAACCATAATATTGATAGCTGAAATTGTTTTAATGGCTGCTTTGTTAAAAATGAACGCCATGGATTTGGTTCTTCAAGGCCGAGGTCATGCCCATTATTTGGCAGCAGGGTCGTTTCCAATCAGCCAGTATTTATTGCCTTTTTTTGAATCTTTTTCCGACACAACATTGGTGATTTGGGAACGCAGTATGTGGTGGTTCCATATCATCGGTATTTTTGTTTTTATGAACTACTTGCCGTACAGTAAACACTGGCATATAATTATGAGTTTTCCCAATGTTTGGTATACACCGCTAAAACCACAAGGCGAATTTGCCAATATTGAAAGTGTAACTACCGAGGTTCAATTGATGATGGATCCATCGGCATTGCCGCCAGAAGGTTATGAACCACCGGCTGGATTTGGAGCCAAAGACGTCAAAGATTTAAGTTGGAAAAATTTAATGGACGCCTATTCTTGCACTGAATGTGGAAGATGCACCAGTGTATGCCCCGCCAATATTACAGGAAAATTATTGTCTCCTAGGAAAGTGATGATGGCAACACGCGACCGCTTGGAAGAAGTTGGGGCCAACATCGACGCAAATAAAGAGGACGACAAAGACCTCCATACCTATATCAGCGCTGAAGAATTGTGGGCTTGCACCACGTGCAATGCTTGCGTTGAAGCTTGTCCTGTAAATATAAACCCGGTAGATATAATTATGCAAATGCGCCAATACCAAGTTATGGAAAAAAGTGCGGCACCATCCAGTTTAAATGGCATGTTTACCAATTTGGAAAACAACGGCGCACCTTGGCAATTTAACCAAATGGATAAAGGAAATTGGGCAAAGGAATCATAAATGAGCACAGAAGATAAAGGATATTTTAGCCATGAAACTGCCATCGTTGATGCCGGTTGTGAAATAGGAGAAGGGACCAAAATTTGGCACTTTAGCCACATTATGTCCAATTGTAAAATTGGCAAAAATTGCAATTTGGGGCAAAATGTAGTCATCAGCCCAGAAGTGGTTTTGGGTAACAACGTTAAAATTCAAAACAATGTAAGTTTGTATACTGGGGTTATTTGCGCCGACGATGTTTTTTTGGGGCCTAGCTGCGTTTTTACCAATGTAACCAACCCTAGAAGTGCAGTAAATAGGCGCGGACAATACGCTACAACACATGTTGGCAAAGGTGCTAGCATTGGGGCAAATGCCACCATAGTCTGCGGCCACGATATTGGTAAATTTGCTTTTATCGGTGCGGGATCGGTAGTGACCAAAAATGTACCCGATTTTGCGTTGCTGGTTGGAAATCCTGCCCGCCAATTGGGTTGGATGAGTGAATTCGGACACCGATTAAACTTTGACCCAAGCGGAATGGCGCCCTGCCCAGAAAGCGGTCAAACTTACCAATTGTTAAATGGAACCGTTAAACGAATAAGTTAAATTTTGAAAGACATTTTGGTAACGGGCGGGTTGGGTTTTATCGGGTCTCACACCGTGGTGAGTTTGGTAGAAGCAGGCTACAATCCTATAATACTTGACAATTTAAGCAACAGCCGACTTTCGGCAATAGATGGCATTGAGAGCATTACGGGTAAATCTGTGCATTTTATAAAAGGAGATGTAAACGACCCCACAATATATCTCAGCGTATTTGAGCAATTTGAGATTCAAGCCGTTATTCATTTTGCGGCTTACAAAGCGGTAGGCGAAAGTGTAGAAAAAGCATTGGTTTATTACCGCAACAATGTGGGCGGTTTAATTACTTTGTTGGAAGCCATGGAAAAAGCAAATTTGTCCAACCTCGTTTTTTCTTCCAGTTGCACTGTTTATGGAGAGCCAGACAATGTGCCAGTAACAGAATTAGAACCTACCAAAGCGGCAACTTCACCATACGGCGCGACCAAACAAATGTGTGAGGTAATTTTGCAGGATACACTTTGGTGCAAAACCCAATGTTTGAGGTACTTCAATCCAGTGGGTGCCCATAAAAGTGGAAAAATTGGGGAATTGCCCTTAGGAGTTCCGAACAATTTGGTTCCGTATATTACCCAAACCGCTGCAGGTCTAAGAAATGAATTAACGGTGCACGGGAACGATTACAATACAAGGGATGGATCGAACATAAGAGATTACATTCATGTGGTGGACTTGGCAGAGGCGCACGTTGCTGCTTTGGACCGATTGCTTACCCCGGAACTAGCGGATCGGTTTGAAGTGTTTAATATTGGCACGGGCAACGGCAACACAGTTTTAGAGGTGATAGAAGCCTTTGAAAAAGTGAATGCCACCAAAGTGCCATATAAGATAGGACCTAGAAGGGCCGGGGATGTGGTACAAGTTTGGGCCAACACCCAAAAAATTAACAAAGTGTTCGGTTGGAAAGCTCGTTTTAGCATAGAAGACATGATGAGGGATGCTTGGAATTGGCAAAAAAATGCATCCAAAGATTAAAAATAAGGTTATCCCCATTGGCTGCACATGCATTGTGGATTATAACTGTTCTAGGGCTGTAGAAGCCTTTAGCCATTGAGGTTTGTGGCGATTTCTCAGAATTTATTTTTGCAGTTATCCACATAGATTTCCACACAAAACAAACTGGTATGTATATTTGCCGTATATGACCAAGGCCACCAGGGATAAAATCATGCACAAGTGTTTCGAAGCCATTCGCGAACATGGATTTAATACCCTTAGAACAGATAAAGAAATTGCGAGATTAAGAATTACAAAGGGCGCCTTTTATCATTATTTTCCTGGAAAAATGGATTTGGGCTATTCAGTAATAGATGAAATTATTTTGCCGATGTATTTAGAAAAATGGGCACCTTTAGAAAATAAAACCCAAGAGATTGGTTCAGAAATTCTTGCTATATTGGAAAGGGAAAAAATGAACATTACAGAAATGGGTGTAGCCCGCGGCGATGTATTGGGAAATTTGATGCTTGAAATGAGTCATGAAGATGAAATTTTTAGAAAAAAGATAGAGTTTGTGCTAGAATCTGAGGAGAAAATATTGCAAAAAGCAATTTTGGCAGGCAAATCGAGTGGTGAATTTAAGGCTAGCATAGATGCCCGCAGTATGGCCTATTCCATTATAGGACAATTGCAAGGGTGTTATGGCATAGCCAAAACAAGAAATAGCAAAGATGTATTTACTTTAATGATGAATACCCTGCAAAGGCAAATAAAAGAGATTTTGTTTGTACAAAGCAATCCAACTCCCGCCGCAGTGCCTGTTGCTGCAAGCGGATTTGTTTCCGCTTATTGATTCCGGTTGGGGTGGTAGAATTTGGGTTTTAAACCCAGTCCATGGCCAAAGCCAAACCACCGAAGAAGGTAGGAAGACCCAGCCAAAATCCGCCTGGGGCGTAGATAGTAAGAAGCACAAGGGCTACAGCAGATACCAAACAAATGGTCCAATACAATCCGGTTTTGCGTTTTTTAACTTCTGTCATGGTGATAGGGCTGCAAAAGTAGGATAAAATAATTTGTTAGCCAACAACCAAATTAGGACTTGCTTAAAAATATACATTTTCACTAGGCTCCAATTATTTATGTTTATCCGATGAACAAATGCTGTTAGGCTAGAATTTAAATCCTAAATTTGCAACAAAAGGCCGGTTCCATTTGAAAAATTAACATTATTTCAATACCGGCTGAACCAACGCAGTAAAACCAGGCTTTTTTATTCCAGATGTCAAAGTCTGGATGATTTTTACGAAAGTAAAGACGTTAGAAGGTTGCATTGCGAAGGAGGCCAAATCTTGCATTCGCGGATTTTTTACAAACGCCGGCCTTTTTAGTTGAACTTAACAAAACCCAATGCTTGCGCATTGGGTTTTTGTTTTAGTTCAACTTATCCCGACAGAAAATAGAGCATAGCGAAATTTTCTCCTCTGGATTCAATCAAGTTTACACCCATATTTAACTTCGACGCGAGATAGCAAAATTTTCTCCTCTGGATTCAATCACGTTTGTAACTAATCCATAACTTAGCTGCGGGCAAAGCGAGCCACCACCATCTGCATTAACCCTATTTTATACCCTAACAAAGCATCAATTCAAGGCAATCCGCATTAACTTTGCAAACGAATAGAAAATGCGATCCAGCTTATCTCCAAGTTCAACTGTTCAAAAAAAATTCATGCACATTGGCACCGGCATTTTATTGCCATTCACATTGATGGGCAAAAAGAAAAAATGCTGCAAAAAATACAAAAAGGAAAAGCGGTGTAAGGATTGCCCGGATAGAAAATAGCTACAAAAGCAAAATAATTAGATAATTATTGCAATTCTCAAGTTATAATTCAGCAGCGTTGCAGTTTTGTTTAAAAGCCGACGACAGCCTGGCCTTTGATTCTAGATTCCATTTGATTTCTACAAGCGATTATAAGCACTAATTCTTTTGTTTTAGGTAAAATACCAGCCCAAAAACGGTTATACGGCGGTAATATTCTTGGTACAATTTCCAATGATTTGAAATGTTAAATGTCTAATATCTCAAGAGAGGTGCCAATTTATAAATAAATGTCTTAAAAAACGGAGTCGCGCACTTCAGAAATTGCTTGTCTAGTTGGCGCAATTTCAAGGGAAACTAGAATTGCCAAATCAAATTATAAATATTCTTTATACAAGCGGAATTTCAACTTTTTGGACCATCTTATACAAACTCCTAATACGGTCGTCATTGGAAATGGGAATTCAGTGTGTTATCCTGCACTGGTTTTTAACTAACGTGTGTCTAAAAAGTTTTCCAGTAATTTCGGTAATACTTGCATTTTTCGGATTTTTAGTCTAGACTTGTAAAAACTAATTAAAAAAATATGAAAATTAAAATCAATTTTACATCTATCAATTCACTTGCCGTAAAGGCATATCGCTTTTTAGCGTTATTTGGCCTGATGTTTGCTGGGGGGGGGCATTTGCTATTCCAACTGCGTTTGTAGAAGTAAATTGGCCAAATGCTATTAGTGTAACTTCAGGAGGTCCACGTATTAGCTACGTTTGTATGCCTTCTTTTGATAATAGCACAGCATGTTCATTTGGCATGACTATTAAACTTCAACACAGCTACTCAGTGCCAGTAGATGTATTAGTACAAGTGCTTTATGACAACCAAGTATCACAATCAATAGTTTATACTAACGTCCCTAGCGGCCTTGCCTCATGGAATATTTATAATGAGAATTTAGATGCGCTAATTAGAAAAAAAGGTGGTAAAGCATTAATCAGTGCAATTTTTGATTATAATAGTTCATCGTCTAGTCTTTTTACATTTACTCCCAGTCAACAATTAAGCAATCAGGGATTTGAACTCCTGTTAAACAACAATTCGGCAATTGATGGGATTGTTGCGGCACAAATAAGCGGAGTAACGTGCGATGAATTAAGATTAAAAGCAATTCCACTGTTATGCGGTGGGGGATCAATGTCCATATGGTCACTAACAGTTACAGCATCAACATTCGGCACATATAATAATGCTTCAACTAACAAAACTGGGGCGCTTTCTACTCTTGAAGTTAATGAATTGCTCGCAGGTACATTTGATTTAAATTATTGGTATACAGCAATAAAATCTGGCACTTGGAGTGCAAATACATTGTACGATGTAAACCTAATAGGCACTGCAACCGGCGGTATATGGGCCAGTAAGACAATATGGCTATCTCTGAAATTAGGTAAAGAGACTTATTTGAGAGATTATAAAACTGAACCAATGGGCACTAACCCTTTTACAATCAATTCTAGATACGCAGCATTTCCAATTAGAGACCTTGGTTTTGAACAAAATCGATTAACTGATGTTAAAGTTGGCACTTGCGTAGACCATAGAATTAGCTTATACGAAAGTCCAGATATTTGGAATACTTATGCTAGCACCACGTACATACCAGCCTATTTGGATCAAGGTTATAGTGGTGCGCATAAAAATCCTGATATGGTATCATCATCTACCAATAACCCAAATTATTTATATACAGCAATAAATAATCAGCTTTGTGAAACTTCTGCCGCATTGAATGTGCGGATGTTTTGGACCCGTGCAAGAACAGGCGAAAAATGGCCTAAAGATTGGTTGTATGACTTAAGTAATAATTATGTAAATGATATTTATTCAAATAAACAGCCTGGCGGTTCTGAAATAACCCTCAGCGGGGTATCCTATTCTAATTGGTATCAATCTAGTGTAACCAATAGCAACCCTGTTAGTATTTCTGCTGGTGTACCTGCTTTCGGAAGCGGAAAACCTGGGGTAATAGTTACAGGAGGTGTGGCGTGGTATCCTCCTAACCCTGATTGGTATGACGCGCAAAATGGAAGCATGTCCGGCGATAATAAACCTATTATTTGTTTGCTTTCTAGAATAAACGAAAGTACATCATCCAATGACCCTATAGTGTACGAACCAGGTTCAGGTATTAATTTTGACATTGACCCGTATATAAGATGGAACAATAACGTAGCCACTAAGAATACAGAACTTATAAATGAATTGAACCCATTGGCAAAGCCATTGGATGATGACGATATTTTATGGGGGCGCTTCCACACAGCTATAGTAAACAATCCATCGGGTCATGCAATGCGGGTATGCTACCGCGATTTGAATAAAAATTTGACAGTTTTGCCAGCATTAACTGATTATGCAGAATTGCATGTGGGCTTTACTGAGGGTTTATGGAACAACTGGGTAAGTAATGGCATGCATGGGTCTGGCTTTGAAGTATTGGCATCTACCTTGGTGCGGGTTACTAACTATGATAGTGTTTGCTTTGACAGCATAACTATTGGCGATTCTACAACACAACAAATTGGCATAAGAATGGTATATAATGCTTACAATTTGCCAGTGAATGATACACCTATTTATAACTATGTATTGTATCAAACTAACATGCCTTCGGCCCCCGCATATAAAGGCAGTGATGTAATTGTTCACTGGGAATTAACCTATCCTGCTGAATTGGATGAGCAGGTGGAAATGAGACAAATGGGTCAGGGTAAACCTGAATCAACTAAAGAGACTCTAAAAAATAAAATAGATAGAAAATACAAAAAAGATTATAATAAATCGAATGAAAACTTATACCAAAGCTCTCACAAAAATTCAGAATTAAGTCTATCCCATATTTCCATTTATCCAAATCCTTCGCAATCCTATTTTGATATTTCAACAGTAGGTTACTATTCACCAAAAGCAGTACTTTATAATATTTCTGGGGCGATGATAGAAAATGTTAATTTAAATAAAATCACTGACGATGTATATTTCGCCAGACTTAATATAAATGAATTACCTAAAGGCATCTATATTTTAAAAATGTATTCTTCAAATAAAATAGAGCTAAAAAAACTTATTGTCGAATAAATTGAAAACCTTTAGTACATATGTATTAATTACACTATTATTAACTGCGCCACCAAATGCTGTGGCGCAGTTAAATTTATTGCCAGACGGGGGCTTTGAATCTTTAAAAAGAGTACCGTACAATGCTTGCTATTATAAATCGTATGACACCTTTAATTCTTATTTTAATTTTTGGTATAGCCCTACCAATGGTACTCCTGATTTATATAGCACAAAGTACATAAAAAATGGTATATTAAAAAGTCCATATTTGGACGCTATTGCTTGCAACAATGAAATCTGGTCTTATTATTTCTTAAAAGGGAATAAATTAAATTTAAGCCCTTTTGAAGGCACTAATTTTATCGGTTTGGGCTATTATTGGGTTGACTCAACAATTTCCACTACAAAAAATACATTTTACAAAGAATATATTCAAACACCCGTTTCACAAGTAAAACTGAACCATAAATACAATATTTCCTTCAAATACAGCCGTCGTCACCCAGATATCGATTATGAAAATTATTCACCTTTGGGTTTTTATTTTTCTAAAAATAGTGTAATAAACTATGTGCCAATAAATAAAACAACATCGGATCCTAGTTTCTCGACCTTCGTTTACAAGCCAGTTCCTCAGTTAGAATTTAAGGATATGAAATACTATTGTGATACCTATGCTATTAAACGCTGCTGGAACACAGCAAATAGCGTTTTTAGAAGTCATGGGGAATACTCATATGTTACAATCGGTTTTTTTAGGGATATGCATTATTTTGACTCTCCAAATTCTACTACTATTTATACTTTTTTCGATGATGTTACAATAATAGAACTTCCATCCATTGTGGGGCCAGATACAATTTGCGCGGATAATGAAGTAATGTACAAAACTAATTTTAAGCACTTTACTTATTGGAGTAGGGATTATGAAGGTAATGATACTCTTACTAAAGATTCAGTTATTTATATAAAAGGGCAAGATACAGTCATTCGTTTGTATGCGTGGGGTGAAAATCAATCTGATAGCTTTTTCATTTTTGTATTACAAAAACCCAAAACACTTTTCAATTCAAGTTTAAACAAATGTTCCAATTCTCCTATAAATTTGAGATATTCGTCTCCATCTAATTTTCAATTTACCTGGAGCAATGGATCACTAGATTCTGAGGCAATATTTTTAAAACCAGGAAACAAATGGTGCACCTATAAAAATAGCTTTGGTTGTATTTATTCAGATTCCTTTACTATAAAAAATCTTGATACAATTAAACTAATTCCAGTAGATACAAGTATCTGTACAAAAATAAATCAATTAAATATCCATGTACCTGATGCAGATTCTTGTTGGCTAAAACCCGCAGTTAAAAGCAATTTTGGATGTGATTTTGAACTAGGAGAATTTGATGGATTATTACGAGCAAAAAAGGAAAATGGTTGCATTTCCGAAACCAGAATAAAAGTGATAGAAAAATGTGAGCCTTTTTGTCTCATACCGAATTCCCTCACGCCCAACGGAGATGGCCTAAACGATGACTTGCAATTAGTGGTTAGAGGTTTTCAATCTATTGAAATTTCGATTTACAACCGGTGGGGTCAAAAAGTATTCGAAACCAAAAATCCTGCACAGTTTTGGAAGCCAGATTACAAAGATATGAACGGCGTTTATATTATTAAAATTACAGCACATAGCGTTGACAAAGCGTTTAATTACAGAAGCACAATAGAAATACTACGGTAATTTTGAAAAGCAAACAAAAATGCTGCAAAAAATACAAAAAGGAACAGCGGTGTAAGGATTGCCCGGATCGTTAACCCATCAAGGCTTCAACCTGCCATACATTCTAGGGAAAGGAATACTTTCACGCACATGTTTGAGTTTGCAAACCCAGGTTACCATTCTTTCTAATCCGAGGCCAAAACCACTGTGAGGCACGGATCCAAAACGACGCAAATCCAAGTACCATTCAAAGGCTTTCATAGGCAAACCATGTTCGTTGATTTTTTCTATAAGCATGGCTTCGTTGGTTTCCCTTTCTCCGCCACCTACAATTTCTCCATAGCCTTCTGGAGCAAGAACATCTACACCTCTTGCAAAACGGGTGTCATCTGGATTGCGTTTTAGGTAAAATGCTTTTACCTCGTGGGGCCAATCGTAAACCATAATTGGCGAATCGAACAAACGGGTAATGACAGTTTCATCGCTGCCGCCAAAATCATTTCCATATTCAAAAGTGCGGGCGCTGTTAATCCATTGTGGAATGTTGCGCGTATCTTCTTCCAAATCGGCTTTCTCTTGTTTTAAAGCATCAATTTTGCTTTGAAAAAAGTTGATTTCTCCTTTTTTCATGCCACCTGCTGCAATTTTGCTTTCGCGGTCCGCTATGTCTGCATCAATTTCTACCAAGCGGGTTTGGGCGGTTTTCAATTCTTCCTCCAAACTGGTGATTCCATTCACTCCGTTTACATCCTGCTCGCCTTTGATGATTTTAACGGCTTCGTCGTAAGTCATTCTAGGAAAAACTTTAAGGCTGCTCTCTAGCACAGCCGTGTCTCGGCCAATAATTTGAAGTTCGTTTTTGCATTTGTCTAACACGTCCTTAATTACAAAATGCATCATACCTTCAATGGCATCCATATTGTCGAAAATATCATGGAAAGCCATTTCAGGTTCAATCATCCAAAATTCTGACAGGTGTCTGCGGGTTTTGCTCTTTTCTGCACGGAAAGTGGGGCCAAATGTGTAAATTTTGCCCATTGCCATAGCCATAGCTTCGCCATATAGCTGTCCACTTTGACTTAAATAAGCAGGTTCTCCGTAAAAATCGGTTTCAAAAAGGGTACTTGTTCCTTCTACCGCATTGCCAGTAAAAATGGGAGAATCCATTTGTATAAATCCATTTTCTTGAAAATAGCGGTGAATGCTAAAAATGATGACGTTGCGAATGCGCATAATGGCCCACTGGCGATTGCTGCGCAACCACAAATGCCTTTGATCCATCAAAAACTCTATGCCGTGTTCTTTTTTTGCGATGGGATAATTTTCACTGCCGCCAACGAGTAGCACTTCCTCTACCTGCATTTCATAACCGCCAATTTGCTTTTCGTCTTTGCGAATGTTGCCTGTAAGTGAAACACTGCATTCCAAGGACAAAGATTGGGCTATGGCAAGGCCTTCTTCGCCCGCAGTTTCTGCCGTGACAACACATTGGCAATAGCCAGTACCGTCTCTTAAAATTACAAAAACGATACCTTTTCCCTCGCGTTTGTTGGAAACCCAGCCCTTTAAATTTACCTTTTTTGCTTCCGCGGTATTTAATTCCTGTATATACATATGGTTAAAATCTACAAAACATCTAATTTTGCAGAGAGCTTGCAAAATTAGCGTAAATAATACGAACAGAGAAAAATGAGTTCATTAAAACAGAACCTGAGCCATAAAATGCTGCAAAAGCTCAGTCCGCAGCAGATCCAGTTCATAAAACTGTTGCAACTCAATACCCAAGATTTTGAGGAAAAGGTGGAGCAAGAGTTGTTGGACAACCCAGCATTAGAAGATCCCAAAATAAACGGGGAAGAGACTTCCTTAGACAATAATGACGATTCTGAAGATTTTAGCGAAGACGATTATTTAAAAGATGACGTAGATATTCAAGAATTATTGAATGCCAGTGGAGACGAAGAAGGTGGTTTTTCCTTGAATGAAGACTACGGAGAGGAACAAAGAGACAATCCTATGGCTAGTACCGGTACGTTTCAAGAGTTTTTAATGGAGCAGGCGCGTGCCACCTTTTTTGACGAAACAGATCTCATACTTGCTATCCATTTAATCAATAGCATTGAAGAAGACGGTTATTTAAGGCGAGAATTGCGAAGTATTGTGAATGATTTGGCTTTTAATGAAAACATTAGCACCACAGAAGATCATTTAGAAAAACTTCTTATTAAAATTCAAAATTTTGATCCTCCAGGGATTGGGGCCCGCGATTTACAAGAATGCCTTTTGCTACAACTTTATAAAAAAGATTATGGCAATAATCCTGCTTTAACTTTGGCCGAAAAAATAATCTCTGAGCAAATGGAGGCGTTTTCAAAAAAACATTACGAGAAAATAAAACGCAGTTTAAAAATTGACGATGACCAATTAAAAATAGCCATTTCTGAAATTGTCAAACTCAATCCAAAACCGGGAGAAACGGGTAATTCCAATGCCAAAACCCAATACATTGTTCCAGATTTTATTGTAAACAATACCGACGGCATTTTAATGGTAACTTTAAATTCTAGAAATGCACCAGAATTGCGCATATCCAGTGCTTATTCTGAAACGCTGAAAGCCTACGACAAAGCCGAAGAAAAAGCACAGAGCCTGAAGGATGCTGTGCAATATATCAAACAAAAATTAGACGGTGCCAAATGGTTTATTGACAGTGTTAAACAGCGCCACAATACGCTAATGAGCACAATGGAAGCCATAGTGCACCGCCAAAAAGAATTTTTTGTAGATGGCGATGAAACCAAGTTGAAACCCATGATATTGAAGGATATTGCCACTAGGGTTGGTTTGGATATTTCCACCATTTCGCGTGTTGCCAATAGTAAATATGTAGAAACAGAATTCGGTATTTTTCCATTAAAATATTTCTTTTCCGAAGGCATTATGAATGAAGAAGGGGAAGAAGTTTCGAACCGTGAAATTAAAAAAATTCTTTCGAATGCCATTGAAGCAGAAGAAAAAAAGAAACCCTTAACCGATGAAGCTTTGATGGATTTATTGAAAGAAAAAGGCTACAACATTGCCCGTCGAACAGTGGCTAAGTATAGGGAGCAATTGAATATTCCGGTGGCAAGGTTGCGTAAGGAATTGTAAGGGTTTAAAACCATCCGAGGCGCCTGCCCATTCACTCCACCCAAAAAGGCAAACCCCAAAATCAAAAGAATTACCCTGCCTTTCATTTATAATTTATAATTCACCATTTACAATTTTACCACACCCTCCAATCACTATTAATCGTCTCATTCCTGCTCGTTGGTTTCTGCATGCCATTGGTCAGTTCAACAACCCGCTTGCCTACGATGGTTTTCAACTGAGAAACCGTGAGGCTGCTATTGCTGTTCATGGCTTCCAAAATACTGTACGTAAAAACGCCGTTTTCTAAATCTCCATTTTCAAGTGCAAATTGGGTACCCGCTGATGCTGAGATGATGGTTGCGCCCGTGCCTTTGCCCACGTTCACAAATAGGTTTTGCATCAGTTCAAAGCTGTTTTGCAGGCCTACTGTTGCTTTTGAGCTGTCTGTATTTTCAACCGTTACTCCTTTGCTTTTTAAGCCCAATCCTTTGGCTTCGGCTGCCATTTGCAATTTTTCGTCTTTGTCCACCTCTCCGCTATGGCAGGCGTCTATCAACATCAGTTTTTGGCGCGCCGGTATGCTGTCCAGTAAGTTTTCCAAGGCTTCATAAGGCAAGCCGCCATTTTCTGG
>JBBQBB010000002.1:0-108930 GCA_038317095.1 Bacteroidia bacterium | reverse complement strand
GGTAAAAATTTTAATTTTTATACTTTTTAAAGTATAAAAATACCCGATGGATGGATGGATGGATAGCTTTTTTCATTGTATTATCAAATTTATTTTTACGAAGTTAAGCACAAATAATTGACAAATGCAAGGGAAATTTTTGTGGCTGTTTTCTAAAGATAATCTTGGATCAATAAATATTTATTTTCATTCCATAATATTTACCCAGCATGAGAGATAATTAAATCCCCCATTTTTTTGTACGGCCTATCAATCTCCTTCCCTATTTTTGCCCGAATGACGGATGCTTCGCGCTTTTTTACCATAGACATTCATACCCACATTATTCCAGAGCATTTGCCAGACTGGAAGAAGAAGTTTGGGTATGGCGAATTTATTATGCTAGAACACCATAAGCCTTGCTGCGCCCGCATGATGATGGATGGTGCTCTTTTCCGCGAAATTGAAAGCAACAATTGGGATGCGGCAGCCCGAATAAAAGACTGCGATGCACATGCCCACCCCGTGGACGTGCAAGTGCTGAGCACCGTGCCGGTAATGTTTTCCTATTGGGCAGAACCTAAAGATGCATTGGAAATATCCATGTATCTAAACGACCATATTGCGGAGGTTTGCCAGTTGTTTCCAAAACGGTTTGTGGGTTTGGGCACCTTGCCTATGCAGCACAGTGGATTGGCGATACAAGAATTGGAAAGGTGCAAAAAACTGGGGCTCAAAGGGATTCAAATTGGCTCGCACATTAACCATTGGAACTTAAACCAACCTGAACTTTTTCCCATATTTGAAGCCATGCAAGATTTGGATATGGCTCTATTTGTGCACCCTTGGTGGTGGATGGCAAAAGCCAAAATGCCTAGGTACTGGTTGCCATGGCTAGTGGGTATGCCTGCAGAAACTTCTTTGGCCATTACAAGTATGATTTTTGGGGGTGTATTTGAACGTTTGCCTAAGCTGCGTGTAGCATTTGCACACGGTGGCGGTGCATTTCCGGGTACTTTTGGCCGAATAAGACATGGCTGGCAGGTGAGACCAGACTTGGTAGCGATAGACAATCCGCATGACCCGGCAAAATACTTGGGACAGTTTTGGTTAGACAGCCTTGTACACGATCCCAAAATGTTGGAGTTTGTGATGGATTTGGTAGGTCCTCACAGGGTTTGCATGGGCACCGATTATCCTTACCCCTTGGGTGAAGACATACCAGGAGATTTAATTCGATCTATGCATGTGCCTGACAACATCAAACAAGTAATGCTGGCAGAGAGTGCTCTAGAATGGCTAGGGATGGAGAAAAGTTTGTTTTTGTAAAATGAAATACCTTTCCTGGCTCTCCATACCCGCAATGCTTCTTACGTTTGTTTATATTTTTGTACCAGGCATTTTGTGGCTGGTAGATAGGGTTTTTTCAAAATTGTTAGAACAAAAATTGTTCGTGCCGAATTGGAATAAGTGGGGAATATCTGCAGCCGCGGTTTTTTGGATATTGGAGTATTTTTTTTAAGAATCAAATTGGTATATTGCTCAAAAAGGCAATTCCCTTCTCAAACTTTTTCATCGCCTTCCTGCGTCTTTAGGTAGGTTAAAATAAATAGCCAAAATCCCGATTAGAATCAAGACGAAATTTGATATTTCTGGCGCCTCACGATTTTTTACGCTATGGAAATTGGGTATCTTTTATCAACTGCCCGTCATTGAAGCAAAGCAGAAAACCGGAAATGCCAAAATGTATGAATCTTTATTTTCTGAAAATACAACTTCGCATTGTATCCATTTATATACCTGAATTTCTCAGACGCAGCGCAACTAGCGAATACTTTACAATTTTTTGGGGGTGTAAGTCCAATGCTGTGTATACCATTGTGTACAGTTTGGCACGAGATTTGAAAAACTGTATGTAGAAAAGGACACAACATGAAAAAGAACATCATTATTACCACGTCTGCAGCAATTTTGGCAATTGCAGCAATGTCATTTACCCAGATGGAGCAACCGGATAACAAAACGAGCACACTGCGTAAATTGACCAACACCGCTTTTAAAGAAGGTGAAAAAATTAAATTTCGCGCGCATTACGGCCTCATACACGCTGCAAACATTACCATGTCTGTAGATGCCGCCGTTTCCAATATTGGAGGAAGAAATGCTTATTCTGTGCATTGCGAAGGCGAAACCCTAAAAAGTTTTGATTGGGCATACAAAGTTCGTGATAAATTTCAGAGCTGGATAGACCAAGAATCATTGGCGCCAGTGCGATATGCCAAAACCGTTCGTGAAAACAAATATTACGACGAAGACCTTGCCATTTATATGCAAGAAAAAAAGAAAATGCGCAACAGCGATGGCGAAATGTCGATTCCTACCTATACGCAAGACATAGCAAGTGCATTGTTTTACACAAGAAACCTCGATTTCTCAAAAGCAACAGTAAATCAATTATTTCCCATTGATGTTTATTTAGACAATAAAGTATACAATTTAAATTTTGCTTACATTGGAAAAGAAACCATAAGTACGGATTTAGGTAAAGTAAAATGCATAAAATTGCGTCCAAAGTTAGTGGTAGACCGTGTTTTTAAAAGCTCCAATGACATGACCATATGGGTGAGTGACGACCTAAACAAAATGCCAATTCGCATACAAACAGCCATTAAAGTAGGCAGTATTAAAGTGGATATTACCAGCTATGAGAATTTGAAAAATCCTTTCACCGCTTTGGTGAAAAAATAAGATTTTGGGTTTTGATTGAATATAAATCTAAACTTAAAAACAACACTTTTGTGTTCCCTTTCTAAAGAAGCCCTGGTCGCCAAACCAGGGTTTTTTGTTTTTTGCCACCACCAGAATTGGCAAAGCATTGCGCTTAAAAACACGATAGCCTTTACAATGACGCAGCCGTATTCTGGAACTATCTAATTTATTTTGCAAGGTATTTATTATAAGTTTAAAATATATGCAATGTATTAAAAACTAAACCGCAATAATTTGGCTCGCCGAAGAATCAATTCTCACCCACATACTCGCGTCTTACCCGCTGCGAAACTGAAGTAAGAATTTCATAAGATATGGTGTCGCAAGCTTCCGCAACTTTTTCAACGCGTTGCTGCTTCCCAAAAATTTCAACTTCATCGCCTTCTTTGCAATCGATATCCGTAACATCAGCCATGCACATATCCATACAAATATTGCCTACTAGCGGTGCTTGTTTGCCACGAATAATTACCGATCCATTGCCATTGCCCATCCGTCGCCAAAATCCATCGGCATATCCTATGGGCAACGTAGCTATCAATCGGTCTTTGGACGTTATGGATTTGCGAGAATAACCTACACTATCTCCGGCATCTACTTTTCGCAATTGACTAATATGTGTTTTCAAGGTAGCCACAACTTCTAAATTAGGGTTAGACAAGCCCGATGGATCAATGCCATACATACCTATGCCAAGCCGAACCATATCCAGTATAGCATCTGGAAAACGGAAAATAGCACCTGTATTTGCTATGTGTTTAATAAACGAATAACCCAGCAACTTTTCAATATTTGTACATACAATTCTAAATGTTTGTATTTGCAAATGTGTAAATACATCATGATGTTCTGCTTCGCTAGCAGAGAGATGTGAAAATACGGATTGAACCTTCAATTGGCTAGGAAAGGATTCAAAACTTTTTAAAATATTTCCTGCATCAAAACCCAACCTGTGCATGCCTGTATCCACTTCAATGTGAACATTTAGGTCGAAACCGCCTGCTGCGAAATCCCTAATACCCTCTTCATTAAAAATAACTGGTTCTAAGTTGTTTTCTTGCAATGTTTGGATATCTTCTACACCACAATTCATCACCATAACTGGCATGGTTATTCCTGCTTTTCGCAAAGATACGCCTTCATCGGTGTACGCAACTGCCAGGTAATCTGCACCCATAAACTGTAAGGTTCGCGCGGCTTCGAACGATCCGCTGCCATAACCGAAAGCCTTCACCATGGCCATAATTTTGGTACTAGGGTCGCATAAATTGCGAAAATAATTAAAATTATTCCGAACGGCGTTTAAATCAATTTGCATTACAGTTTGGTGCATTTGTTTACGCAACAATGCGACTACATTTTCAAGTTTAAAACTGCGTGCTCCCTTTATCAATATCGATTTATTATGTATTTGGCCCAGGATTCCAGAATTCAACAGAGATTCAGAATCCTTAAAAAAAGTTACTGAAAAATTGTTGAATACACTGCGGTTATTTTCTATTTCACTGCCTACCAAATACAATTCTTGAATTTTATTTTCTTTAAGTATATCTGCAACTTTGGTGTATAGTTTAGGTTTGTCTTTTTCAGATTGTTCAAGGTCTGAAAGTATTACCAAATTGGGCATATCCGGTTGCTGACGTTGAAAAAAATCAAGCGCAACTTGAAGGCTATCTATGTCATTTGAATAACTGTCGTTGACGATATAATTTCCATTTTTACCTTCAAAAAAAGACAACCGATTTTCGAGCATGGTTAAATGTTGAAATGCTTCAATATGTTGCTCGTCCCAGCGTTCGAATGCTGCTAACGTGCACAAACAAGTCATTGTGTTTTCGAGGGATGCTTCATCAACGAACGGTATTTTAATTTGGTGTTCGGTTCCACGGTGAACAAAGGATAAAACGGACTGGTATTTGTCGATTATATTGCCAATAATTCTAAAATTAGAACCTTCTTTTTTTCCCCAACTTATGGTTTTAATCAGCGGTTTATTGGCCTTCAAATTTTGGATTGCTTGCCGTATTTCGTACGAATCGTGCGGATAAACAATGACATCGGCATTTTCAAAAAGAGTTACTTTTTCAATGGCTTTAACATTCCGGTCTGAAAAATTTTCATCATGCGCAGCTCCAAGGTGGGTAAT
Organism: Bacteroidia bacterium; assembly: GCA_038317095.1. Taxonomy (GTDB): domain Bacteria; phylum Bacteroidota; class Bacteroidia; order NS11-12g; family UBA955; genus JAGXTF01. The sequence continues at coordinate 104,036 of JBBQBB010000002.1, read as the reverse complement.
GATTCCAAGGGATGGACGAATCATATTCTCAAGAATTTGCATTTCACCAGGCGCCGAAATGCCTGCTTCAATCAATGCAAAATTATTTTCTTTTTCAATGCCCAAAAGCGAAATAGCCACACCCAATCCGCTGTTAAAACTGCGAGGACTTCTGTGTATATTGAAGTCGCTTTTTAGCAAATTATAAAGCCACTCTTTAACAATTGTTTTTCCGTTGCTACCTGTAATACCAACAACCGGTCCAGTAAATTTAGATCTGTGGAACGCCGCTAACTTTTGTAAAGACAACAGTGGGTTTTCAGAAAAAATAAAATTCGCATCTGGATAAATAACTGTGTCGAAAGGTTTTTCTACCACAAAATTGCGGATACCTTTTTTGTAAGCATCTGCCACAAATTGGTTGCCTGATCTAGATTTTCCCCGCAGGCAAAAAAATAAAGTGTGGGTTGAATTCACCGGGCGCCTTGAATCAAATTCAACGGCGGTTATAACAGAATTGTCATTCTTTAGTGAAAGCTCATCACTGGTAATATTTTGAATTTCTGCGAGTGAGTAATACATTAACTGTCGCGTAAATTAATTTCTGCGCTGTCCCCAATATTTAAACTGTGCACTGCGCCAATTAACGTAGAATCGCTACCGATGAGTGAGTTTTCTAGAATTGCACTGTGCAATTCTGCGTGTTGCCCTATGATGCTATTTTTTACAATACAGCGCGAAATGATGGCATCGTCTCCAATACTTACGTCAGGCCCTATGATGCTATTTTGAATTTTGGCCCTTGGAGAAATATAAACCGGGGGAACAATGATATTTCCATTCAGAATATGGTCTGGTAATTTTGCCGCTACCTGATTTTTTAAAAGGTTTCGGTTGGTTTGAAGTATCACTTCGCGCTTTCCACAATCAAACCAACTTTCCACTTGAAAAGTTTCAAAATTTACCCCTTTATCAATCATGCACTGCAAGGCGTCGGTTAAGTGAAACTCGTTTTGCGTTTTTATTTCGTTTTCAATGTTAAATGCCAAACAATCTTTGAGGATTTTGCTTTCCAAAATATAGTAAAGTCCTACCAATGCAAGGTTTGACTTAGGGATACTCGGTTTTTCTGCCAGGTGGGTTATTTTTCCATTTTCGTCCAATTCTGCAACGCCGAAGAGACGGGGATCTTCAACCTTTTTTACCCCCAAACTGCTGTTATTGCTTTTAAGTACCTTGGCTAAATTTGCCTCAAATATGGTATCGCCCAATACGATCAAGATAGGTTCGTTGTCTGCAAATTCGTTTTTGGCAAGCCAAATTGCATGCCCAATGCCTTTGCCTAGAGTTTGAATTACGAATGTAGATTTGCAATCTTTGTGGTTTTGGGAAATATACTGTTCAATTTTATCGCCCAAATAGCCGATGATAAAGACAAACTCATTGACTCCAGCCTGCTTTAAACTGTCCATGATATGACCTAAAATAGGTTTCCCTGCCACTGGAATGAGTGATTTCGGCTGGGTATGCGTGTGTGGTTTTAACCTGCTTCCGATGCCAGCAACAGGAATAATTGCTTTCATAATGTGAATCGCAAATTTAGGGTTTACAATGAATATTTATTCACTCTTCGACCAATCTACATGAAGCGTCGAAAGGGTATTGTCTGTAACCACGAAAAGCTTGCTCCTTCTGTAAGGAATGAGTCCAAATATAGAATTCTCATCAGATAAAATTGGAATTAAAGGTTTTTCAAGATTTTCGACTTTGTTGTCTATCAAAATGTCGCTTACCTTTTTGGTTCCATCCAAGCCAAATAGTGTCATTCGATCTCCCTGCGCATAGGAACGAACTTGTATGGGGAATCGCATATTTTTTGTATCGAAAAACCAGCCTTTATCCATATTTATTTGTTCAAAAGCGTCTAAGATTTTTATTTTGATTTTAAACTTCCCAAAACGAATGGTTTTAGGCAAGTCTTTAAATTCTATGTTTTGCAGGATTGGATGTTGATTCACGGATGGGTTTTGGAGTTTTAGGCCTTTTCTCTCTACAAAAATACTCCTTTTGGAGCTATGAAATGCGGCTCCGATTTTTTTACTTTGAATTATGTCTGAAATATTTTGTTTTGAAAATCCATATGTTTTGAATAAATAATTCATAGCAGGAATAAATAATTTATTTTCTTTCATAGAATACGGAATGAAGGTAATTTCACCTGCATCATACGTAGAATGTTTTTCTAAAAATTGCTGGCATTGCGCATGCAAATGATACAGCCAATTGGAGAAATCTTGGGAAAGGGCATAGTAATCTTGGAGAACATTTGGATAGTAAAACTTAATACCCGGTAGGATATGATGTCTCACACGGTTACGCAAGTAATCGTCTTTTTCATTCGATGAATCTTCGCACCAACTTATCTTCTCAATACCGGCATAATTCAAAATCTCTTCGCGTGAAAAAGGCAATAAGGGGCGTATTAGTTTTTTGTTTTTTAATGCAATTCCGCCATATGCCGCATTCATGTTGCCCCGAAGGGTGTAAATAAAAAAATTTTCCAAATTGTCATCCGCTTGATGCGCTGTAGCTAAAAAAGCATATTCATTGGCCTGTAAAAGTGTTTCAAAAAAGGAATAGCGCAGTTCTCGGGCCGCCATTTGGATGGATAGCCCATTTTCATTCGCATATTCAAGGGTTTTGGGTTCATAGATGTGTAATTCTAAATTTAATTTTTCAGCCAGTTCGTTTAATTTTTGAATCTCACGGGAATTTTCATCTGGTCTTAAACCAAAATTTACATGAGCCAGTGCTGTTTTATAATTAAGCTTATAAAGCATATGCACCAAGACCGAAGAATCGAGCCCACCACTGCATGCAACAAGTATCTTACCATTGGACGGCATAACACCCAAAGATTCCATATACTGTTTTAATTTTAGTTCCATATGCCTGTTGCTAGTTGGGCAAAATTACCCAAAGTAAAAGCAAGTACAATCTTTGGGCTTGGGAATTCTGCATTTTAGCACGTTTTTTGCAAATTCAAAGTCATCGATGTATTTTTCTAAAATTACAATAGCCTTATTCTTATTTTTCTGCGCGGCGGGAATATTTGCGCAACCCATAAGCATTTCGGCGGGAAAAATGAAAGGGGTGAAGAAGGGTGGAAAAGAATTTCAGCATTTAGAGGAGAAGGTTCGTTTCGAACAGAACGGCAACACTGTAACCTGCGATATTGCTGATTATGATGCTACTGAAGAAGAGCTGATTGGCACTGGAAATGTTGAGATTCTAAGTTCAGAGGGGGTTCGCATCAATGGAAATTCATTAACGTTCAACAGCAAAGAAAAATTAGCGACTGTATCTGGCAACGTAAAATTGGTGGACAAGGATATGACTTTAACCACTCCATGGCTCCAATACCATACGGATAGCAAGATTGGGTACTATGGTGCTGGTGGTAAAATTGTAGACAATGAAATGGTCCTTACCAGCGGCACAGGCAGTTACAACCCGAATAGGCACATGCTCTATTTTAGAAAAAACGTGGTATTGAAACATCCTGATTATACGATAATAGCAGATACATTACAGCACAATACAGAGAGCCAAATCTCTTATTTTTTTACCTATACAGAAATCAAGAGTGAGGAGAATACCATATTGTGCAACTATGGTGAATATAACGGAAAATCTGGAAAATCTTATTTTACAAAAAATGCAGCCTTGTTGTCTAAGGAGAATATCATTCGGGCAGATACTTTGGCTTTTGATAAAAATTCGGGAATAGGGCAGGCAAGCGGAAATTTGTGGGTAAAAGACACGCAGCAAAGGATTACAATTTTTGGCCAAAAAGGGTATTACGATAAAAAGCGAAAATATACCCGTGTTACTGGGAATCCGTTGGCGAGGCAGTATGAAAAAAATGGTGACAGTTTAATGTTAAAGGCTGATACTTTTATTTATCGGGATGACACTACCCTGCATAAAAGATTTTTACTCGCTTACAGAAAAGTTCGACTGTGGCGGTCAGAATTTAGTGGCACATCCGATTCTATGGCGTATGTTGTTGAAGATAGCATGTTTAGGCTTTTCGGCAAACCGGTATTGTGGAACGAAAATACCCGATTGAATGCCGATACGATTCGAATTCTATTGCGAAATTCCAAAATAGCTTCTATGGAAATGCGCCAAAATTCTTTCGTGGCGATAAAAGAAGATACCCTTCACTTTAGCCAGATTTCAGGACAAAACATGGATAATAATTTTGGGAGTGACAACAAGCTAAAATCGGTATATGTGAGAGGGGAAGGGAAGAGTATTTACTACATTAAGGAAAAGGACAGTGTAATTACCTCTGCGAATGCCACTGAATGCAGCAATATGAAAATTTTTACGGATTCCGGGAGAGTTTCGAATGTGCGATTTTACGGAAACCCAGTTGGCAATGTTTATCCCATGGAAGATTTGCCTGTAGAGAAGGAAAAATTGAAAGGATTTGTATGGGACGAAATGAATAGACCTGCAAATAATGAATTTAAGGCACCGTTTGTCGTGGCAAGTCTTCCCAAAAAAAGAGGAGAAACTGAAACAAGAATTAAAAGAAAAAAGTAATTTTAATCGTTAATTGAGTGTGTTCAGCCGAGCATATTGTAACATTTGAATCCTAGAACCGTTTTTTGCATAAGAATGAAAAGAGCCTTACTGTTATTGTTTACCATGTTTGTCACATTAAACCTTGCCATTGGGCAGTTTTTAAATGTGTCAGGTGCGGTAGCAGATAGCAGTTATTCGCCCATTCCGGAAGTCAATATATTTATCACCAACGGATCTATAGTAGGCAAAACGGACGTATTGGGAAAATTCTTTTTTGAGCTTAGAAGCGGAGAGTATGAACTTGTTTTTTCTCATCCCAACTACCAGCAAGTAAGGGTAAAGGTGGTTTTGAACCATAAAAATGATACGGTAAATGTAATTTTGCCGCCATTGCAGAAACAAATCAATGAAGTAAATATTACTGCGAAGTATAAAGACCCTGGTCCAGAAATGATGCGAAAGGCAATTGTTAAAAGAGATTTTTGGGGCTCAAAGTTTCCTTCAAATAGTTGTCATATCTATATCCGTGCGTTTGAAGAATATGAAAAGCCCAAAACCGTAAAAAATGTTTGGCATTCAGACTCAAACAATACCAAAGCGAAAAAGGCAAAAGATGAAATTTCTGGGAATATGGCGGAAATCAATATGGTCCGCGATTTTATGCCGCCATACAAAATTAAGGAAACCAAGGATGGCGTTTCTATCAGAGGAGATAAGGATGGACTCTTTTATTTAAGCACTACCGAAGGGGATTTTAATTTTTACCAAAATTTAGTACGAATCAATTCACTCAGTGAAATGCCTGTATTATCTCCATTGGCCAATACAGCATTGTTGTCTTATAAATTTCATTTTTTGGGAAGTTATAAAGATGAATTGGGGCGACGAATATTAAAAATAAAAATGGAACCACGTTTGGTTTCAAACTCAGTTTTCAGTGGGGAAATTCACCTGGTAGATTCCTTATTTTACATATACAGAATTAACGTGCAGTTTCCTAAAAATCAACTGAACGAATACAATCAATTTAACGCTGCCATAGAATACAACTTACATGCCGATACAAGCCTTACCGTTCAATCGCAGCGTTTCGATTATTTTGCAAAAGCGGGTAAAGGTAAATTTACGGGCTATACATTTGCATCTTATAGTCAATATGAATTGCATAAAACGTTTCCGAAAAATTATTTCGGATTAGAAGTGGGCAGTTCTGCCGACAGTGCCTATGATAGGGATAGTTTGTATTGGGAGAAAAAGAGAACTTTGCCATTGAATACCGCTGAATTGAAATTCATTAACCGCAGTGACAGTATTAAAAGGGTATTAAATAGCGATGTTTATTTGGACAGTATGGAAAAGGTTACCAACAAAATAACATTTAAAAAAATAGTTCTCAAAGGCCAAGATTATCAAAATAGAAAAAAAGGATTGAATTTGGGATTCCAACCCTTGTGGCTCACCGTGCAACCTTTTTGGCCAGGGGGTACAAGAATTGTATTGTGGAATACATTGCAAAAAACATATCCAAACAAAAAAGAAATTAATTTTGTAGAGAATTTAAGTTACGGAATTAACAACAAGAATATTCAAGGATCATTGGTTTTCAGCACGTTGTATAACCCTTACAAGCGTTCCTTAATTTATTTGACGGTTGGCAGAAGTTTTAATTTAATCAATTCAAATTCCGCACTTTTGGATATTGTAAGAAGAAACAACTATTATTTGCATAACCATATTACATTGTATCATAGGCATGAAGTTGTAAACGGTTTGTTTTTACGAGTGCAGGGTGAATTTAGTGACAGACAGGATTTGTCTAGATTAAAGTTTGATAAATTCGCAGACAGTTTTGTAGAAAACAATACGCCCTCTTCATTTAAAAGCCATCGCGCCCTTTTTGCCTCCATAAATTTAAGTTATACCCCTTTCCAAAAGTACATAAGAGAACCCAAGCAGAAGGTAATTCTAGGCAGTCGATGGCCAACTTTTACAATGACCTTAAGCAAGGCAGTTCCTGGAGTTTTTGGCACCACTATTGACTACACAAAATTAGAATTTGGTATAGATTACACCGCCAATTTAGGGTTGATGGGAAGAAGTGAATTGCGGATGATTTCGGGTAGCTTTTTAAGTCGTAAGAATTTAAGCATTATCGATTATCGCTATCACCGCAGGGGCGGGGGAGATTTGTTGATTTTTGTTCCACCCATGTTGGGTTATCAAACATTGGATAGCACATTTCAAACATTTAAAAGGTTTTATGAAGTCCATTATAGACACCAATTTAATGGAGCCATTATAAATAAAATACCTGGATTTAAATTGTTAAAAATACGTGAATCAGTAGGTACGAGTATTTTGTATGCACCTGAAAGAAGAAACATGTTGTTTTATGAGGTATATGGCGGTATAGACAAGATGGTTCGCTTTTGGAGGGAAAAGGCAAAAATTGGCATTTATTATTGTGTGGGTTTTTCAAATATTTACCAAAAACCCATCTATGGATTTAGAATCAACGTAGAATTTTTTGACCGCAGAGACAATTCTTGGTAAAATTATTATTGCGATGACGATAATTATATTCGATTAGAAACCTAACAATTACATAATGTGAATTTTGTTTTAATTTAAATTCACGAGTCTAATTTTGCTTCGGGGAAAATTCCTGCGGGGAATGGAAATACTTAAGTACACTTTAGTCAATCGGGTATACCAAAATGGATATTACGATTTATGGGAAGCAGAAAATGATCTTGGACTAAAAGCTATAGCAAAAGTTTCTAAGAACAGTTTTGCGAATCATCCTGGAATCAGGCAAGCTTTCAGAGAAGAAGCATTAAGTTTGGCTAGAATCACCCATCCATATATTATCAAAGCCATAGGATTTGACGAAACTGATGGAATTTCAGCATTTCTTACTGAACAGCACAATGCAGTAGGTATAAAAAGTTTTATTTCTAAAAAAGGCAAACTTTCTGAAGAAAATGCCATTGCAATTATTTCCAAATTAATGGATGGAATTCAAAGTATTTTCACTGCAAAATCCCCCATTTTTAAACTGGAATTTGAGAATATTTATATTTCTGAAAACTTGAAACCTATAATAACGGGATTAGGTTATCAACCAGAAGTAGTTCTAGGATTTGGCGGGCATTATTCAGACGATCAGGATGAAAGAATTGTGTTTCAGAGTCCAGAAACGTTAACTGGTCAAACTGAAAATCCAGTTAAATCTGCAATTTATGGGTGTGGCATCGTTTTTTATTATTTATTGAAAGGGAAGTTGCCAATTGAAACTAAAAATCGCCCAATCCAGAAAGTTTACCTAGATATTGTGACGCACAATTGGTTGCCTGTTTATGGCATAACAGCGTTGGCAAAAACTTGGTTGGATAGTTTGTCGGAGACAGACCCCAGCAAAAGATATAAATCTATCGCTGACGCTTTGGAGGGACTTAATTTAATCAAAGAATCACTAGATAAAAATAAAGAAACGCAATGCAAAAATAAAGATTGCGGAAATTTACTAAAAGCAAATGCCAAGTTTTGCGGCAAATGTGGTTCACAACAAATTTAATCTAAAAATATACATATGATAAAATGCATTCACTGTGGTTTTGACAACCAAGATGGGGTAAATTTTTGTGAGAATTGTGGCAAAAGCCTTGGAATTATTAAGGAAATAGTTGCACCCAAAATGGAATCTAAAGTGGAGAAAAACAGCACGCTTAAACCAAAATTAAAAAATGCAAAGTCAACAAATCCAGTAAATTTAAAATGGACCAAGTCACTTTTATATATCATTCCAATCGTATTGGTTTTAGTCACAGCTTTTTTGTTCAGAAAAACCTTGTTACAAAAACTGGGTGCTGATGTAGTAAAGAAAGAATATTACATGGTAATTTCAGGCAGCAATACAATTGGTCAAAAATTGATGCCTGCCCTATGTAAAAAATACTTATTAAGTAAAATGGGAGCCAAAACGGTATCTCAAATAAAAAATGAAACTGGACAGATTGAGATTTCTGGAAATATTGTTATCAATGGGGAGATTCAAGAAGTTACAATACTTATTGACCCGCGTGGATCATCGTATGCTTTTTCTCAGCTCGATTCTGGGTTGGCAGAAATAGGAATGTCTAGCAGGGAAGTGCGGTTGAATGATTTTAAAGACTTGGCAAAATACAATGCTGTTTCAGGCCAAGGAGGAGAGTTTGAAATTGCAATAGATGCAATAGCAGTAACAGTAAATTCATCCAATTCGTTACAAAATATTAGTTTGAATGATTTGGCAAGTATTTATGCTGGCAATAACAAACAATGGTCAGAATTGGGTTCTAAAATGCGTGGTAATATAAATGCCTATACTTTAGATGACCATTCTGGAACGTTTCAACTCTTCAAAGAATCTGTTTTAGATGCATCTGGTTTAAAACTGGATACGGCTATTGTTAAAAGAAATTTTTCAAACGACTCTATTGCAGATATTGTAAAATCCACTGAAAATGCGATTGGCGTAATAAGTTATAGTGCAGCCCAGAAGCAAAAAATGCTAAGTATCCAAGATGAAAATGGATTGGTTTTCCCAAATTTATTTAATATTTCCTTGAGAGAATATCCACTTGTAAGAAGTTTGTATCTTTATATAAACCCAACAAAAGCCAATAATAAGGTAAAGGAATTCGTGGAGTTTTGTCAAACGCAATGCGAAGAAGTAATCTCTGAGTCGGGTTTTATTTCTCACAACTTTCAAACAATGCCATATGATCCATCCTATAAAATATCACCTTTTGCAATAGATGCGGACAGAAAAGAATACCTTGGCATTTCAGAAAATCATTTCAGATTAAATTTGGATTTAATGGCGGATGCAAATGGGAATTTATTGGCTGAAACTGAAAATAAGGCAAGAAATTTAAGCTCATGGATTGGAATAAATAAAAGCAGCTATAAAGAAATCGTTTTATTGGGATTAGATTACTTAAACACCGATAAAAAGGCTACGGATAATGCAGTATCTCAAATGTATGAATTGTTTAAACCTTTTGGTTTGAAGGTGAAATCAATCTCATTAGGAAATGTTGTGAAACCAATAACAAGATTTGCGGCATATTCGCCAATTCATTTTGAAATTTGGATTCAGTAAGACCGAATTTTATTTTTAGGCGTATTCAATATTTGTCGATTGAATTTTTATAATATGAATCTTGAATTCCCGTTTGGCAAATGAATTTTAATTTTGGAGAAATTGTAAAACTTATTCTATATTCGTTTTTCAAAATTTATGAAAAACATACTCATTGCCCTTCTATTATTTTGCTCAGTTGCTGCCTCAGCACAAAAAGTTGACTTAGATCCGTACCATTTCAATTTCGAATACAGAGACTTGCCTCATGCCATTTTTGATTCTACATTAAAAGGATATAAAGTTACTGTAGATATTTCGGGTAGAATTGAAGAATTTATGACCACCGATGCAATGACGAGCAAATTGGTATTGCAAGGGCTAGAATTGGATGAAAGTGAATATAATATCAATTATTTTGTTTCATTTAGTGATTTAATGGTGGACAAATACCAAATTGTGGAAAGTGTTTCTGAATCTAAAAACAAGGACGGTACTGTGAATAAAACCTACTCCTATTATATAAGTTTAGATTATTCAATCAGTGGCACTGCAGATTTGAAAAATTATAGTGGAGATCAATTAATTAAAGGGATACCCTTGTTTACTTCTCGATCCTTTAACTGGGCAAGTAAATCTTTTTCAAATCGTTCGGATGCGACTTCTTATTATTATTCAAACAAAGGCAGTATTTTTAGCAATTTGGTGCGCGATAGATTGAACGAAGGGATTGCCAGGGCTAACAATTGGGCAAATTCGAATGTGGGTTTTCCAACGACAAAAGAGAATCTTTATTTATGGTTAATTGACAATAAAAAACACCCGGAATACGAAGCCATGCATTTGAGATGGACCGCATTAAAATTAACCTTAGAAAATGTTTCTGCAAACACAATTTCTGCGGAAGATAAAAGTAAAATAGTTGAAATGATTAAATATTTTGATGGATTAAAAACCACATTTAACAAAGATGAAAAGGGCGATAAAAAAATCAGATATGCATCATTTTATGACAATGCACTGTTGTACATGTTAATCGATCAACCTGAAAAAGCCATAAAAGAAACGGAAGGATTAATTTTGAATGGTTATGATGCCAAAGATGCCAAAGGCCAAAAAGAACAAGCCATGAAATTGGAATTGTTGTTTAAAAACAACAATTTGTTTACTAGGCATTTTAGTGTTGCGGGGGCAAAACCATATGGAATAAAATAGGATTTTTTGCTCCCACAAAAATAGTCATTAGGGGGCCATTGTATTTAAATATTGTCTTTACGTTTGGTATAAATTTGCTTCTTTCGTTTCACTAAGGTGATTCTGCGGAAGTTCAGGTAATAATTTTCAATGACCAAAGCAGTTCGATCTTTTAAAAAATCCTTTTTTTGCCCTCCTTCATCGGCGGTAGGTTAAACCCAAAATCGGGATCGCGAAGAGATTTGATGTTTTTTTGCACCCCACTATTTTCAAACACTTTCACATCGTATCCAACCTATTCCCCACCGCGAATTTAATCTGCAGGACCTAGCTTTTTGGGTATCTTTTGGTTCTACCGCCCAAGGTGGACGCCTGTCCATGATTGCAGGAAAGTGGAACATCTGGAATGTAAAAAGGTGCCTAAAATCAATTTTCTAAAAATACAAGTCCGTTTTTCAGTTTATCCAAGACAGTCTGGAAAAATGATTTGCATTTCACAATCCTATATAATCTTTCAAATAATTATATTTATCTGTCAATTTTCCATTCTCCGTAATCGTTGCTTCACGGATCATGCGGCTAGTTTCTGCAAGAAATTCTGGAATGACATAGTGCAAAAAATTCTCGCCAAATTCTTCGCTGGCATCGCAAGGCAATTCGTTGGGTAAATTTCCAACCGCCATTATATCAATGCTATCCTCGGTAAAGGGTTCACAGGGTTGTTGGTTTTTGCGGCTCCAACCTATCACAGGGTTTTGAATGGTGGTGGCTTTATAGGTGATGGGAACACTGCCATCCACATCGCAACTAATATCTGCAATTACGGGCAATTTAAAATCTATATTTTGCGTTTCATTTTTATAAAATAATGGGGGTAAATCAGCGGTCCAAAATATGCCATTTAAAAGAATGTCTGTAACCGGAATAAAATCACTAAAGCTACTTTCGTATTCATTGTGATGGGCATAAAAGTATTTTGTATCCCAGGCCATGCCTTCTTTATGGCGATAAATTTCTGGACTATTTAAATGCACAAAAACGGGCTCAGAAAATTGCCTGTGTATAAATTGATAAGGCGTAACTTCAGTGATGCGCAAATTTCGTAAAAAATCCAAAGCCCCATTGGCCACGCGCCCGCCACCCGTGAGTGCAATTTTCAAATTCCCAATATCCACGGCTGCTGCTTCGTGCAATAATTCCCGATAATCCTCGCATTGCCACGCTGGTTTTAATGCATAATTTTTGTATTTTTTTCCATAGGTAAGCAAACCATTGTATGCGCCTACGATGCCTGCAAATCTGCCGAAACCCAATACCCTCTGGCCATTTTCCCATTGCAAAGTTTCATAATCTATCAATCGAATTTTCTTGCGGATAATTTCTTTTAACATCAATTGATTGTTGGGTTGCATTTTTATGGTATGCGAAAAGAAAAAATAGGTTTTGCCTTGCATTAAAAATTCTTTGGGCACCTCTTTTATACCCAATAAAGTTTCGCAAATGGAAATATCATCCACCACATCAATACCTGCGGCGCTATAATCTTCATCCGAAAAACAGCGCGTTTTGCAACTTTCTACAAATATTTTAACCTGCGGAAAGCGATTTTGAAGTGCTACGCATTGCACTGGTGTGAGGGCAGCCCTAATGTCAGCAGGTGTTTTCCTCTCTCGCAGAATTCCCAATTTCATGATTGCGAAGATAAATGTTAAAATGGAAGTTGGAAATAAAACCAATTTATTGAGACGCGCCATTTCAATTTACAAAATATTTGATTAAAATTGTACATGTGTTTCTCCTATTCAGTCAATTTCAATGCAGATGCGCTGCAAAGTCGCCTGCAACTAGATGAAATTATATTGCCAGCATCTGGATTTTTCTTTACTGCTTTTACTTATCCCAATATGCCAGTAATTATAGCCGAGGGCAATAAAAATAAAATGGTAAGTAAAGAATGGGGGCTTATTCCCACATGGGCTAAAGACGAAAACAATGCTATAGAAATGCGCAAATTGGCATTCAATGCCAAAGGGGAAACTGTGGATTCTAAACCCATGTTTCGCCATGCATTTAAAGAAGGCCGTTGCGTTATACCCGCTGCAGGATTTTACGAATGGCGAGAAGTAAATAAAAAAAAATATCCTTATTATATTTTTCCCAAAGACCATAGCTTTTTTCTCTTTGCGGGTATCGCCGAAACATGGACCAACCAAGAAACAGGAGAAATACACGATACCTTTTCCATTGTTACTAGCCCTGCCAATAATTTATTGAGCATGATTCACAATTCGAAAAAAAGAATGCCTCTTATTCTGGATGATAAGGAAGCTTCTGTTTGGATGACGGCAGCTCCAGAAACATCCTTGACCTTGGTGAAACCCTACCAAGATGAAAAAATGGAAGCCTATACCATTGGTCCATTGGCAAGTAAAGCCAGAAATGATCGAAATGTTTTGGAGGTTCAAGACAAATATGTATATGCGGAGTTGGAACAGAAATTGTTATTGTAACTGTATGCCAAAAATTATTTTGCCATTTTGTTTTATAATCCTTTCTTGCTCGGGCCAAACACAAGTGCCAAATTCCCTTCCCCCAATAACAAAAGCAGCAAAAAATGTAAAAATAATTTTCAATAAAGTGGGTATTTGGCTTCAATATCCGGCAGACAGTGTGTCCATCAAAGGCGATCTTATTTTATTACCAGGTTGGAATTTTTCGAATACAAAGTGGTGTGATAGTGCAGAGGTGTGCCAAACAGCATTGGCCAAAGGCTATAGGGTGATTGCACCGCAAATGGGACAGAGTATTTATGCCACAAAATATTTCCCAGAAACCCGTACAGATTTGCGCAAATACCCCACTTTGCTGTGGCTTGATTCCGCTATAAATTTTATGAAAGATTCCATGGGGATGTTTCAATTAAAAAATTACCTTTTGGGTTTGAGCACTGGAGCCCGTGGCGTTGCACTTATCTGCGAAAAAAGACCCGGTTTCTTCCATGCAGCCGCAGCGTTAAGTGGCGATTTCAACCAAATGAGTATGCCACAAGACCCACTATGCAGCCTGGTTTACGGTCCTTTTTCAAAGTTTATGATGCGGTGGAAGAATATAGACAATCCCCAGTTGTTTTTAAACAACCATGCTTGGAACACACCTGTTTATTTGGGACATGGCATGAAAGACAAAGTAGTTCCGGTGGCGCAAACGCAGAATTTTGCAGCCGCAATTTTGAACAACAAAAAGGGTGGTACATTTAATCCCAAAGCAGACCTGGTTTTGCATGTAGAAAAGGACGCAGGTCATACTTTCGTCTATTGGAAAAGCGAATTGCCTGCAATTTGGTCGTTTTTTGAAGCCCATTAACACCGAAGAATCATTTTTTTCAAGTATTTTTGCAGCCACAAATGCGCAATTGGATATTTATCGCGGTTCCCTTATGGTTTATAGGATGCGGCAATGCAAGCACCTCCTCCTCGAAAAAAGATACAACCAAAAAAACAGTAGAGAATGTAAAAAAAGCTACAGGAAGAGCCACCGAGAATAAAGAACTGACTGCATTTGCCCATTTTATTGCAGGCATGCAGGATAGCAATGCATTGGCTTCAACCCGCAAAAATATTTGGAAATCTTTTGCCAAAAATACCGATGAGAAATGGGCCATTTTAAATGAAAGAATTGGACTAAAAATTCAAGGGTGGGTGAAGGAAAATCCAAAAAATGTAAAAAAGGAACCGGGTACTTTGTTCTACCCATTTGCAGGCGGTGATTTTTACTACGCGAATTTGTTTTTCCCCAAACAGGATACCACCATCATGATAGGTTTGGAACCTTGCGGAACCATTTTTAATCCTAGCAATATAGCCGATTCAAACATGATTCGTTACTATAACAATCTGGATCATACCATGTTTTTTCCACACAAATTGGGATTTTTTAGAACCAAAAGTATGGCGAATGATTTTAACCGCGGACCACTTAATGGAACTTTGCATACCGTGTTGTTTTACATTGCCAGAGCTGGATACACTGTTCATTATATTTCGCATTTTAATTTAAACAATGAAGGCCAAGAAATAGACAAATTGGATGCGAAAGAAATGACCAAAAAAACCAAAAGAATTGGTTATAAAGTGGGTTACAGTTTGCCTGGATCCAATGTGGTAAAAGAATTGATATATATGAGTTATGATGCCAGCGATGGGTATTTAAAAACACATACTGGCTTGGTGCATTGGCTAGAAAATAGAAATAAAGTGGTAACGTTTTTTAAAGCCGCCAGTTATTTAATGCACGAAGCATATTTTTCAACCATCCGCAATTTTGTAAAAAACCACACGGTAAGACTATTGCAAGACGACAGTGGATTGCCTTATGGGTTTATGTTAGACAATGGTTTTGAAGTGGAATTGCTGGGTACCTATTCAAAAACTATAAAACTATTTGCTGGCAGATTTCAACCGGAAATGAAAAAAGCTTACGAAAAAGCGGCCCCTTTAAAACTTCCGTTTATGATAGGATACAATGCCGAATTTAAAGAGTGCAATATGCAATCGGCGGTGAAAAAATAATGGGAAATTACATTGAATTTTCAGCAACTCCAATAGAACCCTCAGAAGAAAATTACGAAATTATTACTGCATTTCTTAGTGAATTTGCTTTTGATGTATTTGAATTTACGGATGGGAAATTTAGGGCTTTCTGTGAAGAAGAAAAAGCAAATGTATCAGCAGCAGAAGTAGAAGACATCATAGCTCCGTTTATCATTGGAAAGGTGGAAACACAAATCATTGCTAAACAAAATTGGAACGCACTGTGGGAGAAGAATTTTTTTGACCCGTTAACCATTCGCGATAAAGTACATATTCGAGCTGCATTTCATCCGCCTGCGGAAAATGTAGAATACGAGATTGTGATTCAACCCAAAATGAGCTTTGGCACCGGACACCATGCCACAACGCAAATGATGGTTTCGTTGATGTTGGATTTTGAAACCGCATTCTACAGTGCTTTTGTAATGGATATGGGCGCTGGTACTGGCATTCTAGCTATATTGGCAGAATATCTTGGTGCTTCCAATATAAATGCAGTAGAAATCGAAGATTGGTCTGCTTTAAACATCACTGAAAATGCAGAAATTAACCGCTGTAGCAAAATATCAGCTTTCCATGATGATGCAAAGTTTTTTTCTAAAAATCCGAATAAGAAATACAATGTGGTTTTGGCCAATATTCACAAACAAGTATTGTTAAACGATACGGTCGAATATGCAAAATCTTTACAATCAGGCGGGCTGCTATTTATCAGTGGATTTTTCCCATCAGATTTAGATGAACTTAGCAATAACTGCACGGAGAATGGCTTAGCGTTGCTGAAAACAGAAAATTTAGGACAATGGTGCGCCGCTGTTTTTCGCAAAATTTAATTCATTAAAAAATAAAACTAAAAAAAAGCACGCACCACTGCGGCGGTGTCGGAGGGCACAATGGGAAACACAAAGGTCACAGATTAAATTCGTTACAATCGCTAAACCTGTAAAAAAGCGGAAAAATTAATTTATGTGGTTCTCTGCATATTTTTAAAACCTAAATATGGTAAATTTGTCGGGTCTTGTCTGATATCATTAAATTATTACCGGATGCCGTTGCCAATCAAATTGCTGCCGGAGAGGTGGTGCAAAGGCCTGCCAGTGCTATAAAAGAATTGCTTGAAAACAGCTTGGATGCGGGTGCAACATCCATACGCCTTATCATAAAAGACGGTGGAAGTACTTTAATCCAAGTGATAGACAACGGCGGTGGAATGAGTGAGACAGATGCCAGAATGTGCTGGGAAAGGCATGCTACTTCTAAAATCAATACAGCACTGGATATTTATTCTTTAAACACCTTTGGATTCCGTGGAGAAGCACTCGCCAGCATTGGCGCTGTGGCCCAAGTGGAAATGAAAACCCGCAGAAAAGTAGACGATGCGGCCACTTTTATTCGCATTGAAGGCAGTAAAGTCATTGAGCAAAATCTTGTTTCTGCGCCAGAAGGAACATCCATCAGTATTAAAAATCTTTTTTACAATATTCCCGCCCGGCGCAATTTTCTAAAATCCGTCAGTGTTGAAACCAAACATATTATTGAAGAGTTTCAAAGACAAACTTTGGCTTATCCCAATATTGCTTTTCAAATGTTTAACAACAACGCTGAAAACTATGATTTAAAACCCACCGACCTAGAGCAAAGAATCAAAGATGTTTTAGGCATAAACAAGCCTTTGTTAGAAGTGCATGAAGAAACAGAAATTGTTGGTATTCATGGGTATATTGGTATGCCAGAAAGTGCCAGAAAAACCAGGGGTGATCAATATTTTTACGTCAACAACCGTTTTATCCGTAGCGCCTATTTTAACCACGCTATCCAATCTGCATTTGCAGGACTAGCAGAAGAAAGTAGCTTTCCACTCTTTGTTTTAAAATTGCATATCGACCCATCCAAAGTGGATGTAAATGTGCATCCTACCAAGACAGAAGTAAAATTTGAGGACGATAGGCATATTTACAATATTATTAAAGCCGCTGTTCGCAAAACTTTAGGCAGCCATATCATTCAACCAGAAATGGAATTGTTTGGCATGGGGGGTATTGAAAATTTTTTAAAAAATGAATTGCCCGCGGATAAAAGTGCATTGGATCGCAATCAATACAACCCGGAGACGTTTTTAAAACCTGGATACGATCCATTTAAAGCAGACCACTACCCCAATCCTAAAAAACAAGATTGGACGAAGATTTTAGGTTCAGTCGAACAAACCAACTACCCTCCAGATTTTTTAAACCCACCCAAAGAATTCGAAAAAATACCATTTGCAGAAAATTTACCAGAGATTCAAGACATTTTTCAGCTTGGAAACCAATATTTGGTAACCCGCATTGGCGATGAACTGTATATCATAGACCCGCATTTGGCGCACGAAAAAATTCTTTTTGGCCAATACCGCCGTTACCTTGAAAGTCATAAAGGAGCTTGCCAACAATTGATGTTTCCAATAACTGCAGTGCTTAATCCTTCGAAGCTGCAACTCTTGGTTTCCTTATTGGAGGATTTTAGGGCTATCGGCTTTGATATTAGTCAATTTGGAGGAAACACCATCATTGTCAATGGAATTCCGCCAGAATTGCACCGAACGGATGAGGCAAAGGTTATTGAAAAAATGCTGGAAGATTACGAATCTACCCAAGGCGAGTTAAAATTGAAAAAACACGACAGTTTGGCACTTTCCTTGGCCCGGCAAACTGCCCTGCCATATGGAAGCCGCATAGAGCCACAAATGCAGAAAACATTGGTGGAGAGCCTTTTTACAGAGGGCGATAAAAACTTTACCTTCGACAATCAACCCATTTTAATTAAAATTGGTACGGAATTGTTATACGATATCTTCCGAAAACAAAAGAAAAACTGATGTTACAAAATATGCCACCTGGTCTTAGAAATTTATTGATTCTTATAGGATTGTTTTTTCTAGCCCAACAAGCGCTTCCAAGAATTGGATTTGATGTTCTCAATATTTATTTGTATTATCCTGACAGTCCCCATTTTCGTGTTTGGCAGCTATTTACCCATATGTTCTGTCACGGTGGATTCACCCACCTCCTTTTCAATGCCATTGCTTTGTTCTCTTTTGGTGCCATTTTAGAAAACAGATTGGGTACTAAAAAGTTTCTTTATTTATATTTTATCAGCGGTTTGGGTGCAGTTTTGGTCCATTTCATTAGCGTAGGTTGGCTAACATTCAATGAAACAGGTGCCATAATGCCCATTCACTCTGGTATTGCCAGTATAAATTCCCATTTTGGCCAACAATTTGGACCTTACGGACCCATGTTGGGAGCAAGTGGCGCTTTGTATGGCATTTTAATAGGATTTGTATTCTTTTATCCCAATGAAAAACTGGTATTCCTATTTATTCCATATCCCATAAAAGCAAAAATACTCATACCTATATTGCTCTTACTTGATATCATTGGCGGTTTGGGTCAGTTTGCTTGGGATCCCATCGCCCACTTTGCACACGTTGGTGGTGCCTTAACCGGTTATTTGGTATTGAAAATTTGGTCACATCAAAAAATTAAAAATAACGGGCAATAAAATATGGCAATGACCTTTCTGGGTAGTGAACTAAACCCAATGTCCAAAAACAACAAAGCCATTTTAAATATAGTGCTTTGGTGCAGTATGGTTTGGTTGTTTTTAGCAATTCTAGGCAAAACCGCTATTGGAGGCTTGATTTTTTCAAAGCTTGCCTTTACACCTGCTTTACCCAATTTTCTATACCAACCTTGGTCTATTTTTACTTATATTTTCATGCACTACGACTTTTGGCATCTTTTTTCAAATATGCTTTGGTTGTTTTTTATTGGCGTAATTTTAGAAGATTTAACTGGAAAAATTTACATTTGGAAATTATTTATTGGTGGAGGTATTTTTGGAGCCCTATTCTACAGCATTATTTACTATTTATTTTTAAATACCTTAGATGGTATTCCTCAAATGGTAGGTGCATCTGCAGGAGTTTCAGCCATCATTATTGGTACTGCTGTGTTTACGCCTCATTACCGATTGATGCTTTTTGGAATACTCCCTGTTGAATTGTTTTGGATTGCCTTTTTAAGGGTATTGTTTGATATTTTTGGTGCCGTAGGAACTATGAACCAAGGTGGGTTTTTATCACACATTGGCGGCGAAATATTTGGCTTATTGTTTGTACTGCACACTCGAGGAACACTGCATATTCCGATGGTGGATGAAATTGCATACTTGTTCAAAAAACGCACGGCCAATTCTTATTCAAAATCAAAACCCAGTCGCACAACTTCCGTAAATATCAACCGCGATTTTTTGGATACCAAATTTAAACCCGATCAAAAAGAAATTGACAGAATATTAGACAAAATAAACCAAAGTGGCTATGAAAGTTTAACCAAAGGTGAGAAAGAAACTTTGTTTAAAGCTGGAGACAAATAATATGTTTTTAAGAGTCGCCAATTTAATTGTATTTCCCATCACCATTATTTCCGGATTGCTGCTATCTGCTGCAGGTCTAGCTCCATTTATTCACCCACAATACAGCTCCGTTCTTCCACTTCTGGGTCTTACTTTTCCGTTTTTGTTTGTAATAAATATATTGTGGTTGGTTTATTGGTGGATTCAATTAAAATTTAAACTCGTAATTCCATTGTGTTTTCTAATTTTAAATTTAATCCATATTTCTAAATATGTTCAATTTACAAAAGACAAAATAAAAAATACAGAAAATATTAAAATTGCGTCTTACAATACGCAGCTTTTTGGGGTCTATCAAGACTCAAACTATTTTGCAAACATGGTCGAAAATGTAAGAAAGGAAAAATACGATATATTGTGTTTGCAAGAATTTTATTCAAAAGAAAAGATTTCCGATAAAATTTTATCTATGAAAAAAGCAGGAGGTTTTAAAACGCATTATTTTCAGCGGTTGAGTCTGGATAGGCCCTATGGGATGATCATTTATTCAGTTTACCCTATTGTTAAAACTGGTAGAATTGGGTTTGGAGAAAATACCGGAAATATGGCAATTTGGGTTGATATTTTGTTAAAAAACGATACGGTAAGGGTTTACAATCTGCATTTACAATCCATACGGTTTGGCAAAAAGGACTATGCTTTTATCAGCAACAATGAAATTACGGATTCCAAAATTAAAGGTTCTAAAAATTTAATAAAAAGGCTTCAGACAGCCTACCTTAAAAGAGCTTCACAGGCTGATAGTGTAGCCCAAAATATGGAAAACTGCCCTTATCCAAAACTCGTAATGGGCGACTTTAATGACGTGCCTTTGAGTTATACTTACAACCGCATTAGCAACGGCTTGTTAGATGCATTTAGGGAATGCGGCTCAGGGTTTGAACGGACTTACAAAGGCCCCTTCCCCAGCTTTAGAATTGATTATATTCTAATGTCGAAATTGTTTAAGTGCACCGAATACCACAGCCAAAGCAATGTACCCAGCGACCACAAACTTATTGCGGCAAAAGTGGTGTTAAACAAGCCTAATTGAATATAAACCCCGCAATATGAGGCAGTGCAAGGCTACTTTCCGTATTTCTACAGAATATTGAAAATAAAGTATTATATTCGCGCCTCGAAAAACATGTCATATTTTTTTACCTCTGAATCCGTTTCTGAAGGGCACCCAGACAAGGTAGCAGACCAAATCTCGGATGCACTAATTGATAACTTTCTTGCCTATGATGCAGAAAGTAAAGTAGCTTGCGAAACACTTGTAACCACAGGTCAAGTCGTTTTAGCCGGTGAAGTAAAATCCAAAGCATACTTGGATGTGCAAGAAATTGCACGAGAAGTAATTCGCAAAATTGGATATACCCGCAGTGAGTATATGTTTGAAGCAAACAGTTGTGGTATATTCTCTGCAATACACGAACAAAGCCCCGATATCAATCAAGGGGTGGATCGTAAAAAACGTGAAGACCAAGGTGCCGGTGACCAAGGTATGATGTTTGGCTTTGCCACAAACGAAACCGACAATTATATGCCATTGCCACTTATGCTTTCGCATTTGTTGTTGCACGAATTGGCTGAACTGAGACGCGAAGGCAAAAAAATAAAATACCTTAGACCCGATGCAAAAAGCCAGGTAACCGTGCAGTATAGCGACGATCATAAGCCTATGCATGTAGAAGCCATTGTGGTGTCTACACAACACGACGATTGGATAAAGCCAAAAACAAACAAGCCTGCCGATGTTAAAAAAGCAGACGATGCCATGTTGGCCCAAATCAATAAAGATGTTAAAGACATTCTTATTCCACGCATTTTAAAGAAATTGCCAAAGCGTTTGCACAAATTGTTCGACAGCAACATCAAATACCACATTAACCCAACAGGAAAATTTGTGATTGGTGGACCGCATGGCGATACAGGATTAACAGGACGCAAAATTATTGTAGATACTTATGGTGGACGCGGTGCACACGGTGGTGGCGCATTCAGTGGCAAAGACCCGAGCAAAGTAGACAGAAGTGCGGCTTATGCTACACGCCACATTGCTAAAAATTTGGTTGCCGCGGGTGTTGCAGACGAAGCATTGGTGCAAGTGAGCTATGCCATTGGCGTTGCAGATCCTGTAGGTGTATTTGTGGATACCAAAGGAACTGCCAAAGTGAATATGACCGACGGACAAATTGCTGAAACCCTTTTAAAAATGAAAGAATTTAGCCTTCGTCCATATGACATTGAAACCCGTTTTAATTTGCGCACGCCTATTTATTTGGAAACCGCTGCTTATGGACACATGGGTCGCAAAACAGAAACTGTAACCAAAGTATTTAACAAAGGCAAAGACAATGAAATTTCTGTAAAAGTAAAATTGTTCCCTTGGGAAGAATTGAACGCTGTGCCTGCAGTAAAAAAGGCATTCAAAATAAAATAATTAAATTTATTTATAAAATTAAAACCGGCCTTGTGTCGGTTTTTTTTATGGCCTTTTAATATATGTATTATTCGGCACTTTTTAACCCAATATTCACATCCGTAGCGGCGGCGAAATCTATTGGGGATTAAAATCACTTTCATAAAATGAACTTGCTCGCTTTTCTTACTAACAATAGCGATGTTTTTTCTGTGTGCAAAAACCTTTTACGAGCCACTGCTCCACTCACTCTGCTGAGGGAGATCAACACTCGCTAAGTTTCCTATCGCTGAATTTGGGTTTAAGAATATTTACAATAAATAAAATAAAAGTTGCATTTATGTATAATATAATTAACTTCATAAAGCGTTGTATATCGCTTTACCATGCGTAATAGAATAAAAATAGGTATTATCACCATGCTCATTATGTACCAAGCGGAACGGCAAAATTATTGGAAGAAAATTACAAGCCCTATGCCAAAATTAAGGGAATCTGCTATAGGTTTTTCTATTGGTAACAAGGGCTATTTTGGCTCGGGCTATGGTGATTCAAACAAGATACTTAAAGATTTTTCGCAATAGGATCCAAATAACAATGCATGGACTAAATTGCCAGACCTACCTGCAATTGGCAGAC
The DNA here is from genome assembly GCA_038317095.1 of Bacteroidia bacterium. GTDB lineage: Bacteria > Bacteroidota > Bacteroidia > NS11-12g > UBA955 > JAGXTF01. The sequence goes on along the minus strand of JBBQBB010000002.1, from coordinate 81,052 downwards.
ATAGCGGTGTTGGTTTTTCTATTAATGGTATGGGCTATACTTTCACTGGCGTTAAGGATACCGCCAGTTCCTCTGAACTTTGGGCTTACAACCCAAAAACAAATTCTTGGCTCAAAAAGAATGATTTTAGTGGGGGTAAAAGATATGGATCCTTTGGCTTCAATGTAAACGATAAAGGTTATTTGGGAATGGGGTTCTTGGCCCCAACTGGAATTCATGGGGATATGTGGCAATATGATACTACTGCAGATAGCTGGAAAGAAATTGAATGGAATACGGATTTTTCTGGCTGGAGTTCTGTTGCTTTTGGAATTGGAAATCAAGATTTTATTGGCACTGGCGTGGATTCCAATGGGAAAAACGTTCTGATTTTTGGAGTTTTAGTCCTTATAGTTTAAGTATAAAAATGAATGCTATCAATACAGCCCTTAAAGTTTATCCAAATCCTGCACATCAAACGGTTATTGTAAAAATCAATTAAGCTCAAGCCAATAAAATTCAAATTTTCAGTCTTTCCGGCAAATTAATGTTAAGTCAAAAGCAAATGCCCTAACGGATGAGATAACAATAGATATTGGTGAATTTAAAGCTGGATTATATGAAATAAAATGTGGTAGTAATTCCGCACTTTTATACGTGCAATAGTGTATTAATAATTTATTTTAACTTCATTTTAAAATATAATTTTCTTCAAAATAAATACGATTTGAAGCAGGTTTTATATTGCCATTTTCAGTAAAATTTTAATCATCTAAAATATATACAAACGAATCAAATAATTGTTCGTATAAGCCATCAATAAAAATAAGAGAGAAAATTCAACTACGCATTTTATAAAAAAATGCATCAAAGCAAATGGTTTAGGCAAAGATTCTATAGGAACCTAGTTGGGGGAAATGCTTTCTAAATTTGTATCTTTGCATACAATTTATGTGTGGCATTGTTGCATACATTGGCGAACGTGATGCGTTTCCAATTTTAATAAAAGGGCTAAAAAGGCTAGAATACCGAGGTTATGATAGTGCTGGAATAGCATTGCTTAATGGCGATATGCGTATTTTTAAGCAAAAAGGAAAGGTTCAAGAATTGGAAGATTCCATTTTGCCATCCGAAAGATCGGGCAATATTGGCATGGGTCATACCCGCTGGGCTACCCACGGTGCACCCAATGATGTGAATGCACACCCGCATGTGTCGCAAAGCGGTGACTTGTCTGTAATTCACAATGGCATTATTGAAAACTATGCTACGCTTAAAGAAGGCTTACTGAGAAGGGGACATACTTTTACCAGCGACACAGACACCGAAATCTTGATTCACTTGATTGAGGACATCATGGAAAATGCCAATTTAAGTTTACAAGAGGCTGTGCGTGTGGCTTTAAAGCAAGTTGTAGGTGCATATGCCATTGTTATATTGTCTAAAAACCACCCAGAACATTTAATTGCTGCCCGAAAAGGAAGCCCATTGGTTGTGGGAATTGGAAACGACCGCGGAGAATTTTTTCTAGCCAGCGATGCCACTCCCATTGTAGAATATACCCGCCAAGTTATTTATTTAAATGACGGGGAAATTGCGGTGGTACAAAACCAAGAATTGACCATTGTCACCATCGACAATCAAATACAAACTCCATATATACATGAGCTAGAGATGAACCTAGAGCAATTGGAAAAAGGTGGATATGAGCATTTTATGCTCAAGGAAATATACGAGCAGCCTAAATCCATACACGATAGTTTTAGGGGTCGCATTGACGCCACATCTGCGGGTATTATCATGCAAAGCATACGCGATTATGAAGAAAAATTAAAAAACATCAACCGCCTTATTATTATTGGTTGCGGAACCAGTTGGCATGCAGGCTTGGTGGCAGAATATATTTTTGAAGAATACGCAAGAATTCCGGTGGAAGTGGAATACGCTTCAGAATTCAGGTATAGAAATCCGGTTTTATACGCTACCGATTTGGTTATAGCCATTAGCCAAAGTGGAGAAACCGCCGATACATTGGCGGCCATGGAATTGGCAAAAAGCAAAGGGGCAACTGTTTTTGGGGTTTGCAATGTTGTAGGCAGTTCCATTCCAAGATTGAGTCATGCAGGTGCTTATACGCACGCAGGCCCAGAAATAGGCGTTGCAAGTACTAAGGCTTTTACGGCCCAGGTTACTGTTTTAAATTTAATTGCGATGGCCATGGCCAAATTGCGCGGAACGATGTCTTCAGATAAAATCCGCAGCCTTATGTTTGAATTGGAAAACATTCCAGAAAAGGTTGAAAAAGCATTAAAATTGAACGATCAATTGGTTCAACTGGCGGAAATGTATAAAGACTCTCATAATTTTTTATATTTAGGCAGAGGATACAATTTTCCAGTGGCTTTAGAAGGGGCTTTAAAATTAAAAGAGATTTCGTATATCCACGCTGAAGGCTACCCCGCGGCTGAAATGAAACACGGTCCTATTGCATTGATAGATGAAAATATGCCTGTAGTTGTAATTGCAACCAACAGTGCACATTATGAAAAAGTGGTAAGCAATATACAAGAAGTAAAAGCCCGCAAAGGCATTGTAATCGCCATCGTTTCAGAAGGCAATAGAGGTTTGGATTCATTGGCTAACCACATAATTGAAGTGCCCGAAACGGAAGAAAGTTTGAGTCCTATTATCAATACAATTCCATTGCAATTGCTCAGTTATCATATTGCAGTGATGCGGGGTTGCAATGTAGATCAACCGAGAAATTTGGCGAAGAGTGTTACTGTGGAATAAATAAAAAAAGATGCGAAATTTGGGTTTGTTTTTTTGTAAAAAATAAGTGTTTGTGCCCCCCGGCATTCAGGATGTTCCGCTTTGCTGCAATCTCGGACATGAACCTAAAAGGGAAGCAAATAAATATAATTATAAGGAGATTTTCTTCAATGATGAAATCCCAGAAACAACCAAATTGGTAAAATATTCCAACAATACTTCAAGCTCGAGGGAACCCTATTTTAGAGTGGATAAAATGGGCTTGGTACTGTATTTATTTCTATTCATTGAACTTATTACTCATTCAACACTTCGTATTTACTGGCTCCGTTTGTTTCCACTTCTGCAATGCTTGGCTTTCCTTTAACGTATAATTTAGAAGCGCCATTGCAATCCGCTTGAAGTGCGCTAACTACCCAGGCAGTGGCAGTGGAAACACCCGAAATATTGATTTCTGCATTTTTCGTTTTCAGCATTCCACAAGCCAAACTAGAAGCGCCATCTATTTCTGCGTCTAGTTTATTTGCATTTCCCTTTAAATCTATTTCCGAAACGCCGTCAATATTCATTTTTATAAAATCTACTTCTACAATTCCGTTGATGTGAGAGGCGCCCCTGCAATCCAATTCTAGATTTGAACTTTTTATGTTTCTCAACCACACTTGGGCTACTCCTTCTGTTTTTACATTGTTTAAAGTCTTTAAATAAATGCGAATGACGGAAACTTTATTGCCAAAAAATTCTGCATCGTTCTCTATTTCTACATGATTCTCGCTTACATCTATCCAATTTATATGCGAAAGAATGGGTCCAGAAATCAATTCAATTCGGCTCGCATTGGATTGAAATATTTGTACCTCAAATTGGCCATTTATTGCAATATTATCGATCCCATTTGGCAATGAAATTGTTTGGGAACTTGCCGACATTGTATTTGAAAATCCTACGCTATCTGCTTTGTAAACTTCATTGCTACCCACCCAATTTGGATAATTAGAATTATTGAAAAACCTTTTTCCCGTTTTAATTACTTTTCCTTTTGGCACAGATAAAGCAATGCGTGTCCAAAACGCACCACCTTTGCCCAGATTTGAAACCCGATTGCATTCGCGAATCGTTAATTTGTTACCCTCTATTTTATATTGATTGGGATATTCACCCTGCCTTAAGTAAGATCTGCCGGTGGTTCCCCAGCCTATGTTGTTTTGATCGATGTGAAAATTACTATCAGAGGAAGTCACAATATCTACAAATGCGTTGCAAGTAAAAAAACCACCGTTCTCGGTATTTTCTCCTTCGGAATCTACAAATAAAGTATCGCCTTTAAAGTTAAAATTTTGGGTCGCACTGGCCCTGTCAAACCTGTGTCCCATTTTGGCCATTCCTAAAGCAAATACTGTTGCCAATAAAATGAAAAGAAAGAACAATGTACCTGAAATATACCGGCGGGTAACTTTAACCTGATCGGAGTTTCTTGACGGTACAAATATGCGCATTGCCAAGGCTGTGATTGAAACAATTAAGAATGTTAAGACCCCAGCTTTGATCCAAAAAGGGTCGCCAAAAAGTGTGAGGCAAGCATTCAATCCTTCCTGACCTTCAATAATTAAATTCAATGTATTAATATGAAATGCGCCGCTGGTAAATGCAACGAGCAATGCAATTAATGCCGCCAAAACCAACGCAAAAATTACCGATAAAACAATTTTAATGCTAAGTAAAATAAATTTGCCAATGAACCCAACCATGCTATTTACAAACCGACTAAATCTTTCGCGTCCACCGGCGGCATTGAAATTTTGTTCCACCCTCCTAAATTCAGCTTTTACATTTTCTTCTATATTTTGCAAATTGGGAGTTTGGCCTTTCATCATCAATTTTTCGGCAGTGGTTTTTGCTTCTGGAACAATAATCCATAACACAATATAAAGGGGAACCCCGAATCCAAAAATGAAAACAGAAACTACCCATAGGAGCCTTACAACCACTGGATCAATATTAAAATAACTTGCAAATCCGGAAGAAACACCTCCCAAAAGACTATTTTCCGTATCTCTAAAAAGCCGCTTGGCTGGCCTTTCATTGAATTTCTGCGAAGGCGATGAAGCGCTGTTTTCAGTAGCTTCATCGCCTTCAATAGGACCCATTTGCAGTAACACCGCTGCCACGTCTTTTAGAATGGTAAAATTGCGGTTTGAAATGGTCTGTTTTTGTTGCAACAATTCACCAATTCTTTCTTCAATGTCGGTTACAATTTCTGCAGCACCTTCTTCATTGGCATACCGTTTTTTAAGCGCTTCAGTGTACTTGCTTAATTCTTGTGCAGCATCTTCATCTGCAGCTAGGACATAATGCCCCATTCTAATATTTACGATGTTGTTCATTTTCTTTTCTTGTTGATTGTGTTTACCGTTTGGGTTAGTTCATTCCAGGTTCCATCCAATTCTTTTAAGTAATCCATCCCAGCTTCTGTAATGGTAAAATATTTGCGCGGTGGCCCTTGGGTGCTTTCAACCCATTTGTAAGCCAGCAATCCACTATTTTTAAGTCGTGTAAGCATGGGATAGAGTGTGCCCTCGGCAACCAATAGGTTGCCTTCCTTTAAATTTTCGATGATGTTGGATGAATATATTTCGCCCTGCGCAACGATTCCGAGCACACAATACTCTAAAATACCTTTGCGCATTTGACTGCTAGAATTTTCGACTGCCATAACTTTACGATGCAAAGATATATGTATTGTTTGGTATTATGTATAACATAGTACTAAAAATCGACGAATAGCTGTTTTTGATAGATTTTTGTATCTTGAGGCTTAATAGACAAAATTAATGGTAAAAATCCTTAAAAGCCAGACATAGTATAGCTTTGCGACCAATCAAAGGTTATGAATAAAAAAAGTGCTTTTACTGTGGGTCTCCAATTACCTCAAAATATGGACATGTTAATGAAACCCAACGCTATAAATGTTCAGCTTGTGGTAGGCAATTTTTAGGTGGCAATCGAAGAGATTCATTCGTTATTTGGGAAGAATACACCAAAGGGAAGCAAACATATTTGCAACTGGCTACCAAATATAATTGCTCAACAAAAACAATTCAACGGCTTTTAGATAGTATAGAAATTAAGAAGCAAACTATATTTCCAAAAGAAGTAGTTTTATTGATGGATACCACTTATTTCGGAAAGAAATTTGGGGTAATGGTTTTTAAAGATAGCCTGGCTGGAATTGTACTCTATAAAGTGTATGTAAAACAGGAAACAAACGCCCTTTACTTGTCTGGTATAAAAGAAATTTCAAGAAGAGGAATAAGCATACAGGCAATTGTTTGTGACGGTCGCAAAGGGTTATTACAATTAATAGAAAGCATCCCTATTCAGATGTGTAATTTTCACCAAGTTGCCATTGTACGAAGGCATCTAACTAAGCGACCTAAAATGCAAGCCAGTAAGGAGTTGTGGGAGCATGTTTTGCTTCTAAAACAGACCGATAAAGAAAGCTTTGAAGGAGGGTTGAATGATTGGTATGTTAAGTGGAAAACCTTTTTAGATGAAAGAAAAGTGGACGAAAAAGGAAAGAAAAGATATGTACACAAAAAGCTAAGAAGTGCTTATAGAAGTTTAAAAACCAACCTGCCCTGGCTATTTACTTGGTATGATAATTGGGCTTTAAAAATACCCAACACAACGAATGCTATTGACGGTCATTTTGCCGATTTAAAGAACAAATTAAAAAGCCACAATGGATTATCATTAGAAAGAAAAAAGAAGTTTATAGATGAGTTTTTTAAGGCATGAGGGTCTCTAAAAATATCAAAGGGCTATCGCGATGATAACCCCTTGAATTGACATTTTTGTCGACCATCAAGCGCATCCCTGACAAGTTGCTCTCCAGCAGAGCTTGCTTCCGTTTGACTTGATAAGGCAAAGATGAAAATTGTATCTTAAACGCATTCAAAAAGCGAAAAATAAACACCATTAATTTTGTCCACTTGAACCAAACGACTCCAAAATACCATTAATTTTGTCTACTATACCTATCTTGAGGAAAAAGGCCAAAAAACCAACTAAAACAGCCGCAAAAGGAATTTAGTTTGCAACCCATTTGTTAGAAAGTGCCACAGACCTGGGCTACATGCAATAACTACTGATCCATGGCAGCAGCAAAACAACAGAAATCCCATGTAAGTTCTAAGGTATATAAGTGAAATTATATCCCCCTTTCATACATTATAATAGCAGAATATACTACAACCCCCGTGTGGCGGATACGCGCTATAATGTAACTTGTATATGCCATTTGGGTGCAATGTCTTGTCCTGAAATAGGTTTACACATTGTAAACTAAAAAACAGGACAAAAAATGAAACAAAAAAAAACACATTCAAAAAACACAAAAGGATTTTGGCAAAAAAGAAAAACATAGCATCAGAAGGTTTCAATGAAATTTTACTTTACACCACTCCCAACGGAAAGATAAAGCTTGCTTATGCCTTATAAGTAACAGATTTAACTGCTTCTATAATTCTAGCAACACTTGGAAGGTAAGCTTCAACGAAGGTAGGCGCGTATGGCAATGTTGTATCCATGCAGGTAACTCTATGCACTGGTGCGTCTAGGTAATCAAAAGCGCGTTTTTGTACAATATGGCTCAATTCGCTACTAATGCTAGCCAAGGGCCAAGCTTCTTCCACAATTACCAATCGGTTGGTTTTTTTCACACTTTTAATGACGGTATCGTAATCGATAGGGCGCACACTGCGCAAATCTATCAATTCAGCATTGATGCCTTCTTTGGAAAGTTCGTCCACAGCAGCTTGTGCTCTTAGCATCATTTTACCAAAAGAAACAATAGTAACATCTGTTCCTTCTTTTACAACAAATGCAACACCAATAGGAATTAAATATTCTTCTTCTGGCACCAAACCTTTGAAACCATACATCTGTTCACTTTCCATGAAAATGACAGGATTTTCATCGCGAATGGCAGTTTTCAACAGCCCTTTTGCATCTGCTGGGTTGCTAGGCACCACCACTTTTAAGCCAGGTGTATTGGCATACCAATTTTCAAAGTTTTGGCTATGTTGTTGTCCCAATTGACCAGCACTGCCAGTAGGTCCGCGAAAAACCATAGGGCACGTAAATTGCCCATTGCTCATACTGTTCATTTTGGCGGCTGAGTTTATCACTTGATCAATAGCAACCAAAGAAAAATTGAATGTCATGAATTCGCAAATGGGTCTCAATCCATTGGATGCGGCACCCACCGCTATGCCAGCAAAGCCTAACTCTGCAATTGGCGTATCTATGACACGTTTGGCACCAAACTCGTCCAACATGCCTTGGCTCACTTTGTAAGCACCGTTGTATTCTGCAACTTCTTCGCCCAAAAGAAATACGCGGTCATCGCGTCGCATCTCTTCCTGCATTGCTTCGCGCAGTGCTTCTCTAAACTGGAGTTCTTTCATTCCCATACTGATTGTCCAAAAAGAGCACAAATGTAAGCAAAACCCAAGAGAGAAAAAGTATATTAAAATGCTAATTTTAAATGAAAATTGGAATATTCGGCATAGTTTTGGCGTTAAATTTTACAATGCGGCTTGCTCTCGTCAAAATATTATCCCTCGCCTTGTTTGCATTTCCACTATTTGGTAAAGCCGAAAAGACCCGTTGGCAATTTCCATTTTATGGCAAAACTGTTACTGTAAACATTCCCAATGAGTTGATTGATTTTTCATTTCCTGAAAACAATTTAGACTATATTCTGGTGAGCCGCAACCTCAATGAAATCCATAAATTAAAACTCAACGAAACCATTGATGAGTTAAGGCAACAAAGCAAAGTTTTTTCTTTAGACAACATTGGATATTTTCAATTGCTTAAATATTTCTCTGCCAGTTGCTTTCCAAAACAAACCAATAACTTTAGAAAAGCCATAGTATGGTATGGCTTGCGGCAAGGCGGCGTGGATGCGGTACTTGGAGGAAACACCGCATATTTTAATTTGTTTGTGCGCATGGAAAATAGTCCGGATGGGGGATTTGCAATTACGCACCAAGGGAAAAAATATGTGAGTGCCAGTGTGGATAAAATTCAATATGCTAGCTTAGAGATTTACCGCCTACAATTGATGCAAGATTCTGCCGCAGAAGCGCTGCAGTTAGACATGTACAATACGCCACTATTAGGCCATACAATAAAAAGCAAAACACGCACTTTTAGCTACGGCAATCAAACATTTACATTAAATACCAAATACAATTCTGATGTGGTAAACTATTTAAATGATCTGCCTTCTTTTCGCATTGGGTCTTATCTATACACCTTAACCCCATCTGAAGAAGCCCAAAAATCCATGGACGATAGTTTGGAAATATGGCTAAAAAACAAGACGTATGGCGAGAAACTAACCTTTATACTGGCTTTGGTACAAAATGCTTTCCCTTATAAAGCGGATGCTGATTATCGGAAATCTGAAAAACGAAATTTCGTAGAACAGACCATGGCCGATGAATATATCGATTGCGAAGACAAAGCTGCCTTATTCTGCTATTTGGTGAATAAATATTTAGGCGCCGAAACGGTTATGCTTTATAGCAAAAGTGCAACCCACGTTTGCTGTGCCATTGAATTGCCAGAGAAAGCGCCTGGTTTTACTTTTAAATATTTTGGCAAGCCCTATTTAGTATGCGAACCAGCATTTGAAGGCCTAAAGCCTGGAGAAACTGAACTTACAAAAGATGAAATAATGCATTTGGAAGTGTTCAATTAACACCAATTTTTCAACTGTGCGTTTCTAGATTTCAAATTTTCACAGGAAAAACTCATATTTGTCGTCCAAAAATGTAATTCTTGGATAACGCGGAACTTGAAATATTATACAAAACACACGCTAATTCGGTTTACAACCTTGCTCTTTCCTATTTGCAAAATGCCGAGGATGCAGAAGAAACAACCATGGATGTTTTTTTAGAAATACACAAATCTGCGCATAATTTTCTAGGAAATGCCGCAATATCTACTTGGGTATACCGCATTGCTGTGAATAAATGTTTGGATAAAATAAAATATAAAAAGCGTCAAAAAAGAGATTCCAACAATGAATTATCGCTAAATGAAACATTGGCGCTTACAGATTTTATACACCCTGGAATATTGTTAGAAAACAAAGAGAAATCGCAAATTTTATTTTCTGCCATTGCAACATTGCCTGAAAAACAAAAAACTGTCTTTTTATTGCAGCAAATGGAACAAAGTACAAATATAGAAATTGCATCAGTCCTTAATATCTCTGTAGGTGCAGTTGAATCTATATTGCACAGAGCCAAACAGAATCTTCAAAAGAAAATCGAAAAATATTTAAATTCTTAAAGCAGGAATGAAAACGAAGCATCGTCTAAACAAGCATAAAACCCATGGTAAACAAGGCCAAATTTAATTCTGATGACATCCTAAAAAGTATGGATGGCATGAAGCAGGTTTCTGTGAATCCTAAACTCTGGAACCATTTGATTGAAAAAATTGAAACTTCAACGAAAGAAAATGCTTATGTTTCTAGCAAAACACTTTGGTATATTGCTGCATCGGTTGCATTCTTGGTTCTGGCAAACACCTATGCCTGGAAAACCAAGGCCTATATTGGAATTCCTTATAAAAATGCAATGCAGAATTTAGTGCAAGAATATGGTTTGAATTCGGACAATGAATCCATTTACAATTATTGATTATGAAAAAGGAAAAACTGTTGGTAATAGGAATAGTTGGGCTGTTGATTTTAAATCTTGGAACCCTAGGCTTTCTTTTTTTAGGACAGCGAAATTCTTTCCCGATGGGCAGGCCAAAGGGCCCTACACCAGTAGATAAAATTATAATAGAAGGATTAAAACTCGATGAAACACAAATAGATAAATTTGAGCAATTGAAAAAAGAACATCGCCATGGTATGGAAGATTTTGAGTTGCAAAATAAAGTATTGCACGATGCCTATTTTGAAAAATTGAAATCAGATTCAATAAACAAAAATGATTTACAAGTACTATTGACAAAAATTTCATATTTAGCGGTATATCGCGATAGCATAACATTTGATCATTTTAGGAAAATTAGATTCATTTGCAATGCAAATCAAAAAGCATCATTCGACAAATTAATAGATGATATTATTCACACAATGCATGCAAGAAATGAAGGCAGAAGACCTGGTAAAAATGGACCCCATCGATAATAAAAACAAATTATAGAAAATGAAAATCCTATTTAAATTATGCTCAGTTATAGCCGTTTTTTTAACCCTGAATGGATTAGGCGCTTGCAAGAAGAAAACAACCAACAATAACAATCAAACCAAGGATGCCCTGGCCATATACAAAAAAATATACGGGGCTACCGATATTTATTTGGATGGCGATTTTGTAGTGATAAAAACGACAGGTATTTCTGACCATAAATCGCCCTATTACAAAGGAACTGCATGGGAAAGCAGCAAATTCGAAGACTACAATGGCAGCAACAGCGCTTGGAAACAAAACCCGAATACTATTTCTCAAATGAACTACACTTTTCGCATTCCATTAAATCCAAAAGAAGCCACCATCAAAACTGCAACCCCCATGGGACCTATGGGAGTATCTTTAAATGGAGTTCCCATCTTTAACCAATATGCAGCAGGCCATGTGGCTTTGAGTGGTGAAATCAACTCTTTCGATCAATACAACGGTCACCCAGCGCCAGGGGGAGATTATCACTACCACCTTGAACCTACTTGGCTCACCACAAACAATGGCAAAAGCGCACTGCTTGGATTTTTGTTGGACGGTTTCCCAGTTTATGGACCCCTAGAAAACGGAAAAACCATTGTCAACGGTGATTTGGATGTTTACCATGGCCATACCTCCGCCACTGCTGACTATCCAAACGGAATTTACCATTACCATATAACCAGCGCAGACCCTTACATAAACGGTGATGCATTTTTTGGAACAGCAGGTACAGTTTCAAAATAAATATTGTAAATTTGACTTTCAATACTGCTTTGAAAGTTTCACTTATTTGTTGCTTGATTATTGCTTTTGGGGGTTGTCATAAAACTTCTCAAATTACCATACGCAGCAACGATCCTGGCATTGTGCATGAAAACGGCAAATTGCTTTTTAAAGGCAACCCTTTTACTGGTGTTTTTTTACAATACAACAGCACGGGAGACACCAATCTATTAGAATTTTATGCCAACGGACTGCAAGAAGGTTCGAGTGTAGAATTCTATGACAACCAAATGGTACGGGCAAATCGTTATTATCATTTGGGGAAAAAAACTGGGGGGCATTTGGGTTTTTGGCGCGATGGAAGCAAGCGTTTCGTTTATCATTTTAAAAACGATATCGCAGAAGGAAACCAAAAAGAATGGACCGATAAAGGAATTTTAATCCGAGATTTTAATTATGAAAAGGGACAGGAAAGTGGAGGGCAAAAAATGTGGTATGAAAATGGAAATATCCGAATGAATTATACGGTTTTAAATGGCCGAAGATATGGGCTACAAGGCGTAAAAGATTGTGATACGATAAAAAGCAATACTGTAAAATGAAAAATAATATTTTATACATACTTGTTGTTGTTTTTAGTTTTTTGGCATGCTCGAATCCACAAAAACATGCAACACTGCCTTATTATAACACACCCGATTTTACACCACATTGGAAAACCGATAAATCATTTCCCAAAGAGCTGCATTCCATTGCTGCATTTGCTTTTTACGACCAAAATGGAAAAATATTTTCTGAGAACAATTTAAAAGGACATATCACATTGGCGAACTTTTTCTTTACTACATGTGGCAGCGTTTGTCCTAAAATGACCCATAATTTGTTGGGCATTCAGGATTCACTGAAATTACATAGAACAGCGCAAATTTTATCTTTCAGTGTAATGCCTTGGAAGGATTCCATAGCCACGCTGAAAACCTATGAAGTGGACAATGAACTGGATGCCAAGCTCTGGCACTTGCTTACAGGCAATAAGTCAACAATATACACCTTGGCTAGGCAGTCTTTCTTTGCCGAAGAGGAAGCAGGTTTTGCATTGGATTCTAACGAATTTTTGCACACCGAACACATTTTGCTTGTTGACAAAAACCTTCACATTCGCGGTATTTACAATGGTACGGTAAAATTGGATATACAACATATCCTAGACGATATTCGGATTTTAGAGGGAGAATAAAAGTAAGTTAAATTATTCTATACATTTCTAAAGTGACATAGTTAATTAAATAAATTTCGTTTTTTACATTGTTGTAAAATATGAATGTATTTGCAGGTTTTTTAAAAGCTACTTTCCATTTATATATTTTAAAACCTGATGAATTATAGATACACATTTCTATATTTTCCGAATCAAATGGCATCATAGAAATAAAATATTTATCTATTTTAGAAATAAAGATAAGAAGATTCGTCTTTTTTCGCTTAAGTAAAGGGTCTATATCTTGCAATCCGACAGATTTTTTCAAATCTATAACTTTTCTCAGATTTATATCATAAACCTTCCCACTGCCTCTGTTGTACATTATTCCTTTCCCTGACTTAATGGGGAAATGGATTTCCTCATCAGAATATGTTTCCTCATTTACAATTTTATAATCCATCATCTCCAAATCATAGTTGATAATCCCAGAAGAATTCATAAACTCATAATACAAGTGAGTATTAGAATCACTGTAGTTATCAAGAAATTCTGTAAACACGCTAAAATTTTCAGGAAAAACCTGATGGTCAAGAATTCTACAAGAATCGTCTAATTTGAATGCGAAACATGATGTTTTCACCTTTATCCCGTAATTGTTCTTATGAACCGTATCTTTAAAAGTTCCAAAAGCAACAAACCCGTTATTTAGTTTTAAAACACGTGAAATTTCAAACACCTCCAAATCTAAAGACCTTATATAATCGTCACTAATACTGAAAAGTTCTACTGTTTGCTTTTGAATAAAGTGATTATTTATATTCCATGTTCTTATTGTTTCTTTTTGGCTATTTTTTTCTATTAACTCGCTAGATTCAATGTTGTAGAAATACAAATTATCATCACGAATTATAGGAGAACAGAATTCTGACGTTCCAATATGCATTTCTTTATTAGAAATAAAGGGATTGCTTTCAACCCTAAATTCAACAAGGTTGAGCCAATGCAATTGAAATATATTATTGTCCTTTAGGAAACTCTTCGCATTTTTATTCAGCAACAAAGTATCTTTATAAAATACCAATATTCCATTCTCCAAAAATAAATATTTGTTCCTAATTTCATCAATTCTTTCAACTTTCGCCTTTGACTTTCGATAAAATTCTATTTCACTATTTTCAACTTCATTGGTGTTGCTATTTGTGACATAGGAATAGGATATATTTTCATTTTCAAGTTGCTTTGACAATGACTTTAGGTACAAACTGCAGTTGCCGCAATCTGTGTTGGTGTAAACCAAATAAACGATTAAGTCTGCTTTTCCCCGAGCAAAACTAGTTTGATAAATAAAAAACAGGAAGATAAATCTTGCTGTTTTTAGCCATGTTGTTAAGTTCATTACGGTTCGACTTGACTTGCTTGAATATCAATTGTTGTGTCATCGCCTGACGGCACAACTGGAGGAACTGGGCTGCCCGCACCCAAAACCCAATGGTGTCCATCATCACACAGTATGTCCACCTTTCCATTTGGCATAACGGTAATTTTAACACACCAAGTAGAGTGTGGTTTGCAGGTAATTCGCCAACCCCAATCGAAAGTAACCACTACCGCGTTACCTGAAATTTCAATTTCTTGGGTCTTTTGAGTTTCCGAGATTGCAGGATCAAAATTCAGTTCAGTGGGTGGCTGTAGGTTTGTTGCTTTGGCATTGCACAATGCAAAAAAAGCTACAAATCCAAAAAGCATTTGCTTTTTCATACAGTGAAATAAAGTAAAGTAAAGTAAAGTACCAAACAAAGCTATTCACATTTAATTCATTTTGACTGCTTAAACACTATGCTATGCAATATTTCCTAGACGATATTCGGATTTTAGAGGGAGAATAAATTATCCCAATCTTAGGTCAATGGTTTTTTCTATGCGACTTAGCAGTTGACTCGGAACCAATTTCCTCCATTCAATGTCATCCAATTCGCCTCCAAAATTTACATAAAAATCGATATGGGTTTTTTTAAATTCATCCAAAACATGTTCCCTGAAATTTACCAAAGCAATCCACCCATCCTCTACTTCTTGGAACCATTCTTCGTAATAACTGTCGTCGCTGGCATGAAAGTTTAGCACATTTTCACCTATCAAAATAAATTTATTGATGCCTTCTGCCAACAACAACTCTATAATTTCTCTTTTTAAAAGCATAATGTCGTTATACAAAGCATCGTTCCATTCGCCAATCATTTCGATTATGGCAAATCCATCTTGGTAGTCGACATAAATGATTTTTATATAAAGGGTAAGCGATCCAAAAGTATCCCATTGCGGATGTATGAGATAATTGTAAACCGCATTCTCGAAGATAAACTCGCTATGCTCCCTTTCAAAAAACGGGGAAAGGCTATCTTCACTAGAGTTATAGATATGCAGCCAGTTGTAATATGGCTCTATATAATGCATGGGAGTACAAAATTACAACGGAAAATGGAAGGACATGTTTTTGTTGTATGCTTATTTCATAAATTTTTTAAGCATCTTTGCCTTTTTATGCAAAGAAAATTTCTTGGCAATCTTTTTCTACTGCAAGCCCTAAACTGGCTCATTAAACCCATTTGGATTTTTTGGATCGAACGTTTAACCCAAATTAACCTTGGCGATGAATGGTACGGGCGCTATTTTATTATATTCAATTTCGGATTGTTGTTTAATATTCTTCTCGATTTTGGATTGAACAATTATGTATCTGCTTCAGTAGGTCGTTCTGGAAATCCTGCGGTTGCAAAGCCCATTTTGCGCTTGCGATTTTTTCTGGGACTCGGTTATATAGCCATGGTTTTGGGACTGGGCATGTGGCAAAATTTTGATCCACTCATACTTCTCCTTGTTGTGGCAAACCAATTTTTAGCCGGTTTTACCTTGTTCTTTCGTGCCGTTTTGCAAGGCAGACATATGTTTAAAACAGACTCTATTGTTAGCGTAATTGACCGAACAGTTGCTATTTTTATTTGCGCTTTTTTTATTTACAGTACCCTATTTAAAGGCCGGGATGGAATATTAATATTCTTGTCTGCCCAAACCGTGGGTTATGCCATTGCCTGTGCATCGGCTGCTTTTTTTGCTTATCGAAAACAAGAAAGCAAACTCCCCCTGGTGGATGATGTAAAAATACAAACGCTAATTAAACAAACCGCTTGGTTTGCCGTACTTGCATTTGCCATGTCTGTATTTACGCGAATTGATGCTTGGATGATTCACAGTCTTGCAAAAAACAGCGATGCTGAAGCGGGTTTGTATGCCCAAAGTTTTAGATTATTAGACGCTGCATTGATATTTTCATCCCTCATCAGCACCATGTTGTTGCCTGTTTTTAGCCGCACCCTTTCCGAAAATAAAAACACCGATTCTATGGTTTGGCTCAATACCCGAATTGTGCTTTTTGTGGCTTTGCCAGCCGTTTTGGGGGCCTCGTTTTTTGGACATGAAATATTGCAATTGTTGTACAAAAAAAGTTATGCCGACGAGTCGGAATTTTTAAAGGCCCTCCAAATATTTATTCCATTGATGAGCTGCTTTATTCCCATGGCCTTGGTGCACATTTTTGGAACATGGTTAACAGCGGCCCATCGGGTTAAATTTCTTTCGTTTTTAGCAATAACTTGTATGGCAGTAAATATCGGTTTGAATTTTGTTTTCATACCCAAATATGGAGCCTGGGGCGCTGCGTACAGTTGCCTTTTTACCCAATCTGCCTTTGCCATTGGCTGCATTCTGCGCGGTTATTCTTTAAATGCATTTCAATGGATTTGGCTGCGATTTGGAAATTTAATTTTGTGGTTGATTTTAAGTGTAAGTGTTTTTTATTTTACACAAGGCGTTTTTGAAGGGATTTTGGGGTTGTTATTTGCATGTGCGTCGTATATTGTGGTTACCTTTCTTTCTGGTATTTTTTGGAAAGAAATAAAACGTTTTTTTGGGCTAAGTTAAATTCTATTTCCAATATAAAAAAATCACGAAGAAGCGCAGGGAACGCAAAGTTAATTACATCATTCTGGTGCGTCCAGTATGCCTTCGTCACTGGCATTATGGGGTTTATAAAATACAGAAAATGCACTCCAAACGATTGCCAAAACGATAACGCCCAACAAAATAAATACCGAATACTTTACTTCGTAAACCCGAAGGGCAATTGAAACAATTAACAATATTTTTACAATAATTCCTGGAATAACCAATATAAATTTTCCCTTTTTTCGCTTTGCAGGAAGCTTTAGAAAATTTTGAATTTCCACAATTGAACCCGCTACTGAAAACAATATGCCCGCCCAAAACAATGGAATAGATACTGCCTTATTGGGAATGATAAAATACAATAAAAACAAGGCAAAGCCCAAAGGTTGCAAGCCCTGTTTAATGCGCAATTTTTGCATTTACAAATACAAAGGAAATTTGTGCATCATACCTCGCACAGATTGTTTTACACCCTCCAATTCGCTTTCATTGTCGTATTTGGTTAAGGCATGGTCTATTAATGTCGCGATGGTTTCCATGTCCTTTTCTACCATACCCCTTGTGGTCATGGCTGCGGTTCCCAATCTAAATCCTGATGTAACAAATGGACTTCTGGTTTCAAAAGGAACGGTATTTTTATTTACCGTTATATCGCATTTTACCAAGGTATCTTCGGCAAGTCTACCGGTTAAATCTGCACTTTTTGTTCTTAAATCTATCAACATTAAATGGTTGTCTGTACCCCCAGAAATAATGGAATATCCGTTTGCCACCATGGCATTGGCGAGTGCAGATGCATTGGCTTTTACCTGTTTTTGGTAAACCGCAAATTCGGGCGATAATGCTTCACGAAAAGCCACCGCTTTGGCTGCTATTACATGTTCCAGCGGCCCGCCTTGCGTGCCTGGAAAAACCGCACCGTCCAAAACTGCACTCATCATTTTTATTTCGCCTTTTAGCGTTTTGTCTCCCATGGGATTTTCGAAATCTTTACCCAACATAATAATGCCACCACGCGGTCCACGCAATGTTTTGTGGGTAGTACTGGTAACAACATGGCAATGTGGAAGTGGATTGTTTAACAATTTTGTGGCTATCATTCCCGCTGGATGGGCAATGTCTGCAAGAACCATGGCGCCCACACTGTCGGCAATTTGGCGAATGCGCGCATAATCCCAATCGCGGCTATAGGCACTGGCTCCGCAAATGATGAGTTTTGGGTTCAGTAATTTTGCTTGGGCCTCCATTTGCTCGTAATCTATCAGGCCGCTGTCTTTGTTTACTCCATAAAAAGCGGGTTTGTACAATTTTCCAGAAAAGTTAACCGAGCTGCCATGGGTTAAATGCCCACCATGGCTAAGGTCGAACCCCAGAATCTGGTCACCAGGTTTCAAAATCCCAAGCATTACTGCCGCATTTGCTTGCGCACCGCTATGGGGTTGCACATTTGCCCATACAGCACCAAAAAGTTCTTTCAGTCTATCTATGGCTATTTGTTCTATTTGGTCCACCACTTGGCAACCGCCATAATACCTCTTGCCGGGCAGTCCTTCTGCATATTTATTGGTAAGTACAGAACCCATCGCTTCCATAACTTGCTTGCTCACAAAGTTTTCCGAGGCTATCAGTTCTATTCCTTCTTCCTGTCTTTTCAACTCCTGTTGTATCAAGGAAAATATTTGTTCGTCGCGGCTATACGCCTGAAATGCTGTGCTCATGTGAGGGTGCAATTTAGGCAAGAATCAATCATTATTCAAACGGTGGAGATAATTAATACTTGGGTTCACAAAAACAGTCAAACTAGCATGGCTCTCGTGGTTGGTCTTTTGTTTGCTAACTTGAATCCTGCATTGTTTAAAACTTAAAAGCAAACTGAGACCAATCATTCGTTAAATCAGGTGCCGCAGATATGCGTTCAATACAATATCTCCCAACTTTTTCCTTTTAACGCAAACAAAAGATTGTTGCCCTTTTGTTTGAAAACATTTCCATTGCTGCTGTGTTTCAAATCGCCTTTAATGGGCAAAACAATGTTTTTGTAATCTGCATTGGCATTGAAAACACATACTATTTTTTTACCAAAATAACTGCAAACAATGGCATTTACATTTTCCTGCACATGCATGCCGCGCATATCTCCGTGTACAATTACAGGTACGTAATTTTCGTCTTGCAAAAGGGTTTCCATTTTAGCTATAAAATCTTGCATAGCACCAATTCCAGAATTCAAATTTACCACCGAATAAAACAAACTTAAATTGCCACTTTCCCTGCTCCAATGTTTCTTTGGTATGGGTTTCATCTTGGTTTGAATAATTCCATAATTCAAGGGTATTTCGCAGGTTCTACTTGCCGAAGTGCTGTCGCAAACCCATACCCTGATAAGGCTTTTTCCAATTTTTGTTGCCGCACGTGGCACCGTAATTTTTACCACTTTGCCATCTGTTTCCCCTTTGATTAAATAATTTTCCCATAAGGCTACTATTTTTATTGGATTGGGTTTCTCTAAGGTTAAAACAATATTGTTTTCGTCGAAATTTTCCTTGTAGATTTCGCTTTGTCTTGTTTTGTCATTTGGATTGTCCATGCGCAAAAACAAATTGTAATTTTCATCCCAGGCAAATACAGTATCATAAGTATTCGCAATTTGGTATCTTAATACTTTGGCGTAGGCAAATCCATCCTTCCAGATTTTAACAACTTGCAAAGGCAGCGTGTTTTGAGGCCAAGACAAAGTAAAATTGCCAGTATCTGCATCAGATTTAGAGATTATATTAATTCCCAAAGGCCAGCCAATACTATCTGATTTTTCTCCCAAAATTTGGGTAGGAAACTGCACCGTAGAATTGCCTTTTAACCTTACCCAACCTGCCTCCCAAATTTCGTTGGTTAGCGGTTTTGCGGAAACCTTAATATCATAAATACGTAATTTTAACACAAACCAAATGCCGTATCCTAATAATAAAAAAATGGGTATCCAAATTAATTTTTTCCAATGCTTCAGGTACATAATTTTAACGAATAATTTCTATTTTTTGGGCAAATGTTTCAGTGGAGGTGCGCATATGGATCACAAACAATCCTGGTTGAGAGACAACCCATTGATTCAAATTTTTGCCTTCCCAAATGAGAGTTCCTGCTGCATTAAATACTGTGAACATAGCTCCAGAACTGGGTGTTTTGCAAACAATATTTTCGCCGTTGTCATAAAACAAATTGGGTTCTTTTCGCAATTGTTGTACATACAAATTATGAAAATCGAAAACGGAATACACTGGAAAATGATCTGAAGTATTGGTAGCATAACTTGTGATCCAAGTATTGGCCTTCATTAACCGGCAAGAATCTTTCATAAAACCTTTTTTCATGACCAAATTCATGCATTGGTGGTCAATCATATTGGGATAAGATGCAGTGCTTTGCTGCCCCGATTTAGTCAAAGCTTCTGTTGCAAAAAAATAGCGTGAAACGTCTTTCAACAAAGTATCAAATGGCGTTTTTAAATTGTTATACACGCTTACATCTAGGTCATCGTTCCAATCGCCCAATACAATTACCTTTTTGTTTATTGCAAACGTATCTAAATACCCTTTAAGCAATGCAGCGCTGCTTTTTCGGTTGTTTAAGGAATTGAGTTTCGCAGTATCCACACCTACATTGGCTTTCAAATGGATTTGTATCAATACAATTGTATCTGCAAAGGAATTATTTGCATATACAATTGTTGCTTGTAGAGGTGTCCTTCCGTTGGCAAATTCCTTGGAATAAGTTGTGAGAATGTTACCGGATTTTAAAAGTTTGCATGTGCTTTTTTTATAGAGAATGGCGGTTTTTTGTGTTTGGCTCCAAGTGGAAATTATACCTCCATATTCAGGCATATTGGCCTTAAGCGAATCCCAAGCAGAAGCGCTAGAAACTTCACACAATCCCCAAATATCCAAATCTGTATTTTTTAGCACAGACAACACATTCTTTTTCTGTAAAACTTCATCCGAAGGTCCGTAAGAGGTGCTTCCGAACCACTCTATATTCCAATTGGCAATTTCCAAATGAAAATCCGTGCCTATTTTTGGAACGGGCTGCGCTTGAATTTTCCCTACTATCAAAAATAAAAGGAGGGTAATCAAAGTGAAACAATTTTTCATGAAAGGTTATTTAATTTCTGCGATCAAAACCCCAATTGAGTTTGTTGCGCAGGGTGTCCATATAATTGTCTTCTGGCAAGCGAATCAATTGCAGCGCATGATCTGCCTTCCGCACCGCCATTTGCACGTTCCCAGCAATGGCATTGCTTCGGGCATCCAAACTGGTAAGGTAACTGCTGGCACGACCTTCAATTTCAAAAGAAATGACCACATTGTCTGAAACCACAACTGGCCTCACATTTAAATTATGCGGTGCAATGGGCGTAATGGCAAAAGTATCTGACTTTGGAAAAATGATTGGGCCACCGCAACTTAATGAATAACCTGTAGATCCTGTAGGTGTGCTAACAATCAATCCATCACTCCAATAGGAATTTAAAAATTCGCCGTTGAGGTAAGTATGCACCACAATCATACTAGAAGTTTCCTTTTTATGAATTACAAAATCATTCAGACCAAAATTGTAATCGAAAACGGGTACAGAAGTTTCCAAATGCAAAAGGCTTCTGCTTTCAATCGTAAAATTGCCTTTTTGAATATCGCCAATCGCTTTCCCAATGCCGTCCACGGACATTCCAGCCAAAAACCCAAGTCTACCCGTATTTAAACCTAAAACAGGCACATTGCTGTCTCTAACCAGCGACAAAGTTTCGAGCAAAGTACCATCGCCACCTACACAAATAAGTGCATCTAGCCAGGGATCTTTGGCATCTACAAAATCAAAAGCTTTTACGGGAAAATTTGGTGACAGGTGGATATGAATATAATCGACCAGCGACTGTGTGCAAAAAATTTCGTGGCCTTGCTCGGCTAGGGCATTGCACAGCATCGAAAATCCAATTTCGTGTTTGTTGTCGCGAACCGATTTGGCATAAATTCCTATTTTCATTTTTTAGAATGCATTTAAAAACGCGATATTAAAAGTTCCATTTCCCATAGCGTTGAAAGTGTATTCAATTCGCACCATGGCGCTATACCATGCTATTACATCTAATCCGGTTCCAGTTCCGTATTGCCATATCTGGTTTAAAGAATTGGAGGCTTCAGTAGTAGGCGTAATAACCTTACCTGCATCTGCAAAGATATTAAACCAAAGGCTAAAAGGTACTTTTTTGTAATTTTTTAGAGGTTTCTTGTTGCCGAAATTCAAAAGTTTATTGTTCACCAAAGCATGTCTGAATGCAAGTTTACCCAAAACAAAGCCTCGTCCATCAGCTACATAAGGTTCATAACCACGCACATAATCTGTTTGATACCCCAATTGCCTGGACAACATATAGGGTAAATTACTAGCGAATGTATACCTTGAATAAATCCCGGTTGCCAATGAATTGTTCTTGTTCAATGCAAAAAACCGAGAAGCTCTGATAAAAGGGGTGAAATTAAATTGTGCTAATTTACCCCAACCTATTAATGTGTTTTTAATACCTGCTCTAAGCAACATTCCTTGTGTAGGATAATCGCGTTGGTTTCGAGTATCCCTAATAAATTCAAATTGCAAATCTGTTTGGTATTGTTTGTTACCAAATGCCAAATACGAATTGTTTTGCAGCATTGCGTTTGGATTAATAGATATCCAAGAGGTTGAAGTAGTGTATTCCATTCTGTTGAAATAATTTAAACGTTTTTTTAAAATCAACCTTAAATATGCATTTTGTTGTGCAATTCTATCTAAAGTTTTAGTAAATTGAAGTTTATTGTTTATTGTTTTGCTCCACAATTCATGGTTTGTCCAATAACCTGCTTTTCCTGTAAAAGCGTATCCATGGTTGTGAAACGCAAAAGGGTAAAGATACGTTAACTCGGCAAACCTGTTATAACCATTTAATAATGTAACAACCAGATCTTGGTTTTCTCCCTTAATATTATTGAAAAACAAAGTACCACCGTAAACCAAACGCCTGAGGTCTTTGGTTTGCCACCAAACGCTAAAGTTACGGTCAGCCCAGCTTAATTTTGGTAAACCCCAAATATAAATCCTTTCCACGACTTCTATAAAAACTGTATCCCTTTTCAACTCTACATGTGTATAGTTAAATAATACAAGACCAGAAATTCGTTTTTGCCAAACAATGGCCGTTGGAATTAAATTTTGAACGGTATCCCCTATATTTTTTCCGAGTTCTCTTAAAATTACGGTTTCTTTTGTCTTTACATTGCCAACTAATTTAAATGCTTGAATATGAAATACCGAATCCTGAGATTTTAAATCCAATGCAGTAAAAACGAGTAAAATATAAATTAAAGTACGCAAAATTATTGCGGGGATTTCTTTTTCAAAATAATAAAATCGAAACTATACATGTGTTTTACATCCGCAGGATGGTGTCTAAAATAGGTAACATCCCAACTTGCATCCCACACGGGGAAAAACGTGTCTGCTTTCGGAAATTCGGCATGCACACGGGTGATGTACAATCGGGTTGCAAAATCTAAACTTTGGCGATAAATTTCTCCGCCACCAATGATGAAAATTTCAAGTGCTTCTGTTTTTTTAGCTTCTTCCAAAGCTTCTTCCAAAGACCGACAAAGTTCAAAACCTTCGGGTACTGTGGATTGTGTGCGCGAAACCACAATGTTTCTTCGATTTTTTAAGGGTTTACCTAAACTTTCCATCGTTTTTCTACCCATAATCAAAGTACGTTCTTTTGTTTGTTCTACAAACCAGGCAAAATCATCAGGCAAGTGCCAAAGAAGTTGATTTTTGCTGCCCAATTCTAGATTTTCACCTACGGCTGCGATTAAAGATATTTGAAGTGGCATGCGGCAAATATAACAACATAGTTGAAATCGCAAAATGAAAGTTTTAAATAGCGTTGGCTGTGTTGCAAAATCAATGTTAAATTAGATTCAGTTTAACAAATAGTTTATTTAGTTACTTAAAACAAATTCGTGGATCTTCACACCCGGGGCTTTCTTTGCCCTTTTCTATTCTCAAATGGAGAAAGGTTGAAGCAATGAAAATTCACACCAAAACTCAATAAATATCTAGATACATACTTTCATCTTAATAAACGAAAGGTATACATCGCAATCGGTTAGGTCAAGATGCATTTCCAAAAAAAACTTGTTTGTACCTTTTGGCATTTCGCCAACTCGCTGAGGTTTTTACCAACGGGGTTTAGCGGTAAACAGCGGGTTTACTAGTAAAAACTGGCAGCGACTTAGCTTGCCAAAGCCAATGCACAATTCCTGCCACTGCGCAAATCCTTCATTTTGTTTGCCACGCCCCCGCCCCCGCCCCCGCCGCGGCGGGGCGGGGCGGGGCGAAATTTTTTCTCTAAGGGGACAGCCCGGGTTGCAACATTTGCAGCCTAGATTGAAGTTGTTAGCAATAATTAAAATGTGTTTCAGTTAAAATTTTAGCGTAATATTCAATTGCCAAAGAATTACCCTATTTTTTCATTCATATAAATAACAATAAAAAAATGCCGATGAATCATCGGCATTTTCAATTTTAGAACAGGAAATGAAATCAATTTTAGCTTTTGGGTTTGATTCCTCCGCCTCCTGGTTTGATGCCAGGGAAACTTCCTTTTCCTCCGCTACTTCCTCCGCTTCCGCTTCCTGATGGGAAAGATCCGCTGCGTCCACCAGTGTTGTTGGGAGTATAATTAGGGTCGTAAATAGGATAATAATTTCTAGCTTTCTTAACAACGATGATTGAATCTTCACCGCTGGTATCGGAAACCGTCCATTGTTTACAGTGGCAATTTACTTTGGTATATGTTTGGGTCGTAGAATCGTATTGGTAGTATTCTGTCACTTCCTCCGATTCATCCTTGTGCTGCTCTTCTTTTTCAGAACCTACATCGAATAAAAAGCCCACTTTAAACTGCGTATACGCTGGTTTTACCCTGAATTTATTTAAATTGTAACTCAGCCCATTGAAGGTTGATTTGTCTATGTTCACCAAACTGGTTTCAGTGCCTTGCATAAATTCATAACGCATGTCCAAGGAAACAGAAGTTCCCAAGCGATATCTTAAACCCACTCCAGCGCCGTACATCCAACTCATGCTAGAAAATGCATTGGTGTTGTTGCTGTTTTCGTATTGGGTACTTTGGTGGTAAGCCTCAGTATATTGACTGGTAGAAAAAATACGAGGACCGGCGAATACATTGAAGTAGGGCTTCAACCTGAATTTGTCGTATTCAAAATGCCCGCGGGCAAACAAATCTAGGCTGTGGTTGCTCAGACGTGTAAATCCACTATCCACGTTTTTATTGTCTAAAACGATACCTGATTTTTCGCCTCTGCCAGTAAATTGCATGCCGAAATCGAAGCCCAAATAGCCTGAGAAATCGCGACGACCGGTAAGATTGCGGGACATGAATTGAAAATTGAATCCTGCATTTTGGCGCCAGCTATCTTGCAAAACAGGTGTTTGAGGATACTGGGATGTATAGTGAATGCCTATCCACCCGCCGCGGAATGGACCGTCAAATTTGCCATAGTCCTTTTTGGATACAATTGTAGATTTAGGCTTGGGCAATTGCGGCATGGCAAGTGTTTTGGAGATGGTCGTGTTGAGAGGCGTTGTTGGATTTTGTGTGGCAGTTTTGGTTGCTGTAGACTCAGTGGAATCAGGTGCAGAAATTGGGTTGGCTTCAGCAACATTTTCAACTGTTTTTGTTTCAGAAACTGTAAGCATATCTCCTTCATTTTTTACGTTGGAAATGGCTGGTTTTTGATACTTTAAATCCCCTGCAGAAACTGTACCGTAATTTTCTTTTGATCCTCCAATTTCGCCATCCTTTTTGCTGCGTATGGAATAAGATTCACCTGCTGTTTTGGAAACATGCGTTTCATTTTGTTCTGCCATTTTTATATTTTTTAACTGAGAATAAAATTTATTTTTATTTTCAGGTTTGTTGGATTCTATTTGAATTTTTTCTTTGGCTGCAAGGGTTGATTTATCCATACCAGATGTTACAAATTGCAATGCTATTATTATGGTTGAGATTATCATAGTGAGTGTTATTAATGAGATGAGACTGTTTTTTTTGTTTTTGTAAAACCACCAGAAAAAGGGGCGCTTGGTTTCGCTTTTATCGAGCATGGCTGACATTTTTTCCCAGCCTTTTTCTTCATACTGCGCTTCAAAACCATTCAGATTTTCCCTGAAAAGGTCATCGGGCGATATGTTGTGTTGATTTTTCATGATTTGCCTAATTTTTCTATGTGGTTTTTGAGAACACGGCGTGCTTCTGAAACATGCCATTTGCTGGTGCCTGCAGAAATATTGAGCATTTTAGAAATTTCCTCGTGCTTAAATCCTTCCAAGGCAAATAAGTTAAATACGAGCCGGGTTGTTTCTGGCAATATATTCAACATATCCATTAAATCTTGGGCTTGCAAATAGGCCGTAACCGATTCGTTTACTGCAATTTCCAGGTTCTCAGTGCTAGCGCCTTCTACGTTGCGGTAATTGATTTTGCTGCGCAGGTGATCAATCACAGAATTGCGGATGATGCGGTAAACCCAGCCATCAAACGATCCTTTGCCATCGTATTTCATTAGATTCTGAAATACTTTTAAAAATCCAAGATTCAATGCTTCCATCGCATCGTCGCGGTTGCCCAAATAACGCATTGCAGTTGCCATCATTTTGCCATAGAACTTTTTATAAAACTGTTCCTGGGCCGCGCGGTCTTTTTTCAGGCAGCCTTCGATGAGCATTTCTAACTCCGGAGTTAGGTTTGCCAATTTTGAGGCTTCAGTTTCTTCGCCAAGGCGAATAAGCGATATGTCAGTTGAAAGCACGTTCATTGTATTTGGTTGTCGTGTTCAAATGTATTGACGAAGGGTTTGACAAAAAGGTTGGGTAAGTTTCGCAATTTATTACAAGAATTGTTCCTTATCGACCAAAGGCGATATTTTTGCCATGAACCTGCTTAAGGCCACGACGGGGGGCAAGAAGTAAAATAAAAACAAATCTTTGTGTGTTTCTTCTCACCAAAATAATTCTAAATTAGCGGGTCACAAAGGACACGAAGGGAACCACAAAGGTCACAAATAAGCAAATTAAATCTTGGTGTACATTCACATGTAAAATAACACTCAATTATTGTTTACAAACCCAAATATTTAAACCAACCCAGGCCACTTTGCTGGATCTACCTCATGCATCATTTGGTATATTTTCATAAAAACTTCATCCACGCTGGGTTTGGAGAAATAATCGCCATCGCTTCCATATGCAGTTCGATGCGCTTTGGCCGCAATGGTCAGCGGCGCACTATCTAGGTATTTATACCCTTCTTGGTTTTCTAGAATATGTTGCAAGATGTATGCACTTGCCCCGCCAGGTACGTCTTCGTCCAATACCACCAATCGGTTGGTTTCTTTTAAACTCTTTACAATGGAATGGTTAATATCAAAAGGCAGTAAGGTTTGTGCGTCTATAATTTCTACTCGGATGCCATGTTCAGCAAGCAAATCTGCTGCTTCAGCCGCAATGCGGCAGCAACTAGCGTAGGTTACCAAAGTAACATGTTCACCAAAACGAATCACCTCGGGGTGACCAAGTGGCACAGTAAATTCTCCAATGTTCTGGGGCATCTTTTCTTTCAATCGATACCCATTCAAACATTCAATGACCAAAGCAGGTTCATCGCTGCGCAAAAGAGTGTTGTACATACCTGCAGCTTGGGTCATGCTCCGAGGCACACATACATGCATTCCACGCACCGCATTAATGATCATTCCCATAGGACTACCGCTATGCCAAATGCCTTCCAACCTGTGGCCGCGTGAACGAATGATGATGGGTGATTTTTGCCCACCCTTGGTGCGGTATTGCATGGTGGCGATGTCGTCACTCATAGGTTCTAAGGCATACAACAAATAATCCAAATACTGGATTTCGGCAATGGGTCGTAAACCACGCATAGCGGCACCCAAACCTTCACCAATAATACTCCACTCCCGGATTCCTTTATCTGTAACCCGCAATTCTCCAAATTTTTCTTGCAAACCCGAAAACCCTTGGTTTACATCCCCAATTTTACCTACATCTTCGCCAAATGCAAAAATGCGGGGATCGCGTTCCATGTTGGCTTCAAAACAAGCGCGTAAAACTTGGTATCCATCGGCAGTTTCGTCTGTAAAGACTGCTGGAACTACCTCTATATTTCCTACCCTTTCATCGCTTTCGCTGTGCAAATGGCTGCTAAATCTCTGGCCATTCAATTGCATGAAGGCTTCATAATAATCAAGTAAAGGTTTGCGGCTTGCGGCATCCATACCCAGGGTAAGGCGCAATGTTTTGTGAATGGCGTTGCCCAAATCTCGGCGAAGGGGTTCTGAAATGGCTTGCAAGCTGGCACCCAATTCCGCCAATTCTGCCGTTTTATGACCGTTGCCAGCAACGGAATTTAACAATTCACCAAACCCAGCAATTTCAGATTTAATACTACTTAAAAAATTCGTCCAAGCTGCTTTTTGTGCATTTTTAACGCTTTCTGTAGCTTCTTTTTCCAGCAAATCCAATGCTTCCGTTGTAGAAATTTCATTCTCCAACATCCATTCACGCATTTTTTTTATGCAATCAAAATCTGCTTCCCACTGCAAGCGTTCTTTGGTTTTATAGCGTTCATGACTTCCACTGGTGCTATGCCCTTGGGGTTGGGTTACTTCATTCACATGCAACAAAACGGGGGTATGGTGCTCGCGGCAAATGTCTGCAGCTTGTTTGTAAGCGCCGCACAACTCTGCATAATCCCAGCCTTTGGCATTGAAAATTTCCATGCCCTTGCCATTTTTATCGGTTTTAAATCCTTTTAATATTTCAGAAATATTTTCTTTGGTGGTTTGGTATCGCGCAGGCACCGAAATTCCATATCCATCGTCCCACACACTCATCAACAATGGCACTTGCATAACACAAGCGGCATTGATGGTTTCCCAAAAAATACCCTCACTGGTGCTGGCATTGCCAATAGTCCCAAAAGCCACTTCATTGCCGTTTACAGAAAAATTTGTCAATTCTCCCAAATCTGGATTTTCGCGGTAAAGTTTCGAGGCCAAAGCCAATCCAAGTAAGCGGGGCATTTGACCTCCTGTAGGGGAAATATCTGCACTGCAATTGGGTCTATCAGTTTGTGGCAACCATTTTCCAGCATCATCCAGCATACGGGTGG
Source organism: Bacteroidia bacterium (assembly GCA_038317095.1). Lineage (GTDB taxonomy): Bacteria > Bacteroidota > Bacteroidia > NS11-12g > UBA955 > JAGXTF01. Next base: position 51,828 of record JBBQBB010000002.1, on the reverse strand, counting down.
CAAAGTGACCGTTCATGCTACGGCCACCGCTTGCTGGTTCGCGTTCCACGGAAGGATCGGCATACAATTGGGCAAAAAAGGCAGAAACGCTGCTCATCCCTTTGGCAAACATAAAAGTTTGGTCTCGATAGTACCCACTGCGCCAGTCGCCATTTTTAAAAACGCGGGCCATGGCCACTTGGGCTACTTCTTTGCCATCGCCGAAAATACCAAATTTGGCTTTACCAGTAAGCACTTCTTTGCGGCCAATGAGGCTGGCTTGGCGGCTTTCAAAGGCCACAAGGTAATCATTCAATACTTCTTTCACAAAAGTTTCACGGTCAATGGCTGTTGAAGTCGCTTCCTGCATGGTGCAAATATAAAATATATTCAGGAAATGTGGAATTGGGAAAAGTATGGGAATTCAACTAAGTTGAATTGAACAGATTTCAGATTTCTTTAGTTACATTTGAAATAACTGCGCAAAACAAACAAATTAACATCGGAAGCAATCAAAAGAAACCATTGAAGATAAATATTAAAATCCTTGTATATTAATATGACACTCAGGAAGGTTGCACAAATGGTTGATACCAAGGTTTATTCACGACAAGGGCCATCATATTGTCCAACTTATTCTCCCCCAAATAACGGCGGTTTGTCATGTAGCAAAATATGTTCAGGTAATTCTGTAAATATTCTTCTTTTACACTATGGTAAACTCCAAGAAAGTTTCGTTTTGCCTTTGATATCATAATATGAACCCAGGGCAAATGTTTAATTGCATCCTTCCCTTTCATCGTCTTCTGAATGTGCCGTGCTACAGGCATTTCGGATGTTACATAGCCCTTCCCCATCAGTAATAACAGTGGCTGTGGGATGCACTCCACTGCGTATCACAGGTGTCAAACTTGCAGCTTTAATATTTTCAATGGCAACCATTTTAACAAACTTAAAAGCCCCTTTTCGTGCTTTGCCTTTTATTCGAAGATCTTTCGATGGAACAGTTTGCGCCTGCACAGCAACTTTTGCCTTACCCTTGCTACCGGCGTCAGGTTTATTGTTTTTAGTTTCCTTCTTTGTTTTCGCCACTTCGAACTGAGTATCATCAGCTTCCACAAAGCCTTCCAGTTGATAGATCGCCTCTCTGTGACCCATTGTTACTCGCAATTTGTGAAGCATGGCCCAAATAGGCTCGTAGAACTTATGGCCAAGGTTGCGTTGCAGTTCCAGAGCAGAAACAGGTTTTTTACTGCTAGCCAAAATGGCCATCGCGTAAATCCAATAATGGGAAGGGAGTTTGCTGTATTCCAAAGCCGTGCCACTGCGCAAGGTTGTCTCCCAATTGCATGCTTTACATCGGAAACGATCCCTTGTTCCAAGCCAGTAATGATCTGCGCCGCCGCAGCGTTTACAGTAAACACCTTCTTTGTCCCGCATTTGCTTAAACAATTCAGAACATTTCAATTCAGTGTCGTAGGTTTGAAAGAATTTGATAAGATTCATGACAATTATTTTTCACCTAAGTTAGCATATCAAAAGGACTTGTGCAAGCTTTAAGACAGTCATATAAATTAATTATAACTCTTTTACGTCAGCAAATTGCCTATACTGAAATTATAAATTTTATATGCAATTTAAACTGTTTTTTTTCTTAAGCACGGCAGCGGTCATTGTATCATTGCATTCATTTTCAATGAAGCAATTAAAGTACCCATTAAAATTAGTTATTTTAGACACAACTAAGAGTTATTTGTTTCTTTACGGCGAATATATTTTAAAAGAGAAAATCTTCAGTGCCACACTATTCAGCAATCAGAGAATGCAGAAATCATAAGTTTAGAAGGATTACATTACAAATATAATAGCGCATGGAATTATTTTCATTTGTTAGATCCCAAGGCTTTGAGGGCCCAATCAACAATGCCTTCCTATCCTTTTTTATCAAAAACTGTTTTTGAAAAAGACTCTATTGAAAAATATATTGGAAAAATGTCCATTAAAGAGTTGAAAAAATTAATAACTTTTGATTTAGATTCATTCAATATTGAGGTAAAATTAAACGCAGAAATTGTTGCTCTAATCCAATATTTAAATAATATACCTGAGGGTGATGTTTTAAAAAATATTAGGTTGAACGGAATTGAACTTATGGAAATAGAAAAGAAGAAGGAAGATAGTTTCTGGAAAAATTCTGAACAATTAATTAAAAATATCCTAAATGATAACACGGGTGCAATCAGCGGGAAAGCCATTTGTATGTTAAAGTGTTCAATTTGTCATGGAGAACATGGTGAAGGGAAGAACGGTCCGAACTTGACTGACAATTATTGGTTAAATGGAAGCGACGATAGCAGTATAGTTAATACAATTGTTAATGGAGTCCCAGATAAAGGAATGATATCCTGAAAGCATATGTTAACACCTATTCAAGTTGGGAAATTAGTAGGTTATATTAAATCCATAAAAGGGACAAATCCAATTAATGCAAAAGCACAACAAGGGAAAAGAGAATAGCCAAAGTTCTATAACCAGATAGTAAAAGATGGCAATTTACATTTACTATCGCTTTATATTGTGAGGTTCAATTGACAGGATATTTGGTCGATTTAAAGATATTGGCCCAACGTTATTTCAGCTTATGTATCCTTTAAAATGTTTGATTTTATCCTAGATATTGTTTTCAAACAACATCCAGCAAAAGTGCACTTGGCATTATTTAAAGTTCGGTTTCAACTGTGGTTGTGCAGCTACATAATAAAAGAAAACTAGGCGTTTACAAAGGATAAGTTTTACTCCTAAATTGGAATGGTCAAATTGCGAGTTGTAGTTTATATAGAATTTAATTTGGTGTGCCATTCGCGCAAGGTTGTTGAAAAAACGAACCCATACTAGCAAACACGATTTTTGAGAATCGCTTAAAATTTAAAAAGCCCGTAAAAAACGGGCTTTTTAAATAATTCATATTTTATCTTTTACCAACGTTTTCCTTTGCTTTCTTTTTTCTTTGTGAAGGATTTTTCGGCAGGTTTGTGCGCTTTGGCTCCAGAGTCTCCGCGATTTTCGCCACTTCTTTTTTCGCCTCCGCCTCTGTTTTCGCTGCTACTTCTATATTCACCGCCTCCGCGATTGTCGTTGCTACCTCTATAACCGCCGCCGCCATTGCTTCCGCCGTATGATTTTTTCTCGCCACTTCTTTCCCAAGGTTTGCTTTCGCCGCGTGGTTTTTCGCCATGCCCGGATTTTTTGCGTTTGGTATATCCATCGGGTTCAAAGCCTTGCACTTCTATACGCACTTTACGACCTTGAAATTTTTGATCATTAATTGCTGCTAAAACTTTAGCTGTAGATGCAACATCTGCCTCCAAAAAACTGTGTGTTTTTTGAATCGCCAATTTGCCAAATTCTACATCACCCAAGCCACAATCGTTAAACCATTTTAACATGGATTTTTTATCCAAACCATCCAATTCACCTACAGATAAAAAGAATTTTTGAAATTGGCCTGTGCCACTATCTCTTCCTCCACGTTCCCTTCCACCTTTACCTGCAATTTCATTCATTTCTGAAGCTCCATCATAATAATCGATGAATTTCTTTAATTCTATGCTGGTAATTTTTTGAATCAATTGTTCTTTGGTGAAACTTTTTAATTCAGTATGAAACAAATCCAAATAAGGTTCAATGGCCTTTTCATCGGGGGTTTCTAATTTTAATTCTTCTAGGAAGTGCGAGAATTTAGATTTGATTACATCTTGTCCGCTAGGCACTTGTTGCAATGCAAATTGTGCTTTGGTTATTTTTTCAAGCCTGCGTATTTTATCCAAATCGCGGTTTCCAACCAAAGAAATAGAAATACCCTTCATTCCAGCGCGTGCAGTTCTGCCGCTTCTATGGGTATAAACTTCAAGCTCATTGGGCAAACTATAATTGATAACATGGGAAATGTTACTTACATCAATACCCCTTGCAGCCACATCTGTTGCAACCAGTACTTTTAAACTCTTGTTTCTAAAACGGCCCATTACTTTATCTCGCTGGGCTTGGCTTAGTTCGCCATGCAATGAATCTGCATTGTACCCATCATGGATTAGTTTTTCTGCCAATTCCTGGCAAAGTTTACGGGTTTGAGCAAACAAAATACCATAAACATCTGGCAACGCGTCCAAAATTCTTTTTACACTTTCGTACTTGTTTTTTTCTTTTACCAAGTAATAATGGTGTTCAATATTTTCGTTGGACGTATTTCCAGCCAAACTCACCTCATGAGGCTCGTTCATGTAGTTTTTAGAAATTCTTCGAACTTCATTTGGCATAGTTGCGCTAAAAAGACAAGTTTGTCTTGTTGCCGGAGATTGTTCAAGGATGAAGTCAATGTCTTCCTTAAACCCCATGTTCAGCATTTCATCCGCTTCGTCTAACACCACCATGCGCAATTTGCTTAAATCAATGGCTTTTCTTTCCATCAAATCAATCAATCGGCCTGGTGTGGCAACTACGATGCCGGCGCCAGCTCTAATTTGGGCAATTTGTTCGCGAATGCCAGCACCACCATAAACGGGTACTACATTCACTTTGGGTTTGTGTTTTGCATATTGCACCAAATCACGGGCAATTTGCATGCAAAGTTCGCGCGTGGGGGCAAGTACCAATGCTTCGGTATGCCCTTTAAAGTGCATTTTCTGAATGAGGGGTAAACCAAAAGCGGCTGTTTTACCAGTACCAGTTTGGGCTAAGGCTACAAGATCACGTTCTCCTTCTAATAGAATGGGAATGGCTTTTTCTTGGATGGGGGTCGGGGTTTGAAAACCCAGATCTTCCAGGGCGGACAGGATTTCCTGATCCAACCCCAGTGAGGTGAATGTTGTCATTTCTTTTATTAAATTATTACCGAATGTCAGCAAAGGATCTGAATAACTGACATTTACGGTATTCAGAATAATTGCCGAAAGACGGTGCAAAGGTACGTATAATAATTATTAAAACCAATAGGGGTGCGGATTTGACCACTTTATTGCACTTCTAGGCCATCTTTCATCCAAAGAAATTCGCCAAAGTATACCGTCTTTTACCGAAATTTGCGCAATTTTTTATACTTTGAACACTATACCAAATACGATAATTTCCTACCTGCGCCTTAGTGGTTTGGAACCGTTTACCCTTACCAAAGAAACCAATTTTGTGAATATTGGTGAAAGAACCAATGTCTCTGGAAGTCGAAAATTCGCAAAACTGGTGTTGGCAGGCGATTATAGCGCGGCATTGGACATTGCCAGACAACAAGTTGAAAATGGCGCCCAAGTAATTGATGTGAATATGGACGAAGGTATGCTTGACGGGGTATCTGCCATGACAACTTTTATAAACCTTATCGCTTCAGAACCAGACATTTGCAAAGTTCCAGTAATGATTGATAGCAGCAAATGGGATGTAATTGTTGCGGGTTTAAAATGTTTGCAAGGAAAGGGCATTGTGAATTCAATATCCCTGAAAGATGGTGAAGCAGAATTTATACAAAAAGCTAAGACCATAAAACTTTTCGGTGCGGCAGTTGTCGTTATGGCATTTGATGAAACAGGCCAAGCGGACAATTACCAAAGGCGCATAGAAATTTGCGAAAGATGCTATAAAATTTTAACAGAGATTGTACATTTTCCTGCATCAGATATCATTTTCGACCCTAATATTTTAACGGTTGCAACGGGTATGGATGAGCATAACAATTATGCCATAGATTTTATTGAAGCCACACGCTGGATTAAACAAAATTTACAAGGGGCTAAAGTAAGCGGAGGGGTGTCTAATATTTCTTTTTCTTTCCGTGGAAATGACGTGGTTAGAGAAGCCATGCACAGCGCATTCCTTTACCGGGCAATTGCCGCTGGTATGGATATGGGTATTGTAAATGCGGGTATGGTAGAAGTGTATGATGAAATTCCCAAAGATTTATTAGAACGCGTAGAAGATGTATTGTTAAATCGCAGGGCAGATTCTACCGAAAGATTGGTTCAATTTGCTGAAACTGTGAAAGGCAAAGTTGCCGAAGCAGTAGAAGAAGCAGAATGGAGAAAAGGCACAGTTGAAGAGAGGCTGTCGCATAGCTTGGTAAAAGGAATTACTGAATTTATTGATTTGGACACAGAAGAGGCAAGGGTAAAATTGGGAGAACCTATCAATGTAATTGAAGGGCCATTGATGGCGGGAATGAATGTGGTAGGAGACCTTTTTGGCAGCGGAAAAATGTTCTTACCGCAGGTGGTAAAAAGTGCCAGGGTTATGAAAAAGGCGGTGGCGTATTTACAACCGTTTTTGGAAGAATTGAAAACAGAAGGAAGCAGCAACAGCAACGGCAAAATTTTATTGGCTACCGTTAAAGGCGATGTGCATGATATTGGAAAAAACATTGTGGGTGTCGTGCTTGCATGTAACAATTATGAGATAGAGGATATTGGGGTTATGGTTCCAGTTGAACGCATTTTGGCAAGGGCAAAGGAATGGGGCGCTGATGTGATTGGGCTCAGTGGATTAATTACACCAAGTTTAGATGAAATGGTACACGTTGCTTCAGAAATGGAACGCCTAGGATTTACTCTGCCATTGATTATAGGGGGTGCAACTACCAGCCGAATACATACCGCGGTTAAAGTAGCCCCTCATTATCAGGGCCCAGTGGTGCACGTTTTAGATGCGAGTAGAAGCGTGCCCGTTGTGGGGAATTTATTAAGCGAAACACACAAAGCAGCATTTGCCATTAAAACCAAAGCAGAATATGCAAAACTGGCTGAGGACCATGCAAAACGCCAAACAGGCAAAGATATTTTGCCGTTTAGTGAAGCGAAAATAAATGCTGGAAAGTTTAGTTTTACCGAAAAAGAAATTCACAAACCCCATTTTTTGGGTATTAAAAAAATAAAATTTGATTTAAAGGAAATTCGTGAAATCATCGATTGGACCCCTTTCTTTCAAACATGGGAATTGGCTGGTAAATACCCGCAAATATTAGAAGATTCAGTGGTTGGCATAGAAGCAAAAAAACTATTTGTGGATGCCAATAAAATGCTAGATCAATTGATTGAAAATCAATCATTGGAGGCAGAGGGTGTGTTTTTTATTTTACCCGCAAACAGTGGCGATGAAGATGTAGAAGTTTACACCGATGAAAATAGAAATGACGTAAAATCTGTATTTCATTTTATTCGCCAACAACGAAAAATGGGCACTGGTTTGAAGAACCTAAATTTAGCAGATTTTATTGCACCAAAAGGCGTTGCAAAAGATTATTTGGGGGGATTCGCTGTTACTGCCGGCGTGGGTTTGGAAAAAGTGGTGGAAGCCTATGAAAAAGACCACGACGATTATAATTCTATATTAGCAAAAGCCATTGCAGATCGCTTGGCAGAAGCTGCGGCAGAATTTTTACACCGCGAAGTGCGAAAAAATTATTGGGGATATGCCGCTGGGGAATCCATTTCTACAGAAGAGTTACTTCGTGAAAATTACAAAGGCATTAGGCCTGCTCCTGGCTATCCCGCTTGCCCAGAACATACAGAAAAGCGCACCTTGTTTGATATCATGGAGGTAGAGAAAAATACAGCATTAACCCTGACTGAAAGTATGGCCATGTGGCCAGCCGCTGCAGTGAGTGGATTTTATTTTGCCCACCCCGAAAGTCAATATTTTGGCATTGGAAAAATCAACAAAGACCAGGTGGAAGATTATGCCCGCAGAAAAGGCTGGGACTTGGCTACCGCCGAGAAATGGTTGCGACCTGTTTTGGCGTATTGAGTGCTATACGTACAATAAATATTGTTTAATCACGTTTCGATATCATGAAATATATTTCATTGTACTTTTTCTTATTGATTTGCCAATTTTCGAATGCGGCAACAGATAGTACTTATAATAATGAATGGCTTGCTTAGGTTTATACGGAAATAAATTATTATAATTATCACAATTCACATTTAACCAATCGGAATTCCGTATTTACTGTTATTGCTCCGCAAATTGCCGTTCAAAAAAAATTTTAGAAAAAACCGCTTTTGGGAGTTTCGCCTAAATCAAATACAATATGGAAGTCAAAATTATTCTGTTTCCCAGAAAGATAGTTTTGGGAATTCAAATGTTATCTATGGGGGAATTCAAAGATATTTTACGTCTGCAATTTCTATGGAATATGGATTTAGGATTTTGCGGAAAAAGAAATTTTCTTTATTGCTCGCCGCTGGATTGGTTCCTAGTTTTTGGAGGAGTCAAACAATTCCGAAAATTGCCAATAGCTTTGATCAAAGTATAAACATTCTTCCTTTGAAAGCATGTATTACCAGTAGGCTTAGTATAAAATGGGCAAGCGTATTGGATTAGATTTCAATACCTCCTTATACGGGATTGGTTTTTTTAGACAATGGGGAAATGATGTAGATCCAAACATCCCTAATAAGATTATAACAATTAATCGAGTATTATCTAATCCAGACCAATTTCAAATGCGACTTTGGGTTTTCTATAAACTGTAATGCCATTTGTTTATTGTCTGAAACATAATGCAATTCCAAACTAGCGAGATTAAAAAAACAAATTAAGATTGGGTGTTTTAATCTTATAAATTGGATTTATCTCTATGTCCTTTGAGAATTGATAAAATTACTTATTTAAATGGGTTCTTAAAAGCCGGATTGTTGATAAAAACCGTATCTGTCATGGTTAACAAGAACGCTTTCAATTGGGCTTTTTGGGTAGCATTCATTTTAACATGCACTGGTGTCTTAGTAATTGGGTCTTGGTGAATTAAACTTGGGTGTATATTGGGCGAATTAAAATGGACGCTATCGCTGTAATGATTGATAACCTCCTCCAATGTCTTAAATCTTCCATCATGCATATAAGGCCCCGTTAATGCAATATTCAACAAAGAAGGTGTTTTAAATACACCCAAATCCGTATATTTTCCCGTTATACCGCCCAGCCCCTTATCGTTTAACACGGCATCCAATCCATTGTTGGCAAGACCGCCTGCATTTAATGCATTGGTTTGTGCAATAGCCTGGCCATGACAATGGAAACAATCACCCCCAACGGAAGGGGGTAAAAAAAGCTTATTGTAAATATTAAACCCTTCTACTTCATTAAAAGAAAAAACAGCATTATTTCCCTGTAAAAACTGGTTAAATTTTGAATTTTTGGAAACAAGTGTGAGTTCAAATTGTTCTATGGCTTTTGCTATTAAAAAGATATCTGGACTTGCATTAAATGCCTTTTTAAACCAAATTTTGTACCGTTCTATTTTGGATAATCTCTCCTGTAAAATCGGCAAAGTCATACCCATTTCTACATGTGATTGTATGGGTTCTAAAATTTGTTCCCGGATAGATTTTTGGCGTCCATCCCAAAAGAATACTTTGCTATAGGCCAGATTAAATATCGGAGATGCATTCCGTCCTGTTTTTGATCCAAAAATCCCTGTGCTAAAAGGATTGGGATCTGCAAATGCGTGTTTTTGGTCGTGGCAACTGGCGCAAGAAATGCTGCTATCCATGGACAAAACGGGGTCATAGAACAACATTCTTCCCAAATATACGCCTTCAACGGTCAATGCATTATCCGCAGGTAAATTTACTTTGGGAAAATACGAAGGGTAAATGGTAGATGTGTTAATGTATGTAGGATTAAAACCATCTGGTTTTGACGCAGTTTTTGGATCTTTTCTACATGCGATAATTGCAGTGGAGATGGCAATAAATAAAAATAAATACTTCACCGTAATTTTCATTTCACAGATTTTAATTCATACATATCTTCGGCATTGTCCACGAGTTCTTCCATCCAATTAATTTCCGTAAAATTGCCGCAATGGTTGTTAGGGTCGTTGCCAATTTTTAATGCAATAGGATTTTTAAAAAGTTCGTCAAATGCCATGGCAATTGTGGCTGTCTTATTCGTATTTTTGGCCAATTCAAAATTGAAAGGCAAAAAATAATTTCTTTTAAAAACATCGCCTACAGTATGAAAAGAAAACGGATTCCATGAACCGCTGATCGCGTTTGTCTTATAAGTTCCGTCCAATATCATAAAGATATATCCGCCAGACCAGCCCCAATGCATGCCTGTAAGATTTGGATTCAAAGGATGAGTTGCAGGCCAAACATTTGGATCAGCGTGATTTACAATGCTATCTATTCCAAATTGGAAGGAAATTCCTTTGTAGTTTCCTGAAGGCAATTCCGTGAATTTATATTTTGTGTTGGAATTGTAAAAATCAATCCACATATAACCGTCGCCTAACATAACTTTAGAATCATCGGTTTTTACCAAAGAAACTTTCGAAAGCAATACACTCCAATTGTTTAATTTTACCACCTCTCCATCGGTTTTCGTGTATTCTGTGCTCCGCAGCTCCATAGGGCTTGAGGCAAACTTGGCATTAAATTCTACACTTAATGTTGGATTGGTTTCGGTTACCGATTTTGGCTTTTTGCAATTCGATGCTGTCGAAATTAACAATGCTCCAATTAGACCAAGTAAATATATTTTTGAAACTTTCATGGGTTTATTGTTTTATAAATTTAAACGAATTTACGATTTTTTTTGTATATATCCGAGTGACATAAGTCCCACTCGAAAGATTTTCTATGTTTATTGTTATTTTATTACCAACGGAATAATTAGAATTGGGGGGACTTACATATACTTTTCTGCCTGAAATGTCAAAAATATCTATGGCTGTCACCAAATTAAAAAAGGGTAAAATTACGAGTTCATTTTGAGCAGGATTTGGGGCGATTAAAAAGTCACCCACTTTGGTTTTATCGAGATTAATTCCACCCAGTGAGGCTTTTGCTAAAATTGTAACCTCCGGATCAAAAACAGCGGTGTCGATTGGGAAGGGCATGCTAAGAAAGAAAGTTTGATTCAATGTGGATGGATAAAAAGTGATCAAAGTATCTTTTTGACCGTTTTTAAAGAGCACTGGAACTGGCATTTCAAAAAAAGGAACTGAAAAATGGGAGGTTGTTTGTTGGATATTTACTTTCAATTGAACGCCTTTTTGTTGCCAGTTAATTTGCAGCTTTGGATACCCTTCTCCCCAAAACCAGCGAAGAAAAAACGTATCTAAATTTTTACCACTTTCCACTTCCATAAGTTTTTGCAAATCTTTGGTTTTTGCAAAACCGTAGGCAGTGCTGGGTTGGGTAAGGTATTTTTTTAGCGCAGAGAAAAAGTAACCATCTCCAACTTTTATGCGCAGCATGTGCAGTACAAATGCACCTTTGTTGTAGCGCAAATTACCACTAAAAAGCGCATTTACCGCATTGGTATCTCGGGCAAATACACTGCCATCGTCTTGCGAAAGGGCGTTGTTCCTCACATCGCGCATTCTGCCCAACCAATCGTTGTGGGTGCGCAAATAACGGTAACAAAGCGCATTCATATAAGTTGCAAAACCTTCATTCAGCCAAAGATCAGCCCAACTGCCACAGGTAACTTTATCGCCAAACCACTGGTGTGCCAATTCATGCGCCAACAAATCAAAACCAAAATTTACAACGGAACTCATGGTTTGATGCTCCATGCCTCCACCCCAAGTGAATTGCGAATGCCCGTATTTCTCTTTGTCGAACGGATAATGCCCTAATAAACTGTCGAACATGCGCAACACTTGCATATGGCTAGGCATAGATAATTTTAATTCTGCCAAGGATTGTGGAAATACATAGTTGATTATAGGCATGGTGCCAGGTCGGTCCGACCAAGATTCAGTGAGGTTGTATTCCATATAATTAGAAACTGCAAACGACACCAAATAAGTAGCAATTGGGTATCTGTGCTTCCAATGCATAACCCGGGTACTGTCGTTGATTGAGTCATTCCGCACTAGCGTGCCGTTGCAACCAGCTTTCATAGATGGAGGAATTGTCATAATGATGTCAATTGAATCTATTTTGTCACTAAGGGTTTGCTTGCAAGGCCACCAATAGGCAGCGCCATAGGGTTCGCTTAGGGTAAATACAATGGGCCCGGTTTGGTGGTTGTCGTAATTGTAATACCCAAATCCACCCCCAGGATCGGGATTGCCTTGGTAAAAGAAAGTGAGTGAATCGACCATGCTTTTTGCCCAACTGCCTGGTTTTGCAACCAGAATCTTATTTCCATTTCGGGTAAAAGTGGTTTTTGCTCCATGCCAATGAATGCTGTCCACTTGCATAAAACTCATTAAATCAAACCCTACGGAATCCCCAGCACTGGTTGTTTTGAATATAGAAGTAACCTTACCATATAGGTATTTGTTTCTCAATGGATTCACTTTCCACGCGCACCGGTGGTATAAAATGTCGTATCCATAATAACCAGGTGTAGCTGCTCTGGATTGTACCATTTTTAACATGCGCACATTTTCCTTGCATACCAAATCATCGGTAACCAAACTTTGACCTTTGCTGTTCGGCAAAAAAAACAAGCAGGAAATTAGCAATGCACAGAGTCGCATTTTACAAATTACGGATATGTAAAGGAAAAAATATAGTTTGTTGAGTTTAAAACTTGCAATTTTACATTGAACAAACAGAGTTATCTTTGCCCAAGGTGAAAAAAAGTTGGTGGCCTGCAGCATTAATCTTGCTTCTTGGATGTATATGGGGTAGCTCATTTATTCTAATTAAACGTGGATTGTTGGCGTTTGAACCTATACAAGTGGCAGGCTGGCGCTTGTCATTGGCCGCAATTATTTTGTTGCCTTGGGTTATACAATACAGTTTTATAAAACCTTGGAAAACGTTGAATGGCATTGCAACCAATAAACGTATAGTACAAAAAAAAGACTATTGGAATTTGTTTTTAAGCGGATTGATTGGCAATGGAATACCAGCCTTTTTGTTCAGCTATGCCGGCACCAAAATACCTAGTGGCTTAAGTGGCATTCTAAATGCATTTACACCCATGTTTACTCTAATGGTGGGCATTGGACTTTTCAGCGATAGACTAACCCGAAATGGGTTTTTGGGTGTTTTGGCAGGTATTACTGGTTCTGGATTTTTATTTGGCCCTTCAATTTATCATGCAATTTTTAAAACAGGTGCACAAACCGCCGATCCGATGGCAATACTCATGGTGCTTACGGCAGCGGTTATGTATGGTTATAATATCAATCTTATCAAACACAAATTGCAACATTTGCCACCCATGGTTAAAACGGCATATCCATTTTTATTTATGGGCATTGGGTATATATTTATTTTAATTTTCTCACACGTTGAAAACGCCTGGATTATAGATCCGGTGCAGGCTTGGCATTCTTTTGGGTATATGGCTATTTTGGGTATTCTTGGCAGCGCCATTAGTATGATTTTGTTTAATTATTTAATCAACCATACCACAGCTTTGGTGGCAAGTACAAATACATTTGTTATTCCTATCGTAGCTGTAGCTTGGGGATTGTTAGACAAGGAAATACTAACCTGGAATATGTTTGTAGGTCTTCTGCTTTCACTTATGGGGGTTTATTTGGTTATGCGAAAAGAAAAACATTTTCCAAAAACAGAGGATGAAATTCTAGAATTGAAAGAATTTGGAGAATAGTTGGTTTCTATCTTTAGAGTTTTACCAAAATGTGATTGACCTCACAGAGAATAGAAACATTGGGTATTAACTTTGCATAACGTTTATGGATATTAAAAAAGTTTTAAATGAGTTGGCCATTCCATCCCGTCTAGAAAGTGTGTGCACGGGCACAGCTTGGATTTCGGCTTTGGGCACAGAAACAAGAGATATTACCAGCCCAGTAGATGGGAAAAGTTTATACTCAGTGGTGTTTGCTGGGGAAACTGAATACGAAGCCGTGTTAAAACGCAGCCAAGACGCTTTCAAAGTTTGGAAAGAAATGCCTGCTCCCAAAAGGGGAGAAATAGTTCGCCAAATAGGAAATGCGTTGCGCGAGCAAAAAAAGAATTTGGGTGCTTTGGTAAGCTATGAAATGGGCAAAAGCCTGCAAGAAGGCATGGGCGAAGTGCAAGAAATGATAGACATTTGCGACTTTGCTGTGGGCTTAAGCCGCCAATTGTATGGCTTGCAAATACAAAGCGAAAGACCCGAGCATAGAATGATGGAACAATACCACCCTTTGGGGGTTATTGGCATTATCTCAGCCTTTAATTTTCCAGTAGCAGTGTGGAGTTGGAATGCCATGCTTGCAGCAGTTTGTGGAAATGTAAGCATTTGGAAACCCAGCGAAAAAACACCAGCAAGCGCGGTTGCGGTGATGCACATTATCAAAGAGGTTTTGGTGTCCAACAAATTACCTGAAGGTATTTTTACAGTAATCAACGGAGATGCTCAAATAGGACAAAAAATGGCTGCAGATAACCGTGTAGCCTTGGTTTCGGCTACAGGATCCACCCGAATGGGCAAGGAAGTGGCTAAATCTGTTGCAGCGCGCTTGGGAAAAACTTTGTTGGAATTGGGCGGCAACAATGCCATCATCGTTTCGGAACATGCCAATTTGGATTTGGCATTGCGTGCGGTGGTATTTGGTGCCGTGGGTGCGGCAGGCCAGCGATGCACTACCACGCGCAGATTGATTTTGCATAAAAGCCAATATGCGGCATTTATGAAAAAATTGTTGGCGGCGTATAAGCAAATTGCCATTGGCAATCCGTTGGACGAAAATAACCACATGGGCCCGTTGATTGACATCCATGCTGTAGAATTATACCTTAATGCATTAAAGCAATTGGATGCCGAAGGGGGTAAAATCCTATTTGGCGGCAAAGTAAAAAAAGGGAAAGGTTACGAAAGTGGCTGTTATGTGGAGCCTACCATTGCCGAAGCAGCAAATCACTTCGCCATAGTGCAACATGAAACGTTTGCACCCATATTGTATGTAATGCAGTATTCCGATTTGACTGAAGCCATTGCTATGCAAAACGATGTGAAACAAGGCTTAGCTTCTGCTATTTTTACAGACAATGTGCAAGAAGCGGAGTGTTTTGTAAGCCATGTAGGTAGCGATTGTGGCATAGCCAATGTAAATATTGGCACCAGTGGGGCTGAAATTGGCGGCGCATTTGGAGGCGAAAAAGAAACAGGCGGAGGCCGTGAAAGTGGCAGCGATGCTTGGAAAAATTACATGCGCCGGCAAACCAATACCATCAATTATGGCAAAACTTTGCCATTGGCGCAGGGCATTAAATTTGATTTTTAGTAATTTTTAACAATTCCAAATTACAAGAAATGCCTTGTTTTTTCATTGCAATTCCGTTAATTGCAGTGAATAAATATGTCAAATTTGTATGAATATGCTGCAAAAGCAAGGCATTTGATGTCGGAAGGCTTGGATTGGGAGTTGATTCAAATGCGTTTGACGGAAATGGGAGCAGATCCAGATTTGGCTGCCGAAGCAACCAAATTGGTGCGAAAAGAAATACACGCAGCAAGCCGCAGCAAAGGCATGGTGCTCATTGGCATAGGCTCGGCAATCTGTGCTTTTAGTATGTTTTATACTTTGCTTTTTGGCCACAATTACTTTATTCTATACGGCCTTACCATCGTAGGGGTTACACTGGCTTTTGCTGGTTTGGTTTTTGTGATGGGGTGAGGGATTTGTGTAATAATTGTTTTGGAATTTCGCTGGTCGTCTGATTTGTTTGTGCCGAAACTGTTAAAAATTAGGTTTTTATATTTTTTATTATGAAAATAATAAATGATTTACACTTCCTTCGAATCTTGGAACAAATAAGTTGCTAAAGATTATAAAATGAGAAATTATTTTATAATCTTCATAAAATTCATAAAAACAAAGATGATAGAATGCTTTTATAAAAGAGTAATACAACCAGTGGAATAAGTTATAAGTTTCACTGATGAAGTTTTACTTCTGTAGACAATAATACGCAGGCCATCATACACGTAACTCTATAATATGTGGTTCTCTAATTCCATATTTATGTTTATTTTTCCATCACAAATCTTCAAGCCAATATAAGTGTTAGAGTCCTATTTCAAAAGTTTTCTACCTTATATTAAAAGCAAAATAACTTTACACGCACATATGATAAGGTCACAATTTTGACGTTGTAAAATGGTGCTTTTGGTTTCTAAAAAAAATTAAATTTACCATTTGATTCTCAATGGTTTCGAACTGAGGCAATTGCAATAAATCAGTTAATAATAAAAAACACATTGAATTTCTTTCTCCAAAAAATAAACTGGCATGAAACGCATTTATATATTGTAACTTTGTTTTTATATTTGCGTATAGTGCTCATCAAACCAATTTCTTTTACCACTAATCATATTGACGCATTCACAATAACCTCAAGACAAAAAAACATAAAAAATGGAAGTTCACCAGCACACACACCCAGCCCACGGGAAAAAACTTTTAAAAGAATATTTTTGGGAATTTCTTATGCTATTTTTGGCGGTTTTTTGCGGATTTTTGGCAGAATTTAAATTGGAACAGATGATAGAAAACCACAGAGAGAAAAAATTTGCCAGCTTGGTGCTTTCAGACCTCAGGGGTGATTCTATCTATTTTGAAAAAAGGGCGAAAGAAATGAACTTGATAAAAAAAAGAAGCAAAGCACTTTTCTTACTCATGACCCAAACCCAAAAACCTACGGATAAGGAAA
Source organism: Bacteroidia bacterium (assembly GCA_038317095.1). Taxonomy (GTDB): domain Bacteria; phylum Bacteroidota; class Bacteroidia; order NS11-12g; family UBA955; genus JAGXTF01. Next base: position 35,227 of record JBBQBB010000002.1, on the reverse strand, counting down.
TAATTGAAGCCACCAAAGCAGTCTCTTTTTTATTTGAAATTCATGCAATAACTGCAACCTATGAACAAATGAAAGCATCGGGGAGCCTCAGATATTTAAAGGATGAAACTCTTATTACAGCCATGCAGCAGTATTATGATGTTTTATTGCCTCGGGTGATAAAAGCCGTAGATTTTGAGCAAGATTTTAACAAAACCCATATTACACCTTTCAGGTTAAAACATTTTAGGGCACAAGATTTTAATTTTGAGACAGATTCTTTAATAACCAACAATCCTATTATTTTAAACAGAACCCAAGAAACAGATCAGGAATTGTTAAATATTTTCCAAACTTACCATAGGCAACATTTGCAGATAACCCTTGAACTTATACCTTCTGCATCCAAAAAACTAAATTCCCTGATAAATTTGTTAAAGTCCGAATACCATTTGAAATAGAAAGACATATAAATCACAGCGGGTTTGGGTATTATTTTTTTCGTTTTAACCATACAGCCAAGCCGATTCCCAAAAGGGCTCCGCCAATAATTGGCATCCAATAATTGGGTTTGTGGTTTTTGGCTGCTTCGGCTTCTTTGATTCGTTTTTCTGCGTCTTTGAGTTTGACATCCATAGCATCCAATCCGCCTTTTACATTTTCGGCGATTTTGTCCATGCTGTCCATTTTTGACTTTACAGCGCTTAAATTTTGCTCGGTGTTGCTTAAAGGTTGCAAAGTTCCCCCAGCAAATGCAAAATCAGCGGCACCCATTCCCAAAATTAAAATGGAAACAATGGTTTTAATTTTCATACGAATCGCAAATATATTTATAATATTCTAAACTTTTTAGTGCTTATGACCTTACTTAACCTGGAACCAAAGGCACCTCTATTCTTAGTTCGCCTTTACCCGTTGAGAATGAAACATGTAAAAACAGAACCCTTTCCACTTCAGTTGCAACGGCCAAATCTTTATGTTCATTCATTCCCATTGTTTTTTCCAAGGCATGGTATAAATCATTCAACCTAGATTCTCTAATTTCAACTTGCAATGCTATGGACACATCAGAAAATTGTTTAAAATCGGTAATGTTTCCATATTGATTTATAACCATTTCAATTTCAGATACTGCAGCGATTCTATCTTTATGGCTGTATCCGGACCAGAATATATTTTCCAACAATTTTGTATTAGGCAATAAAATATTTCATTGAAACATCAAATTTACAACATTGTTTTTTGTTTGTGAAATTTCGTCAAATGGAATTTTTCCGTTCCTTTCATCGCTTTAAAACCGCCTGATACATTCACCAAATTGTTATACCCCCTTGAACGCAAAATGGAAATAAAAAGCATGCTGCGATACCCTGCTGCACAATAAATAAAAACAGGTTTTTGCTTATTCACTATTAGCATACTCTCATTGATAAAATCCAAAGGTGCATTTTCAACTCCTTGAATATGCTCGCTTTCGTATTCGCTTTTTTTTCGCACATCCAACAATTGACAATCTGAGTTGGCAACGATTCTATCGGCAAGTTCTCTTGCTCCTATTGACACGATAGAGTCGGTTTCAAGGCCCTTTTGAATCCAAGATTCAAATCCCCTATCTAAATATCCTAAACAATTGTCGAAACCAACACGCGCAAGTCTTGTAACCGCCTCTTCTATTCTATCTGGCGAGCCAACGAGTAAAATTTCTTGCTTTACGTCTAGCACCAAAGTACCCACCCAAGTGGCAAAATTTCCATCTATGCCAACATTAATTGAATTTGGAATAAAGGCTTTGCCAAATTCTTCCGCTTCCCTAATATCAATCACCAAAACATTGGTCTCATTTGCTAAGGCTTCAAATGCTGTGGGAGAAAATTTTTGCAATCCCCTTTGCATAACAGATTCAATATTTTCATAGCCGTTGATATTTAATAAAACATTTTGTGGAAAATACCCTGGAGGTGGCATTAAACCTGTGAGCACTTCTTTCACAAAATCTGCTTTTGTTAAATTCGGCTGTAGTGCATAATTCTGCTTTTTTTGATTACCCAAAGTATCTGTGGTTTCGTTGCTCATGTTCTTGCCACAAGCGCTGCCCGCGCCATGCCCTGGATAAACAACCAAGTCATCATTCAATGGTATTATTTTTTCGCGCAAACTATCAAACAAATAACCCGCCAATTTTTCTTGCGTAAGTTCGGCAATTACATGCTGCGCCAAATCTGGCCTTCCCACATCACCAATAAAAAGTGTATCCCCTGAAAAAAGTGAATGCTCTTTTCCGTTTTCATCGATTAACAAAAAGCAACTCGATTCCATCGTATGCCCAGGGGTATGAATGACTTTTATTTTTACTTTCCCTAAGGTTAATACTTCACCATCCGCGGCAATATGTGCTTCAAATTGGGGCTTCGCTGTCGGTCCGTATACAATTTTGGCTCCTGTAATTTTAGCCAAATCAAGATGCCCAGAAACAAAATCCGCATGAAAATGCGTTTCCAAAACATATTTAATCTTAGCGCCATCTCTTTCGGCTCTGTCGGTATATGGTTTTGTTTCTCTCAGTGGATCTATGATTGCGGCCTCGCCTTCGCTTTCTATATAATATGCTCCATGGGCCAAACAACCCGTATAAATTTGTTCGATTTTCATTGTGTGTAAATTATTTAAATGCAAAATTGACTTCGATTTTTTGATTAAAGAGTGACATCTGTCACGGTTGCCATGGAATATCAAAAGATTAATATATATTTGTTTTGAATTAGACCCAATCAGATGATATCTTTTAAAAATATAGAGAAACGATTGGAGGAATGGCGGAATCAAGGCTTCATCCCTTTGGAATTAGAATCGCGCATCCTTGAATATGAAAAAGGCAAAAAAAATGCTGCTAATAATACTGTATTTATTTTATTCGGAATCATTGGCTCCATTCTAATAGGCCTTGGTATTTCGTTAATGGTTGCAGAAAATTGGGATCACATTTCTCGCCCAATAAAAACCATTTTGGCCTTTATGCCTGTTGCAATTGCACTGTGTTTGGTGCTGTTTACTTTGCTAAAAAGGTTTGAAAACGATGTATGGAGAGAATCCACAGCGGCCTTTTGGGCGTTGGCTCCAGGGGCATCCATTTCTTTGATTGCCCAAATTTATCAAATTCAAGGTGGCACTGATGGTTTTGTACTCCTGTGGGTTGCAATGGCAGCACCTGTTATGTTCGTACTAAGGTCAAATGCCGCTTGGACCCTAATATGGTTAGGAACAACTTGGTACGGAGTTTTGCAATATGCACGCCACGATATAGGCCATTCCATGCACCATTATTGGTGGATGCTTGCGCTTGTTTTGGTATTTGTTTGGCGGTTTGTTTTGGTTAAAAATGCGTCAACTTTGTTTGCAAAAGTTGCAGGCTATTTGTTGCCAATGCTTTTCATTCCGGTTTTGGGAATTTTTGGTTTAGAAGCAGGTGTATGGACTTTTTTGTTGTATTTTGTGCTTTTTCAACTTTACATTCACTTCTGTTCAATCGATTTAGCCGACTTCCCAGATGGCTGGAAAACGGGGTTCTTGAATTTGGGTTTTTCGGGTGCAATTGTGCTATTATTTGTTTTTTCTTATAAATTCAGTATGAAAAATTTAGCCAATGAATTTACTTTACAACATCTCGACAAATCCAAATTTGCTGTTTTTGAAATTGTATTGTTTAATCTCATCTATTTAGCTGCCAGTATTAAACTCTTTGTAAACCAAAAATGGAATTTCACCCACATTTTGTATCCCATTTGGCTTATATGTATTTTGGTTGGAAAATTCGACCCCGAAGTTGGTCAATTGTTAGACAATGTTTTTATCCTTGTGTTGGGTTGCATTATGATTTGGCGAGGTGTAGAACATTTGAATTTTTTGTGGTTAAATGCAGGTATGGTATTTATTGTATTGCTAATAATATTGCGCTTTTTCGATTTTAACCTCAGTTTTTTTATTCGCGGCGTAGTATTTATTTTGTTGGGTGTTGGATTTTTTATTGGTAATAAAATTGTGATGGAACAAAAGAATAGAAAGGAGCTGCATGACTAAAAGAAATGCCATTTTTATATGGATTATTGCCGCCATTTTCCAATTGGGATATTTAGGGAAAATAATATGGGATAAAAACCAAATTTTCTATTATGGAAAACAGTATAAATTTAAATGCGCGCTGCGCGACCCCGCAAATCCAATTGTGGGACGATATTTAGAATTAAATTATGATCAAATCTGTGGTGAATATAAAGTGGCATTGGATGAAAATAAAATTCCAAAATATGCTATTTTTAATACCAACGATAGCGGCTATGCAAAGTTGATTTCTTTGGATTTTATGCCTCCTGAAAAATCAACCAATTATATAAAGCTTGAATATGTATACCAAGGCTATTTAAATGGTAGATTGGGTAATATTTGGTGCTTTCGCCCGCCGTTAGAAAGGTATTATTTACCCGAAGATTTGGCCCCTGATGCAGAAAAGGTTTTCAGAGAAACCATAATCAATTCCAATGTTGAAGTTTATACCTTGGCCAGAATTTGGAAGGGCGATTTTGTAATTGAAGACGTGCTTATTGGCAATTGTTCTATAAAAGATTTGGCAAGAAGCCACTACAAAACAAAATAATCGATTTAATTTACCGAATTTTGCAGTAACATTTTTAGGATTCACCCTAAATGTTATCCAAAGTGAGCAATACAATACAACTTAACAGCATAGAAGAAGCCATTGAAGAAATACGCAAAGGCAAGGTGGTCATTGTCGTTGACGATGAAGATCGTGAAAATGAAGGTGATTTTTTAACTGCAGCCCGAAACGTAACTCCAGAAATGATCAACTTTATGGCACGCGAAGGCCGAGGGCTCATTTGTGTGCCGCTGACCGAAGAACGATGTGACCAACTGGGTTTACACATGATGGTTGGCCAAAATACCGCAACCCATGAAACTGCATTCACTATATCGGTAGATTTGCTGGGCCATGGATGCACAACAGGTATAAGCGCCCAGGATCGTTCAAAAACGGTGCAAGCCCTTATAAATCCTGAAATTAAAGCCGAAGCGCTGGGGCGTCCTGGGCATATTTTCCCACTACGAGCCAAAGCGGAAGGGGTGATCAGACGCGCTGGTCATACCGAAGCTGCAATTGATTTGGCTCGTTTGGCCGGTTTTGAACCTGCCGGTTGCATAGTAGAAATTCTGAATGAGGATGGCAGCATGGCGCGACTTCCTGATTTAATGGAAGTGGCAAAAAAGTTCAATCTTAAAATTGTTTCTATCGAAGATTTGATCAAATACCGTTTGCAAAATGAAAGTTTGATTCAACGCGAAATTTCTGTAACTATGCCTACCAAATGGGGAGATTTTGATTTGGTAGCCTTTAGACAAACCAACAACGGCCAAGAACACTTGGCATTGATTAAAGGAGCCTGGGAGCCCGATGAGGCAGTTCATGTGCGTGTGCATAGCAGTTGTATGACCGGGGATATCTTTGGCAGTTGCCGATGCGATTGTGGTGAACAATTACAAAAGGCTATGGAAAAAATCAATGAAGTAGGCAAAGGGGTAATTGTTTACATGAACCAAGAAGGCCGTGGCATTGGTTTGTTAAACAAATTGAAGGCCTACAAACTACAAGAGCAGGGATTTGATACGGTTGAAGCCAATATTCAATTGGGTTTTGGAATGGATGAAAGAGATTATGGCGTAGGTGCCCAAATTATTCGGGATCTCGGTGTTCAGAAAATGATGCTGATGAGCAACAATCCTAGAAAACGAACGGGTTTAGTTGGATATGGCCTTGAAGTGGTGGAAAATGTTCCGTTGCAAGTGGTACCTAACCCACACAACAAAAGATATTTAGAAACCAAGAAATCAAAATTGGGACATACGCTATAAAGGGTAGGCTTTAGCCTGCACAAAACACTCTTCTTTAAAGGCATTGGCGGTAGCATCCCATTAAGTGTTTTCATTCTTGCAATTTTCGGAGTAATCCCTACATTCGCTAAATGCCCTCCGAAGTCTTCGTTTGGATTCACGCAGTCTGGCGAACCAAAAACAGTGATTTTTTATTAAAACCAGAGATTGTTCACGCGCTTATTCATTATTTCAAAAATGTAAAATCCGGCCAGGTTTTTTTTTGTGGATCATACCAATGCAGTAGAAGATCATGTTCACATATTGTTTCGGTTAGATGTTACGCAAACTGTTTTAGAAGCCCTTCGGATATTGAAAGGAGGAAGTTCATTTTACCTCAATAAAACAGGCAGTTTCAAAAAAGAAAATACAATGGTGCAATAAATATTTCGCCGGTTCTGTTTGGTACAATGATTTGGGTAAGGTGCGACGGTATATTCGCAGACAAAAATAACATCTTACAAAAAGTAAGTTTGACCAACAATACAATCAATTTATTTGTGCATATTTAAATAAAGAGGAAATAGCAAAGAATGAGTGAATTTGTAAATAAATGAGTACTCCAAAATAGTTGTTTGCACATTAGAAGTTGATCGAAAAAAGTTTATAAAGCAAAAGCCATCCAGATTCTATCTTTGCAGCATGCTCGTCATCAATCCATCAGAAGTTACAGTGCCTCAATTGCACCAATATTTACTGGGTGCCGTTGGCCCTCGTCCCATTTGCTTTGCCAGTACAGTAGACAAAGTTGGACATCCAAACTTGGCACCTTTTTCTTTTTTCAATGTATTTTCTGCCAAACCCCCGATTCTCATTTTTGCCCCCAATAATTCTGGACGGGATGGCACGCCAAAGCATACTTGGCTTAATGTAAAAGAAGTGCCCGAAGTGGTGGTTAATATTGTCAACTTCCCCATAGTTCAGCAAATGAATGTGACGGCAGCACCTTGGGAAAAAGGCATTTCTGAATTTGAAAAAGCCGGTTTTACGGCAATTCCCTCTGATTTAATTAAACCTTTTAGAGTTGCAGAGAGTCCAGTACAAATGGAATGTAAAGTCATAGAACTAAAAGAATTGGGCGAAGGTGCGAGTGCTGGAAATTTGGTGATTTGCGAAGTGATTAGAATGCATATTCACGAAACCGTATTAAATGAAGATGGAAAAATTGACCCCATTAAGATGGATTTGGTAGCCCGCATGGGTGGCCCTTGGTATAGCCATGCAACTGCCGAAAACATGTTTAAGCTTCCACAACCAATGCAAAAGCCCATTGGATACGATGCACTTCCTGTTGCTGTAAAAAACAGCCAAATATTGTCTGCAAACGACATTGGGAAAATGGCTTCCTTGTTAGAAATGCCGCATGAAGAATTGATAGCCGGAACAAAGGCTTTGCACCTTGATGCAAACCCCGAAAATGCCGCAATACAGTTAATTTCTCAAGGTAAAATTATAGAAGCTTTGGGCTTGTTTTTATAATTTTATTTTTAATTAAACCTTTCACAAATAAATGTATCTAAAACTCATGCAAAAAACAAAGATGCTTTTCACATTTGCCTTTTTAATCTCCAGTATAATTGCATTAGCACAACCCACAGAAACCAAAATTTCCAACGGCATTGGTTTTGATGGTGAGCCAAACATGGTAGTAAATCCTACAAATTCAAGACATATGGTTGTTGCTTGGATGAGCCTAGGTATTGCTGGCACAGGAACACAAATTACCATAAAAACACGCGCCACTTTTGATGGGGGAAAAACCTGGAGCACACCCACTTCGCTACCCCATTTTGCAACTAAATGGGGTAGCGCCGACCCCACCATGGCTTTTAACAGCAGCGGTAAATTGTATATTGTTTATATAGATTATAAATCCAACACAGACTCTGGTGGGTTGTATCTTTTTTCGAGTTCGAACGGGGGATTATTGTGGAACAGTGAATCAAAAATTTTAAGTGGGGATGAATCACCCAAAATTTATTTGGATCGTCCATGGCTCGTAATTGATAGAAGCGGCGGCCCAACTGATGGAACCTTTTATGTTACAAGCAAACCAGCCCCCTGGATTGCCGCCCCAAACCGACCCTATTTAAAAGTTTCTAGCGATGGGAAAAATTGGTCATCCATTCGATATATTGATTCAACTGGCTATTTGGTAGGCAATTTGATACAAGCACCGATGGCAACCCCTTCCGTCACAGCCGATGGTAAATTTATGGCCATTTATCCATCTTATGTTGCGTCACAAAACGTTCTCCCACAAATGTATTTGGCTACCTCTGCATCAAAAGGCGCCACTTTTAAATACAATTCTGCAATTAGTAATCCAACCAAAGCAGGCGACACCAATCTAAAAACTGGCTACCTTTTACTTGCACACCCCAAAGATGCCAATGCCATGATTTTTGTAGGACTTGAAGGTCGCAACGGAGATGCAGATGTATTTGTATACCGAAGCAATGATGGAGGCAAAAAATGGAACACGGGTGTTCGAGTAAATGACGATACTTTAGGCAATGGGAAATTACAAGATTTGGCCTGGGCCAGTTGGGGCAAAGTCGGCGAATTGGCTGTCTGTTGGCGCGACCGCAGAAACGCAACAGGAAAGGGATTTGTCCAAGGTTCAGATTGTTATTGTACGGTAAGTGTTGATAGCGGTAAAACCTTTCAAAAGAACATGCGCATGTCTGCAAACAATGCTGCATTCAATAATGTTCTCTACCAGAGTGGCAACGATTTTATGTCATGCGCCATAAACGGAGACACCCTTTGTGCAGTTTGGGGAGATGTAAGAAATAACAAATTGGAAATTTGGTTTGGTTCTACCAATTGGAAACAAAAGACCAATGCAATTCAAAAACGCATTGTTTCTGAAGACCTACCCCTAATCAAGGTTTGGCCCGTTCCTGCTTACAATGAATTGAACGTAAATTTATATTCTACATTGACAAATGTCAATGTAGAAATTACAGATTTACAAGGTAAAATAGTTAAATTTATTCAATACAAAAACGACAACAGGATTAATATTTCCGATTTGGAAAATGGAATTTATTTGCTGCGTGGAAATACATTAAATGGTGATTTTTCTGCAAGATTTGTTGTTTGGAAATAATACGGATTGTCCGAAAATATTGGCGTTTTAATTGGCGCTTATTCCCGCAAACCGAAAACTATTTCCCCAAAACCAGCAAACGTTTTACAATTTCGCTAATCCATTCGAACTGTCTTTTATAACACCTAGAAAAACTATTTTATCTTGCCTTTTGCCCTAAACTTATAGCTATCCGCGCGCCCATTCTTTAAAATAACTTTTTGCTCATTATAACTTTTTGTTGAATAAGTGGCATTGTTTTCTGCCTGTATTTGGTAACTTCGCACTACAGTAGAATTCGTGATAAAGTGTACCGTATCCGAAACGAAAATTTCGAAACGTGGAGAACGTATTGTATCCAAATAAACTTTCGCCTTTGCCTGATTCCCTCTTTCCATTTCCATCATTGCAGACTCCATAATTTCATTAAGATCATAAGCCTGTACTGCATTCCAAACAACGGAATTCTGTGTTGTAGCCCATTCACTTTTGTCTTGTGTATAAATAAGCTTAAACGCATTCTCTACCTTTTTTTCAATACCCGTTTTTGCTGTATTGTAAATTACAGATGCATTAAATATTTCATCGGCAACTGCTTTGGTTTTTCTCTTTAATTTGATCAAAACAGGATGTGTTTCCTCTGCTGTTACATTTCCGATATTTATCGAAACAGTATTGTTTAAAAAAGTAAAATTACCACCATATACTTTCTCTACTGTATATTCATTTTCAGGCACCTGTAAATTCAACTGTAAATTCTGAGCCACTGTTGAGAGCAATCCATTTAATTCAGCCGCTAGTTGGGTTGGAATATTATCCGGATTGTTAATAAAATAATAATTCCCGTTTCCATATTCGGCCAAATGGGTCATTAATTGTTCGTTAAAATCACTGCCTATTCCAAAACTTGACAGTGAAATTCCCGTTTCTTCTAGCTTGGATTTGGCCATTTTTTGAATTTCCAAATTGCTTATAACACCCACATTGGCTATTCCATCGCTAAAGAGCAGAACCCTATTAATAAAATCCTTGTTAAAACTTACTTTCGCCTGTTTAAATCCTTCCAACATCCCTCCGCATAAATTAGTACTTCCTCGTGCATAGAGCTTGTCAACCTCTTTGTTAATGGCCTTCCGGTTTTCACCAATTACAGTGCTAAAAACCGGGGTTGATATCTGTTCATCATAGTCTACAAGTGCAAAGTGATCGCCTGACTGAAGATTTTGAACAAGTGTATGGGCGGCTTTTTTCGCATACTCTATTTTTAGACCACCCATAGAGCCGCTGCGATCAATAACCAGAGCCAGATTTAGGTGTTTTCGATTTGGATCGGCTGCCACTTTTCCACCCCTCAATTCAGTGTAAAAATACACATGATCTTTATCGGAATGGATGCTATTGTTGTCCATAGCCCAAGCAATAGAGAAGGAAGAATCACTGTAAAATGGAGGCAATTGAGTGCCCGTGTTTTGGGTTGTAAAAGCAAAGGCAGCAATGCCTCCCAACAATAGAACAAGTTTTAAGATTGGTTTTTTCATGATAGGTTATCGTAAATTAACGTTTGAAACCCCGTCTCGTTTTTTACATTGTGTGAAATGACAATGTGAATGTGTGAAAACGATAAAATAGATTGCTAAAATGATTTAGTAAAGAACTGCCTTGCCAAAATTAAATTTTGGTTAGGCGATTTCGCGAAAAAACGGTTTCGTGAAGTTTAAAATTTGATAAAATTTGATCTAACCCAAATTCCGCGTCCGCCAATGCGGAGAATTCTTTATTAGAGTTAAACCAATCATTGTCATTGAAGCAAACGCTTCACAATTTCGCTAATCAATTTGCCATCAGCAACGCCACCTAGTTCCTTCATTGCCACAGGAATGACTTTGCCCATGTCCTTTGGACCGTTAGCACCTGCATTTGCGATGATTTCTTTGATTTTTGCTTCCACATCCGCCTCATTCATTTGTACTGGTAAAAATGCGTCAATTATAAGCAATTCTTCCTTTTCCTTATCTGCCAAATCATTTCGATTTTGTTCCTCAAAAATGGAGATGCTATCTTTACGTTGTTTCGCTAATTTTTGTAGCGCTTTGATGCACAAATCGTCTGTAACTTCTGCTCCACCTTCTGCGGTTGCCAGCAATAGAAAAGCACTTTTAATGCTGCGCAAAGCACGCAATCTTACTTCATCGCGAGCCTTCATCGCGGCTTTTATTCCTTCATTAACTTCTGTTACCAATGACATGCTGCGAAGATAATACAATCAACCAATGCTTAGCAAGCGCCGATAAAAAACCGATAAAGGCCGAATGGAAAATAAAACCCGATGGATTCCCCATCGTTACTGTCAACCAAAGCCGTTATTGAAAAACTACCGTATTTTATGACCATATTCTAATACATATAAATATTTTTGAATTTTTGAACCCAACAATTTACAGGCCAATTTGCGTTTTTTATATGCTTTGATTTTTAAGCGAGTTGCAATCTAATAGTGTTTGTAAATGGTCCAATTTTTCATCGCATCAAGAGGAAGAAATTCCAATAAATCGGATAAAATCTTGTTCGAATAGCCTTCTGCCAAAACTCTCTACAATATTTGATCCAATGGATTTAGAAGATCTCCGAATTTGATTTCCAGTTTCATACATTTCAAATTTTGGGAGTGTAAAACCCATATGGTGAATTTCAATTCACAATTCTCTCCTTAGTTTCCAAATTTCCAAATCTCTATAACTACACATTGTCAAATATTTAATTAAAAATGTTTGGGCCTTTATAACGGAATTTTAATATAAAACACTGTTTTGAAAAAATTATGTGGCTGTCATCAACTGTTCATTTATAAATCCACATCAATACCGGTTTACCCTCTTTCTGTATCAAAGAATCACAAAAATCAAAACTGCTTTTGGCAAGCATAGGACAGCCGCTGCTGAAATAATTGTGGCCACCAAATTCTTCCGTGGTTTGTAGCAAATAATAATGGAATACGATAAGCCTTTTTCGCGCATTGTTGTTGGTTTTTTCCAATCCATCCATCCAATATCCTTTGCCATATTCACCCATCAACGTTTTTCCCAATTGGTATTTGCCTATGGAAGTACACAGACTTCCTGGAATGTTGCTGCATACCACGCTATCTCCTGTGCTGCCTTTTCCACTGCCATGTGCAACTAAAAAAGTTGCAAGCATCCTATTGCTATCTGGTTGGATTACATAAAATCGTTTTACATCCATATTCAACTTCATATCTGCTAAAAAAATTAGATTCGTCGAGTATCCATTTTTTTTTAGCCATGTTAAAGTTTTATGGGCAGAATCCAAGGCACGTTTTGCCGAAATAAATTTTCGATCTTCAAGCGAATTTTTACTTGTAGCATTTGCCGTTGTAATATAGGAAAAATTCCAATGGCCAGCTGGCATCTTATAAAATAAGATGAACATGAGACACAATCCCATAAATAAATTTATATACCTTGAAGGCATTATCATATTAAACGAAATGCCAAGACATTTCTTTTGTCAAATTTCTTTTTTAATTTTTTTTATTTACTTTTACATCTGAATATGAGCTCCTTTTTGCCTTCATCCATTCAAATATTCAAGCAGTACAAAACTATTGCAGAAAAAGCCATTGAACAAGTAAAAGATGATGCACTTTTTATAACGCACAAAAACGATGAAAATAGCATTGCTATCATCATGCAACATTTAAGCGGCAACATGCTGTCTCGTTGGACTGATTTTTTAACCAGCGATGGCGAAAAAGATTGGCGAAATCGAGACGCAGAATTTGAGAATTTAAACCTCACCCGTGCAATGGTATTTATAAATTGGGAAAAAGGATGGTCTGTATTTATATCCTCATTGGACGGGTTATCAGATTCCGATTTGAATAAAACGGTTTTCATTCGTAAAGAGCCGCATACAGTCACCGAAGCTATAAATCGCCAAATGGCGCACTATGCTTACCATATTGGACAAATTGTATTGCTTTGCAAAACCCATAAAACCACAGAATGGAAATCGCTTTCGATCCCCAAGAATGGATCGAATCTATTCAACTCTGAAAAAATGAGAAATTCATGACTTATCCCTGATAATCCTGTGACTTCTGAAATAGGGGTACATCCTAAATTTGCAGGTATTCATTGTATGCCTAATAATTTTAAAATAAAGTTCCTATTCTTTTGTGCATTGCCAATCCTATTTTTAATCTCTCCATGTTTGGTAAAAGCGGAAGTCAATGCCAATCCAAGTTATTCAAAAAACGTTTTCGCCTTAGGTTACGGTTTCTATTCATTTGATTTTGACAACTGGGGTGGATCTAAAGGACCGCTTATGCTTAAGTATGAAAAAAGATTTGAAAACCACATTGGAATTGGGACTAACTTGGCTTTCGGGCGCAAAAGCAGCAACATATTAGGTGCTTCCGAGCAAAAAACTACATTTTTCAGCGTCCTTTTGCGTGCCAATTACTATTTTGAAATCAATTCGCAATTAGAAACCTATGCCGGTGTGGGAATAGGCCTAAGAAATACAATACCTTTTCACAAACCGACGAACAAACCATACAATGGAAAAAATGATGGTTTGACCATTCCTGACAATTTATTAGGATTAGAAGCCACAATAGGATTACGTTATCATTTGGCCAAAAAAGTGAGTTTTTACACAGAAGCTGGATTTTCTAAAGGATTGATTCAGTTTGGTGCCTGCTATCATTGGTGATAGTGCTTATATTTGCGGGCTTATTATGACCCGCCCCGTTCGCGTTCGTTTTGCCCCTAGCCCCACTGGTCCGCTGCATATTGGCGGTGTGCGCACAGCATTGTACAATTACTTGTTTGCCCGCAAACATGGTGGCACTATGATTTTACGAGTGGAGGATACTGACCAAAATCGATTTGTTGCTGGCGCTGAGCAATATATAATTGATAGTTTAAAATGGGTAGGTATTGAAATAGATGAAGGACAAGGTGTGGGCGGACCCCATGCGCCTTATCGTCAAAGCGAGAGAAAACAAATGTATGCCCAATATGCTTTTGACTTGATTGAAAAGGGCCATGCTTATTATGCATTCGATACAGAAAACGATTTAAATGATATGCGCAAACGATTGGAAGCAGGCGGAATGCAGCCGGCCTACGATGCTGTGAGCAGAATTAGCATGCACAATTCGTTAACTTTACCTGCGGACGAAGTAAAATCGCGCATTGATAGTGGAAGTCCTTATGTGATTCGCATTAAAATGCCAAGAAAAGAAGAAGTTCGATTTCATGATATTATACGCGGTTGGGTGGTGGTAAATACTGCCCAATTGGACGATAAGGTATTGTTGAAAAGTGACGGCATGCCAACTTACCATTTGGCCAATGTGGTGGATGATTATTTAATGGGAATTTCACACGTAATCCGCGGAGAGGAATGGCTTCCAAGTGCACCCACACATGTTATGCTGTACAAATTTATGGGTTGGGAAAATGTAATGCCTGAATTTGCCCATTTGCCTTTGTTGCTAAAACCAGAGGGAAATGGCAAATTGAGCAAAAGAGATGGAGATAGGCTCGGTTTTCCCGTTTTCCCTATGGAGTGGAAAGACCCTGCATCTGGTGAAGTAAGCAGCGGATATAAGGAGGCTGGCTATATACCTGAAGCTGTTGCCAACATGCTGGCCATGCTAGGTTGGCATCCCAGCGACAATAAAGAATTGTTCAGCATGGCTGAACTTATCGATGCATTTTCATTAGAAAAAGTGAGTAAAAGTGGCGCCAAGTTTGATTTAAATAAAGCGATATGGTTCAACCATCAATACTTGTTGCAAGAGCCTTTGTCAAATATTGCGGATGAAATAATGCCGGAAATAAAGACACGCCAGTATTCTGCCGAAAAACCTTATGTAGAAAAAGTAATAAGCTTACTGAGAGAAAAAGTCCATTTTGCGAACGAAATTGTCTCCCAAGCCTATTATTTCTTTGAAGACCCCAAAATATACAATGCCGAAGTGGTGCAGAAAAAATGGAAAACAGATACAAACATGCATTTAAACGCAATTGCAACTGCATGGTCTGCAAATTCCGATTATTCAGCAACAGATTTGGAAAATATTTTTAAATCTTATTGTATAGAAACACCCGCCAAAGCTGGCGAATTGATGCAGCCCTTGCGAATTGCTGTAAGCGGAGAACCTACAGGGCCGCCAATCTTCGAAATGATTGGTCTTTTAGGCAAAAAAACAACCGCTTCCCGAATAGCCAAGGCAACTGCAACTATTTCTGCAACGTCTATCTGAAATATTCGCAAAGTCATCACTGTACAATGAAAATTGAATTTGAAATCCGTATTTTCGCCACCTATTAATTACGATATAAAATACTCATGAATAATATAAGGTCTTTGAACCGCATCTTTGGATGGGCAATGTTTGCCATTGCATTGGTTGTTTACACTCTTACCCTAGAATCCTCCGTAAGCTTATGGGATTGTGGTGAATTTTTAAGTGCAGCCTATAAGTTGCAGGTAGTCCATCCGCCAGGAGCCCCCCTATTTCTTATGGTGGGTAGATTGTTTTCCATGTTGTCGCCGGATGTGCAACATGTGGGATTTTGGATAAACATGCTCTCTGCTGTCTCTAGCGCAGGTTGTGTAATGTTTACTTTCTGGATTACCTCCCATTTTGCCCAAAAATTGGTGGACGATGATAACGACAATAAGAACATCTTGATTATCGGAGCCGGAGTAGTTGCTGCTTTAACCAATACTTTCCTGGACAGCTTTTGGTTCAGCGCGGTTGAGGGCGAGGTTTATGCGATGAGCTCATTCTTTACAGCCCTTACTTTTTGGGCAATTTTACGCTGGGACAGACAAAGTAACGACAGCCACAATGACCGGTGGTTGGTTTTTATAGCTTTTATTACCGGACTCGCATTGGGAACCCACATGTTAAATTTACTCGTAATCCCAACCATTTGTCTCGCTTATTATTTTAGAAGGTATACCGTTAGCAGAGCAGGTGTTTTTTATGCATTCGGGGCAGCAATGATCGCTTTGGGTCTGGTAATGAAAGTTATTTATCCAGGTATTCCATGGCTTTTGGCAGCAATGGATAAATTGGCAGTGAATAGTTTTGGGTTGCCCTTTTATACAGGTACTATTCTGGCGCTTGTCCTTATTTTTGGAGGTCTTGCAGCGCTAATATGGTGGTCTACCAAAAATGGCCATCGCAATCTTAACTTGGCATTTATTTCTATAGGCTTCATTATTCTAGGTTACAGCAGTTATGCAATGGTAGTAATTCGTTCTTTGGCAAATCCAGCCATTGACATGAATAACCCTGAAGATCCTTATAAATTTTACGGTTATATCACCCGTGAACAATACGGCGACCGCCCTTTGGTGAAAGGCCCATTTTTCAATGCCCCTCAGGTGGATTACAAGGAAAATCCTCCAAAATATTACAAAGGCGACAGCATGTACGAAGCCACAGGTGCAACTTATGAGCCCGTTTTTGATGAAGAATATATGACGCTTTTCCCAAGAATGGGCAAATCGAACAAATCTGGGGATGCAAGAGGTTTTAGAGAATTTGGAGGGATGTCTGATGTTCAAAATCAAATAGACATACTCAACCAGAAACGACAACAAGGACAGCCTTTGACGCAAGCAGAACAGCAAGAAATAGAACTTCTTGAAGCTGAAAAACCTTCGTTTAAAAACAATATTTTTTACTTCTTCAATTATCAAATTCGCTATATGTACATCCGTTATTTTATGTGGAATTTTGTAGGTAGGTTTAACGACCAACAAGCAGTTAGCCACAACGAAAGATTTGATGGAAATGTATACAGCGGAATTCCATTTGTCGATCGATTTATCACCGGTCCATCTAAGGATATGCCAGATTATTACAAAAATCAAAAAGCAAAAAATCCCTATTACTTTTTACCCTTATTGTTAGGCATTTTTGGATTTATGCTACATTGGAAAAAAGGCAGAAAAGACTTTTGGCTGGTAATGACATTGTTCTTATTTACCGGAGTTTTAATAAACGTGTACATGAACCAACCACCTTACGAACCCCGCGAAAGGGATTACTCTTTGGTGGGCTCTTTCCAAACTTTCTGCATCTGGGTGGGTTTGGGCGTAATCATGGTTGCGGATATGATTAAAAAATGGTTGAAAAAATCTGCTGCAATTACAGCCGCCATTGCTTGTATTGTATTGGTTCCAGTAAACATGGGCTACAGAAACTGGGATGACCACGATCGTTCTAGCCGGTATATTGGATTGGATATGGCTAAAAACTTTTTGAATAGTCTAGAACCAAATGCGATTCTTTTTTGTAATGGAGATAATGATACTTATCCTCTCTGGTACGCGCAAAACGTAGAAGGCATTCGTACCGATGTCCGTATCATCAATGAAAGTTTATTGCCTACAGAATGGTATAGCAGTATTCTTTTAGACAAAGTTTACAATTCTGAACCGCTGCCGTTAACCGTTACAAAAAATGATTTAAAAACAGGAAGTTTTGATTACGGCATTGAAATAGATAGAACCAATTTCAAAAACTCACGTCCATTGCGCAGCATTATAAAAGAGTTACTTGCCGACAACCAAAAAGGCTTACAAAACTCTTGGCACGGTGGCAGATTCTTTGTGAAAGTAGACAAAGAAGCGGTTAAAAAAGCTGGGGTTGTGAATCCAAAAGATTACAATTTAATCGTAGATAGCATCGATATTTCAGTGGGAGGAAGCTATGTAAATAAAGGCGATTTGGTGGTGTATGATTTAATTCAAACCAATGCTGAACAAGGGTGGAAAAGGCCTATTTATTTTACCTCGGTTAGTGGATATGATTTTAATTCTTTGAACAAATATTTACAGTTGGAAGGATTGGTTTATCGCTTTGTACCTATCAATGGTGGTGCAAATCAAGGTCAACCAAACAAAATTGCAGATTATCAATTGTACAACAACTTTGTTCATAAATTTAAATATTATGGAATGAAAGAAAAGAAAAACTTCTATTTGGATGACAAAGCCGCGTATGTGCCAAATGACATGCAACAAATGGCCTTAATATTAGCCAATTACTACCAAAATGAAATGGAAATGTACAAGCGAGTGAAAGCAGATTTAGATTCAGGAAAAACCGTACCTGCCCCTTACGGCTATACAGACGCTAAATCCTATGTTGCTTCTATGACGGATTCAATTCCGGTGTATAAAAAACGAGGAATTGAAATCTTAAATAAAATTTTAATGGAAATTCCAGAAAGCGTGTTGCCATTGCGTCGTGACTTAAAATCGCAGTTTGCGATTGCTTTAATTCAATTGGGCGATGAATCTACTGGAAAGAAAATATTGGATATGGCGATTAAAGAGAACTTGCAGTTTGCGAGATATTTTAAACGATGGGCTTCTACAGAAGAGTCTGAATCGAAAGCCCCATGGGCAGACCAGGAAGTGCAGCGGAGTCAGTATTTCATACAACAAGTAATCGAATATTGCAATCAAAATGGCCATAAAGATTGGGCCAGTCAATATATGAACACTACGCGTTCGGTAATGCCAACCAATCCGATTCGGTGAGTTATAACAACGATCGAAGCCCGAGAAAAGACGGCACTTTAATTGGTGGCATTCACCCAGTTGAAGAAGCCATCAAAGCTGGAAAAACTATAGATAAAGTTTGGGTGCAGGAGGGAATAGTCTCTCCTGCCCTCAAAGAAATATTAATGTTGTTAAAACAACAAAGAATCATTTGGAAACAAGTTCCAGGAGAAAAATTATCTCGTCTTGTGAATGGCAGCCACCAAGGCATTGTTATTTCAATTTCTGCAGTAGATTTTGCACGCATTGAAAATGTAATTGCTACGGTTTTTGAATCTGGCGAAGATCCATTCATCATTGTGATGGATGGAATTACCGATGTGCGAAATTTTGGCGCTATAGCACGTTCTGCAGCTTGCAGCGGAGTGCATGCCATTGTGGTGCCCGAAACAGGATCTGCGGCTATCAACACAGATGCGGTTAAAACTTCTGCCGGAGCATTGTTAAAAATTCCAATTTGCAGAACCAATTCTATGCATCATACCATTAAATTGCTAAAAAATAGTGGTTTAAAAATAGCAGGTGCTTCGGAAAAAGGTGCTTCGAGTATCTATGATACCGATTTTTCTGGTCCTTTGGCAATAGTTATGGGTAGTGAGGAAACAGGTTTAAGTGCAGATGCTTGGAAACTTTGCGATGTTCATTTTAAAATTCCGCTTCACCAAAATGGAGTTGAGTCTCTGAATGTATCTGTGGCGGCCGGTATTGCTATGTATGAAAAAACCAGGCAACAAGCGGTTTTAAAATAACAATTTTTGGCACTGTATAAAATTGCCAAAAGAATCTGAAATGAATAACAGAAATTGTCCATTTATTTCGGGCAATTGCCAAGCCAAATTGGAATAGGGAATTGTTCTTTTCGAAACTATTCTGCCACACAAATCAAACAAGGTTAAAGAATAGGAGTTCCCAGTAAATATACCGTTTGGCTCTAAAATTAATAGATTGTTTTGTTGTATTATCTTAAATTTTAATTTTAAAATATCTACATTTTTCACTTCTGCTGCATTTAATCTTGGATGCACAAATTCCGCACCCGAAGCCAACGCACTGCCTGCTTTTAATACAAAAGATGGATTGGCATAATTGTAAGGATCGGACAGTTTTAAATCCTTAGGTAAGGTAAGTTTCGTGTTTGAAAAAGTAGCATTCATGAACCAACTGCTAAAATCAAATCCTGGTAAAATAGAGGATACATTGCCAGTTGTATCCAAAGCCTTGGTTTTCATTCCCGCCAAAATACTGGCATTAAAAATAACAAGATCCGATTTTAAATGTGACGCCGTTGCAGATCCGTCCAACATTATTCCGCGCGGATATCCGGCAAATGCAGAATTAAAGAAAGCACAACTGCCATTTCTGCGCAAATGCACAGCGTACCGATAGCCGCTGCTGTATGCCGTTGATAAGCTAGTTAGTGGACCTACAAAAGTGAAATTACTTATTGTTGGATCCGTGTTAGGTGTTGCACCCGAAGCCAAACCATCGTTCTGAATTTCAATTCCAGAAGTACCACTCGCACTAGACTTTGCAGAATCGCGCAACAATACGCCAAACTGCATAAAGCCACGATAGCCTAAATCCACATTAATATCTGTGTCATATCCTCTAGAAATAACGAGGTGTTTTATTCTCCCTACCCCACCAGATAGGGAAAGTCCATCGTTGCCGCTGTAGCTTATTTGCACAAAATCTATTTCCGTTTTAGAACCAACCGCACCCAGCGTGAGTGCAGATATTTCTTTATCCGGTTGGTATTGAATACCCGCAAATTCTATTCGCATATACTTAATAACCCCAGAGCTATCCCCGTCATCCGAGCCCCCATAAAGTCCATCCCCATTTGCATTGTTAATTCCTGCTCCGGCGGTGGCAACACCTCCAGAAACATTTACTTTTCCTTTGCCTAAAATGAGTATTCCTCCCCAATCTCCATAAGTTCTAACACCCGTTGCTTCTGAAGATGTAAAAACGATGGGCGAAGAGCTGGTTCCCACTGCATTTATTTTCGCACCCTTGGCAATTACCAAACAGGTGGCAGTCAATACATCGCACCTAATAATTGTGCCAGGTTGTATGGTAAGTACCGCATTGTTCTTTACATAAACATATCCTTTCAGTAAATATGTTTTATCTGCAGTCCATGTGGTGTTGGAGCTAATGTCTCCTTGCACAACCACAGTTCCAGCAGGATAACTGGTATTTCTAGGTGCCCAATTGGTCCATCCGATTGTCCAATCGTTATTTCCGAAAGCACCTCGGTAGATAGTTGGTACAAAAAAACCTTGCCCACATGCCGCAGAACTTAATAAAAAAAGCAATATTACTGCAATTTTTTGCATGGGTTTTATTTTAATCTAAATATAAAATTCATTAGAAATAAAGGTGCTGTTTTCATTCGGTTAACAACACGATCCGAAGTGCTGTAAGCTGCATTTAAATCTGTATTTTGATACAAAATAAAATCCTGTGCAATAACGTCAGCAACGCTGAATTTAATTTCCGAACGATTGCTTAAAGATTTTGCAATTTGCAAGTCTAGAACATTTCTATTTTTATCATAGAAATTTGGGTAATTTATTGTACCTACAGAGTATATTCTAGGGCCAACTAAGTTGTAATTAATGGCTACAGACCAGCCAGAACTTCTTCCATTGTAATAAAGGCCAAAATTGGCAATGTACGGGGATTGCCCTTGTAAGGCCCGTTTGGTTTGATTGGCAGAGTCTTTGCTAAATTGAACTTCAGATTTTATATAAGTGAGATTTCCAGAAAATTCCCAGTTTTTTAGGGCTCGCACAAATTTCTTAAGTTTCATTCGGAATTCGAATTCTGCCCCATAAACATTGGCAGCGTAGGCATTGGCAAACCTGATACTTCTATTGCCATCCGCAACTACTGGATTCACTATTTGCTCTATTGGGTTGGTAAACTTCTTATAAAAAGCTCCTACGGAAAAGGATTGACCATCTCCTGGATACGTTTCAAACCTAAAATCAAAATTTTGAATTTGGGCAGATTTTAATTTTTCATTTCCTTCAATAGAAACAAAATTTACAAAATCAAAATAACTGAAAGGGCTTATTTCTCTAAAATCTGGGCGAGACACCGTTTGCGAATAAGCCAATCTCAGATTGGTTCTATTAGTTGCCATATACGTTATTGCAACGCTAGGCAATATATTAAGGTTATTTAGGGTAGGTGTTATAGTAATGTTCTGCTTGTTTTTTGTTACCATTTGTTGGTAAAAATGTTCAATTCTAACACCACCAGTGATGCGAAAAATACGATTAAAAATATTGTCCGTCATTAAATAACCTGCATTTAAATTTTGTTTGCCCGCATAGTTATAGCTTCCATCATCGGGAATCTCATCATACCTAAACCCCGTAAAACTCATATTCGACGGATCAAAAATTTGGGACGGATTCAATTCCTTTAATTTTTCATCAACCGATGGATTTTCTACGACCGTAAATATGCGGGTGCTGAATTGCCTATTTTTAAATTGATGAAATCCACCAAACTTTAATTCACTTTTGAAATTATCATTGTAATATGTTTTGCTAAAATTATAGCTTGCGAATTTTATATTCTCCGTGAGTGTAATAAACATTTTCCCTGCGTTGCCAAAATTGCTTTGTGGACTAACTGCAGCTACCAGAGGGTCGCCAGGGCTGTCTGCCAATCTAGTATATAGCAACCGCCTATAATCTGGGGTATTGCGCATTACCCTTTGTATACCGCCATCCCATTTAAATTTTATTCCCGATTTAGGCATAAAATGATCACCTGCCAATTGCATACCCACTAAGTAATTTTGTAAATAATTCATAGAGTATGCTTTTTGAAATGTTCCAGATTCTAAATTGGTACCTTGCCTAATGTTGTTTTCTTCGGTAGCATTGTTATTTAAAAAATTGCGCAAAGTAATTTTATTTTTTTTATTCAATTTCACCGAAAAATTTAACATGGCACCTAAAAGCACATTGTCCGCAGATTGTTCTTCGGTATAATCCCTAGTAATACCATTGTTATTGTATTCTTTTCTGTCGATATTGTTTATCCGACTTAAACGAGAATAACTAAATGCCAGTAAACTGCCTGCCTCTTTTTTGGCAAATCTAAACCGCGTAGAATTAGAATATTGAAATTGAATGCCAGGAATAATAACACTTTGCTTCAATCCCCAATCATTCTCAAATTTCTTTGACAATTCTATTTTCTCATTGATTTGAAATTTTTTAAAATCCGCAGTTTGTGGCATACCTGTGGGCCATTGCCTGCCCCAACTGCCCAATCCCAGCAGATCAGGAGCTTTGTTTGTTTGCCAACTCCCATTCCTTCCAATAGAGTTACCATATCCACCTAATCCAAATGAAATTGTTTGTACACTTTCATCCGGAATGTCGCGGGTATTTAACAAAATTATTGCACCGGCAAATTCACCCGGTTGATCTGGCATTGCAGTTTTTACCACAAGCATGTTATCAAGCAGGCTCGCTGGAATTGCATCAAAAGCAAAAGTTTTCCTATCTGGCAAAGTTGAAGGCATGGGAATCCCATTTAACAAAGCCATATTGTACCTATCCGACAACCCGCGAACCACGGGATATTTATTGTCTAGAATTGTAATTCCACTAATCCTTCTCATAGCCTCGGCGGAGCTGCGGTCTGGTGTGCGCTTAATCGATTCTTGTGAAATACCGTCCATAATGTTAGGAGAACTTTTGCGTTCCAATGCAATCCCTGCAATGTTCTCTGCCCTTGGTTTTTTAGCCGTTATAATAATACCAGAAAGAGCTTTAACACTGTCGTACATAGATAACCTAACCACAGTGATCTCATTTGCAGAAACCCTTAAAATGGGAATAATGGTCGTTTTGTGATTTACTTCGCGCAGTTCTAATGCATAAATACCTGGCTGCAAATTACTGTATAGAAAACGGCCTTCAACATCGGTGATGTCCTCCTTGTTCCCTGGTTTTAATGTTAATGTTACTCCCACCAATTCTCGCCCAGTAGTGGCATCAGTGACAGCACCAGCCAGCCCACCAACCTGACCAAAAGCGGCGGTTGTGATTAAAAATAAGAAAGCCAAAAAACCAATGCGATGTATCAAGTCTAAAATTAGTACGCAATATCTGTCTTTTTTTTCATTTTATTGGTGTTCTTTATTCACTGTCTCAAATATTGAACAACAATTTTAATTTGATTGCTTAAACATTCTAATTCCACCAGAGAATACTCTAGCCATAGATTGTTATCTTTGCCGGGTTTTTTAACACAAAAGCATGCGCAAAATCCAAATGTTAGACCTGCAAACGCAGTATAGCCGATTAAAAACAGACATAGATTCTGCCATTCAAAATGTGCTAGAATCTGCCGCATTTATCAAAGGGCCCGAAGTGTCAGAATTTGAAAAAGGGTTATCTAAATTTACTGGGGCTAAATTTGTAATAGGGTGTGCAAACGGGACCGATGCTTTGCAATTGGCTTTGATGGCGCTTGATTTACCCCGAGGTTCTGAGGTAATTACACCATCTTTTAGCTACGCAGCCCTAGCAGAAGTTATACTTCTTATGGGTTTGGTTCCTGTTTTTGTAGAGGTTGATCCGAACACTTTTTTGATAGATTGTCAAGCCATTGAAAATGCCATTACCCCGAATACAAAAGTAATTGCACCGGTGCATTTGTATGGGCAAACTTGCGATATGGAGCAAATTATGGCAATTGCAACCAAAAATAATTTATTTGTGATTGAAGATTCAGCCCAAGCGATTGGCTCAAAATATACGTTTACAAGCGGTTCAACTGCGCATGCTGGAACCATAGGGCATATTGGCACTACCTCTTTTTTCCCAAGTAAAAATTTAGGTTGTTATGGAGATGGTGGGGCCATTTTTACCCAAGATGAAAAACTTGCGGTTAAATTAAAGTCCATTGCCAACCATGGCCAAAAAGTAAAATACCAGCACGAATTAATAGGCATTAACAGCAGGCTAGATACAATTCAGGCTGCGGTGTTAAATGTAAAACTATCACATTTGCTGGAGTTTGAGGCTGCGCGAAACAAATGTGCTGATTTTTACGATTTTCAATTGCGAAACGCAATCGGAGTGCAAATTCCATCGAGGGTAGCCAATTCAACGCATGTTTTTCATCAATACACATTAACCCTCAATTCTCACGCAAAACGCGAACAATTAAAAAAACACTTAACTGCAAACAATATACCTTCTATGATTTATTATCCTACCCCATTGCATCACCAAAAAGCATATTTTCAAGATATTTCAATGCCATTAACCGAAAGCCTATGCCAGCGTGTCATTTCTTTGCCCATTCATACAGAAATGGATGCCGAACAGCTGGAATTTATTTGTGAAACCATTTTAAACTTTGATCTATAAATAAAATATTTATGAAAATTGCTGTCATTGGAACAGGTTACGTAGGTTTGGTAAGTGGAACCTGTTTTGCCGAAACTGGGAATAAAGTTATTTGTGTCGATATTGATGAAACCAAGGTCGAAAAATTAAAAAATGGTCAAATTACGATTTATGAACCCGGATTGGATTTGTTGTTTAAGCGAAATTTAAAAGAAGGGCGATTAACGTTTACCACTCAATTAAAAGAGGCCGTTGATCAAAGCCAGGTCATTTTTTTGGCTTTGCCAACACCTCCAGGTGAGGATGGAAGTGCGGACCTAAAATATGTTTTGGGGGTTGCCCGCGACATCGGAAAAATATTAAAACCGGGTGATTATAAAGTTATTGTAAACAAAAGTACAGTCCCAGTTGGAACGGGTGAGAAAGTGCACAATGCTATTGTCGAAAATTATGCAGGAGATTTTGATGTAGTATCAAACCCAGAATTTTTAAGAGAAGGTGTAGCTGTGGATGATTTTATGAAACCAGACAGGGTAGTTATTGGTGTAAAAAGCGAACAGGCCAAACAAATTATGGCAGAGCTTTATGCACCCTATGTAAGACAAGGAAATCCAATTATTTTCATGGATATTAAAAGCGCAGAACTGACAAAATATGCAGCCAATAGTTTTCTTGCAGCAAAAATTTCTTTTATGAACGAAATATCCAGACTTTGCGAATTGATGGATGCGGATGTGGATATGGTTCGTTTGGGCATGGGTTCTGACCAAAGGATAGGAAAACGGTTTTTATTTCCAGGAATCGGATATGGTGGCAGTTGTTTTCCAAAAGATGTGAAAGCGTTGGTTTATTCTGCGCAAGAAATTGGTTATGATTTTAAAATATTAAAAGCCGTTGAAGAAGTAAATTCAATTCAAAAAAAGGTTTTGGTACCTAAAATTCTCAATAGATTCAATCAAGATTTGTCTGGGAAAACAGCTGCGATTTGGGGTTTGGCTTTTAAACCAAATACAGATGATATTAGAGATGCTCCCGCACTTGAAATCATCGAAGAATTGCTGAACCTGGGTGTAAAAATACAAGCTTTCGATCCTGAAGCAATGGCCAATGTTAAAGAGGTAATGGGCGACCGAATTTCTTTTTTCGATACCCAGTATGAAGCCATTGAAGGTGCGGATTTTTTAGTGATTGCCACGGAATGGCCAGAATTTAGAACTCCCGATTTTGATTTGCTTTCCGTATCATTAAAAAATAAAGTAATTTTTGACGGGCGGAATGTATTTGAAGTGGATACGATTAAGAAAAAAGGGTTCGAATATTATAGTATAGGTAGAAAATCATAACCATGGGTAGAAAACGCGTTTTAATAACAGGTGCTGCAGGCTTTTTAGGATCACATTTATGCGATAGATTTATTGCTGAGGATTGTCATGTAATAGCGATGGACAATCTAATAACGGGAGACTTGAGGAACCTTGAACACCTGATGCATCTTGAGCATTTTGAATTTTACCACCACGATATTTCCAAATTTGTACATGTGCCAGGTGAGTTGCATTATATTTTGCATTTTGCCAGTCCCGCCAGTCCCATTGATTATTTAAAAATTCCGATTCAAACCCTTAAGGTAGGTTCTCTTGGTACACATAATTTATTGGGTCTGGCAAAACAAAAAAATGCAAGAATACTTGTGGCAAGTACAAGTGAAGTTTACGGAGATCCTGCTGTGCATCCACAAAATGAAGATTATTGGGGCAATGTTAATCCCGTGGGTCCTAGGGGGGTTTACGATGAAGCTAAAAGATTTCAAGAAGCTATAACTATGGCCTACCATACTTACCACAATTTAGAAACGCGAATCGTTCGAATTTTCAATACCTACGGACCAAGAATGCGACTCAATGATGGCAGGGTGTTACCCGCATTCATTGGTCAAGCGCTGCGCGGAGAGGATCTTACCATATTTGGGGATGGCAGTCAAACCCGTAGTTTTTGTTATGTGGACGATTTGGTCGAAGGAATTTATCGTTTACTGCTCAGTGATTATGCCTATCCAGTAAATATTGGAAATCCAGATGAGATTACCATCGCAGATTTTGCGGAAGAAATTATAAAATTAACCGGTACGAGTCAAAAAATAATTTACAAACAACTACCTGTCGACGATCCAAAACAAAGGCAACCTGATATTGCAAAAGCGCGAGAATTGCTAAAATGGGAACCAAAAATTGGGCGTGCTGAAGGTTTACAAATTACCTATGCCTATTTTAAATCGTTGCCAAAGGATAGGCTTTATGATGAAGCCAATCATAAAGAATTTGACACCTATTTAAAAAAATAAAGCGCATAAATGCGCTTTATTTTAAGGTTATAATTTTTTATCTCAATAGAGTTATAACACCATCGCTTGAAACATCGTCACCATTCAAGAATTTCGCTTTTACTTTGAAAACATAAACCCCTATTGGACAAAGCTCACCATTTTTTGTTCCATCCCAGCCTTGCGAAGGATCATTGGTTTCGAAAAGTCTTTCACCCCAACGGTTATATATCGAAAAATAATAATACTTCTTTTGAACGTTGCTCACATCCGGTTTGAATATTTCATTTTTATCGTCGTTTGTAGGCGTAAAGGCAGACGGCACGAATAAAATTCCCTTAGGATTAACATAAATTGGTTTTTGCAACATTAGGGTGTCAAAACAACCTTGATTGCTCATGGAAATTAATTGTACATCGTAATATCCTGTATCATTCACATTAAAATATGGGTTTGGCTTGGTGCTAGTTCCAACCTTGTTTCCCGTAGGATTGTAAAATACGTTCCAATTGTAAGAAATGGCTCCAGTGGTTAAGTTTCGCGTTATAATAGTTGCATTGGGTAAAAACAAAATGGATGGTGTTACATTAAAATAAGTAAATGGTGCATTTAGCACTTTAATAAAGAATTTTTTCTCAGTTTTACCCTCACCACCAGGTCCTTTTCCGATGAGTATAACATCATAGTATCCACTGTATTTATAAGTATGGGTTGGGTTTTGCAAATCGCTTCTTTCCCCATCCCCAAAAAACCATATGTAACGATCCGCATTTACGCTTTTATTTGTAAACGTAACAGTAAGTGGTGGGCAACCAGAATCCCGATCTACAATAAAATCTGGCGTGGGGAAAGGCGGCTCTATGCGCACAGTATTGTACGCTGTATCCGTGCAACCGCCATTGTCCACAACCAAGCGAATTACAAAATTTCCAGAATCGCTAAAATCGTGAAAAGGGTTGATGGATGTGGATGTGGCAGGACTGCCAGCGGGATCGCTAAAGTCCCATCGATGGAGAATTGGAATGGCCGATTTTGCTTTGCTTGTAAAGAAAATTCTATTGTCATTAGGCATACGACCCTTGCCTGGGCTGTAATCAAAATCCGCTTTTGGTGACTGATCTACCCGAATTGTGCCAATACTTGCTATGCTGTCCATACAGCCATTTGCATCAAAAGCATACAATTTATAATTGTAAACACCTGGTTTTTGGTATTCGTGCAAAGGGTCTCTAGACGCACTGCCAGAATTGTCTCCAAAATCCCAAATGAAAGTTACTGCTCCCTTGGTATAGTTTTTAAATTTTACCAAAGCTGGAGCACAAAGTGCCCAACTGGTATCCTTCATACCAATCTGAAGTCTCTGTGCCAATGTTACCGCGCGTTTGAAAGAGTCGGTGCATCCCCTTGGGCTGGTTGTATAAAGTGTAACCGTATAACCCGTATCTTGATAAGGAGAGGTTGGAAACAAATGCGTTGGGTTGGGATTGGTAGAAGTTGTACCATCCCCAAATTTGTATAAAACAGATTTTGCATTCTCGGCCAAACCGTCGAATGTGAAATAGCCCGCATCACAAGGGCTCACCCTGTCCGTTCTAAAAAATGAATAGGATGGTTTATACACAGGAATCCATATTCCTACGGAATCTACACAATCCGCAGAATAAGTGTAAAGCACTACATGATATGACGTATCCGTAATGCCTGTGTTCACAAAAGTATGCGTTGGATTTACAGCGGTTGAGGTATAACCATCGCCAAATATCCAAAAATAGCTTTTAACATTTACGGAATTATTGGTGAATTTTACCGTATGTGGAGCACAACCAGCTGGTTTGTCAATGCTGAACTTTGGAATTGGATATGGTAAAACCGTCATTGTACCTTTGGCGGTGTCTTTGCAACCAAAAGGACTTGTTGCAATTAATTTGATAAAATAAGTAGTGTCTTTAAAAGGACTGCTGGATTTGCCAAACAAATGTTTAGGGTTTGTTGTTGCAGTGGTTGTGCCATCACCTAAATCCCATTTGTAGTTATATGAGGCAAGACTTTGGTTTAAAAACTGAACTGGATCCGGGAAACAAAATGTATCTTTTAAAATTATGTAATTCGCAATGGGTGCGCCATTTACGTTAATCTTTTCTTTAATGGTGTCAGATTTACAGCCAAATTTAGACAATGCACTTAATTTAACAGTTATTGTACTATCAAAAATAGGTCTTCCATAAAACACTTTTGTAGGATTCCGGGCTGTATCTTTTCCATAGCCTCCAAAATCCCAAGAAAACTTCACGCCATTTACGGTATTGTTGGTAAATTTCACCGTTAAGGGTCCGCAACCACTATTTTGGCTTAAGTTATACGAAATTCTTGGGTCGGGGTGCAACAGAACCACTGACTTGCTGGTGTCCAAACACCCATGTTCGCTGGTCGCAATTAATTGGATATTGTAACTTGTATCATTGTCTATTTTATCCGCATAAACAGTTGTAGGGTAAGTTTTGGTAGAAGATATTCGATTGCCGAAATCCCATTTAAAAGTCATTATTGAAATAGAACCCGTATCGTAGGGTTTGCTCAGGTTGTTAAATGTAATATTTAAGGGTCTACAACCGCTGCTTGCATTGGTTGTGAATTTAGAAAGTGGTTTTGGATAAACCCGCACTGTAGAATAACTTGTGTCTAAACAACCATGTTCGGAAATAGCAACCAAGCTTAAATTGTATATAGTATCCTTGGTTTTACTTGCAAGATACTTTGCAGCGGTATCGGCACGATATGCTTTTCTTCCATTGCCAAAATTCCATACGAATTTCATAATGGAGATGGAACCTGTATCGTACGGTTTAGATAAATTAGAGGTATTAATATTTAAGGGTGCGCATCCCGAATTTGCGGATAAAGTAAATTTGCTTAATGGTTTAGGGTAAATTGTGATGGGATTAGTTGTTGAATCGATGCAGCCGTAGGAATTGGTTCCAATCAATTTTACCCCATAGATAGAATCTTTTGTTTTCGAAGCAACAAATGTTGCTTGGGAATCCTTGCCATAACTTTTTGTGCCGTTGCGATAATTCCAAATAAATTTCATGTTTGAAATAGTGCCTACACCATTGTGTTTACTTGTATTGCTGAATGTGATTTTTAAAGGTCCGCAGCCACCTGGCGCACTCGATGTAAAGGAAATTGTAGGTCTTGGAGTTATGACAATATTTTTTTTAACAGTATCCTTGCATCCGTTTGGAGAGATAATTATTACTGAGATTTGATAGGTTTTGGCGGAGTCATAAATGTGAGTTTGTTTTTGTACTACGTTTCCGAAGTTGCCTAATGAACTAAAATTTCCATCACCCCAATTTACAGTTGCAGAATTGAACGGATCCGCTAAAAAACCAACTTCCGCTTTACTCCCTTGGCAATCGGCCGCATTGGTAGGGGTTATCACAACTATTGGTTTGCCATTCACTGTAAAAGTTGTTGTTGAGGTATCAGATCCGCAACTGTCCGTAGCGATTAACCGCACAGTATATTTACCAATAGCAGTAAAAGATTTACTGGCAGGGTTCTTTTGGGTTGAAGTGCTTCCGTCGCCCAAATCCCACTTGTAGGTTGGAGTGCCTGAAGTACCTTGAACACTGGTATTTGAATAATTTACAACCACAGGTGGGCAACCACCGGAAATTGATGCGATGCCAGCGATTACCTTCTGCTTCACATTAATTTTTAAGGAATCGGATTTATTTCCACAACTATTTCCCACCGTTAAAATTGCAAGAAAAGTGCCTCCTTTGGTATACAAATGGGTTGGGTTTTTGGTGGATGAGGTTGCTGTTCCATCTCCGTAATTCCAACTTCTAGAGGTTGCATTTGCAGAACTTAAATCTGTAAATGAAACATTTAACGGTGAACACCCTGATATAGGTGTTCCTTTCATTTTTGCAGTCACAAAAGAATCAATTTTAAAAATATATTTGTTCGTGTCTTTACCGCAAGAGTTTGAATCTATGAGCAGCGCAGTGTAAGTGCCTCTAGCGCTATATTTATGGTTTTGATTCGCCGTAGTAGTAACCCAAGCCGAACTAGATCCATCGCCCCAAATAAATTTATACTTCCGTGGGTTTGGTGATGAACAAAATTTGGCTACCGACAAATTCGCAAATATAAAATCTTGCGTTAAATCGCAATTGTTAGGGTTTGTTAAATTTAAAATGGCACTGTCTTTGGTGTGGATTTGAATCGGATTCCAAATGGTGTAACTGCTGCCGCAAGTGTTGTCCATTGTGATTTTAATTGAACCACCACAGGTCTTCTTTTTATACGTATGATATAAAGTGTCCTTATAGCTTGTTGAGCCTAATTTGTAAATTGTTCCATCCCCCATATCCCAAGTGAAAACTGTGCTTGAAGAGCTTTTAATGGAGTTGTTTATAAACCGCACTTTTAATGGTGCACAACCGGAATTTGTACCCGAAGGTGGCCCAATTATTCCAGCCACTGGATTGCGTTCATTAGAGACAATAGCTTTGATTGAATCTGTGCATGAGCCTTTTGTTACTACAATCCACATTGTAAATTGGCCCAAAGTGGTATATTGATGGTATATCTTTTGGGTTTTTAACAAATTGGTACCTGTAGCGTTTGATGTTCCATCGCCCCATCCAATTTTATAAGAGGCCAAGGTATCTGCAGGTTGAACATATACCCCAAAAGTATCTGGTGTTCCAGTTGAAGCTATGCACTGGTCCCAAGATGGAGAATAGGATGAAACCCCATTTCCGTCAATAATTTTTGGAGTAGCACCCGGATTAATGGTAATCGTTTGGGAACTGCTGTCTTTGCACGGCGATTTTCCAGTATCTCTAACTACCAACTTGAAAGTGTAACTGCCAGGTGTTAAAATTAAATAACTAACCCCAGATTTGCCAATACCCGTTTTGAGCAAGGTAGTACCGATATACCACCAATAGGTGGCTACATTTGCACTTACACCTGTGGATGTATTGGTAAACGACAATGAAACAGGAAACCCACAACTTTTGCTCTTAACATAAGTAAAGACAGGCGCTACATTTGCGCATGCAGCTCTTAATTCAATTGGTTTTGTTACAGCTGCCAGCAATAACAATAGTCCTAACCAAATAGGTTTTGAGTAATTTTTTTTTGCCATTTTCCCTCCGTTTTTGGTGAATTCCAGATTATTAAGCTGGTTCGCATTGGACACCGGTGCATTGATAAAGGTTGCATCGCCATTTATGTCTTTTTGAAAACTGCTCAACGGTTTCTGCCAGAACACGCTGAAATCAAGGTGCAAGTTACGCATTTTACTGAAAAAACAAAATTACTTTTATGTTACTTTCTCTGGTAGCTGAAATTCCTCACGGAATGTGGCTAACTGTGCATGAAAAAGGCTGTAAATTATGTATTTGTAGACTTAAATAGACAGAATTTGGGCTTTTTTTAAACTACGCTGTTGTTTACCAACTGGCCGCATGCAGCATCAATGTCCTTGCCTCTGCTGCGTCTAATATTTACGATTAACTGATGGCTTTCTAACTCATCTGCAAATTTTTGCATTTTGCTCTTCCCTGTTGGTTTAAATTCAGCCAAGGATATGGGATTGTATTCAATAAGGTTAATTTTACATGGAAATTTTTTAGCAAAAGTAATCAGTTCAGTGAGTTCCTCCGCATGGTCATTCACTCCATCCATGACCGCATACTCCAAAGTTGGCCTATTTTTTGTTTTTTCATACCAATGCGTTAAAGCATCAGCCAACATTTGTAAATTGTTACTTTCGTTTATAGGCATAATGGCGCTTCTCTTTTCGTCGTTGGCCGAATGTAAACTAACTGCCAAATTGAATCTTGCACCATCATCTGCCATTTTAACAATCATTTTTGTGATACCAGCGGTGCTTATTGTTAAGCGTTGCGGACTCATGTTCAATCCATCGGGTGAGGTTATAAGCTCCACGCTTCGCCACATATTGGCAAAGTTTAGAAGCGGTTCTCCCATGCCCATATAAACTATGTTGTCTAGGCTCTTTCCGTAATTCTCAAGCGCCAATTTATTTAGCAACCAAACCTGGTCAAAAATTTCTGCAGCCTCTAAATTTCTCTCGCGTTTGAGATAACCCGTTGCACAAAATTTACAATCGAGACTGCAACCCACTTGGCTACTAACGCAGGCTGTCATCCTCGTTTCTGTTGGAATTAGCACCCCTTCTATGAAAAACCCGTCGTGCAATTTAAACGCACATTTAATGGTGCCATCTTTGCTTTTTTGCTCCAGATGAATGGTTAGCGGTTGAATCACAAAATTTTCTGTTAACTTAGCCCTATGAGAAATCGCCAAATCTGTCATTTGGTCGAAATCTGTAACGCCTTTTTGCCAAAGCCATTTATAGACTTGTCTGGCTCTGTATGCAGGCAATTCTAGTTCCTGAAACAGGGTTTCCAATGCAGTTTTTGAAAAACTGCGTATATCCTGTTTTTTTTGCATTTATCCTTTTTTTCTAAAAAACACAGAAACAGGTACACCAGATAATGGATAGTGCTCTCGCAGTTTGTTTTCCAAAAATCTACCATAACTTTCAGCTACATACTGGGGCAAATTGCAGAAAAACACAAAAGCAACCCTGCGCGTTCTCAATTGGGTTATGTATTTAATCCTTACCATTTTGCCTTTAGTGGTTGGGGGTGGGTAAGCCTCAATTATAGGCAGCATAAAATTGTTTAATTCGCTAGTTGTTGTTTTAAACGTGAGCCTTTCGTATACTTCTAAAATGGTTTCCGTAGCCTGAAATATCCGTTGCTTTGTCAATGCCGAGATAAAAAGAATAGGAAAATCTACAAAAGGTGCAGTTTCACGTTTAATTTTTTCAATAAAATCCAAATGCGTATTGGTTTCTTTTACTACCAAATCCCATTTATTTACTAGCATTATTATTCCTTTGCCTTGGCGATGTGCTAACCAAAATAAATTCAAATCTTGAGCTTCTATCCCTAAAATAGCATCCACAACAATGACAACAATATCCGAATTTTCTAAGGCGCGCAAACTGCGCATCACACTGTAAAACTCTATATTTTCATGTACTTTGCTCTTTCTGCGTATACCTGCCGTGTCTGTAAGAATTAAATCCTTTCCAAAAGCCCTATATCTTGTATCGATGCTATCCCGTGTAGTGCCGGCAATAGCCGTTACAATGTTTCTTTCTTGTCCAATAAGTGCATTAATTAGAGAAGATTTTCCCACATTGGGCCGTCCTACTATGGCAATTCTAGGTAGATCTTCTTCCTGAATAATTGGCGGTAAGTCTCTTAGAATTATGGCTAAGTCGTCCAACAACTCTCCACTGCCACTGCCTGTAATGGCTGAAATCTCGTAAAATTGCTCGAAGCCTAAGGAATAAAATACCAAGCTATCCATCCGCAAATTGTCGTTGTCTACTTTGTTTACAACCAACATTACCGGTTTTCTAGATTTACGAAGCACCATGGCAAATTCTTCGTCTAATGGATGCACATCGGTTGTAACATCCACTACAAAAAGCAAAACATCTGCCTCGTCGATGGCAATGTGCACTTGCTCGCGAATGGCTGCTTCAAAAACGTCTATACTGGTAGGAACAAAACCGCCAGTGTCAATCACCGTAAAATCAATTCCATTCCAGTCTGAGGTGCCATAATGCCGGTCTCGTGTGACACCGCTTACATCATCAACAATGGCTTTGCGTTCGCCTGTTAGACGATTAAATAAAGTGGATTTTCCAACATTTGGACGGCCTACAATGGCTACAATACGGCTCATAAATGAATCTGCAAAGATACGTCTTATGGCTCAAATGCCTTAATTTAAAGCACTTTCATTCCATTATCATTCAATAAC
>JBBQBB010000001.1:0-128551 GCA_038317095.1 Bacteroidia bacterium | reverse complement strand
GAAGATACGTAGTATAAATACCTTCAGAAACAGTAGATCCTTTGATCAAATTAATGGTATTGCCTGATATTGAAAATTTATTTGTCGTTGTTCCATATATCCAACTTGCATTCATAGCGAAAGTAGTACCATTGGATGCTGCCGGTGTTGCATTTTTATAAGGCAAATCATGAATGTTGTTTTTATCCAAAACAACAGAACGATTTGTTGCATAAGTATACCAGCTATAAATACCATAAGAGGTTGCGCTTGGATTGGTAGCTGTATTGTTGGCACGGCTAATATCATTGTTGGTCATTTGCGTACCATTGGTATAATAGGTGTTAATACCAGCGTAAAAAAAGTTTTGAATGGTGTTGTTACTGTAAGTATTGTTACTTGGTGTAGAGCTATAAGAAGAAACACTCTGAACCTCAAAAATACCATAAGCTGGACCCGGGCTATTAACATTGGTTGTGCTCATTACACAGCTATTTACTGTGTTGTAATAACCATTGCCTGAAGCAACTTGGCCTGATGTTAAACTTGTTAACAAGTTTGTTCCAGCAATTCCAAAAAATGCTCCACTAGAAGAGATTGAACCTGTAGTTAACGCACTCATTTGGAAATTACAACCGCTAAAAGTGTTGTAATCGGAATTGCCGCTTAAGCGAACACCCCAAATGTTGGTAGCAGTTCCAGAGTTGATAACCGTTAATTTATTAACGGTGAAATAATCACCTCCTGTAAAACTCATAACTTCTGGAAGACCTGCAGTACCCGCATAAGTTACTGAAAATCCACCGCCATCAATAGTGATGGTGTTGGTAGAAGACATACCTGCAATTTGAGGGACAGTAATGGTGTTTACCTCTGTCATACTGGCTTTTACGGTAACTGTAGTTGCAGCCGTAACATAATTTCCACTGCCATTAGGAGTAACGGTAGTACCGCCATCCGTTCTGGATAGACCTTGTAGAGAACGCCAAAACGAATTCCAGTCTTTAAAAACTGAGTTTGACGGTGTGCCCGCTGGATCGATCGAAATCGCCGTTCCAACCTGCGCAGACGCTGTTGTTGCACAAATACCTAGTCCGGTTATGACTAAGAGGCGTGCAAGTTTTTTGGTTTGTAATAGTAATTTACTTTTCATATGGTATGGTTTATACAAGGGTCAAATATCGA
The DNA here is from genome assembly GCA_038317095.1 of Bacteroidia bacterium. Classification (GTDB taxonomy): domain Bacteria; phylum Bacteroidota; class Bacteroidia; order NS11-12g; family UBA955; genus JAGXTF01. The sequence goes on along the minus strand of JBBQBB010000001.1, from coordinate 127,387 downwards.
AACATTGTGGGCAGAAAAAAAAACATTTGCAAAAAAAAAATTAGAAATGTCATATTCGGGTCAGGGGAATGTCATACACGCAGTTTATTAGGCAAAGGTTACGCGGGTATTAAACCCTTGTGAAATTGGATATTTTATTCAGAACATGCAACTTAGAGTGCGGAAAGTATATTGTAAATTACCTTAATTTTAAAATGTCATACTTTTGTCATATTGCAATTTCACTGAAACGATTTTCACTTCACAAGCTGTGTAAAATATAAATTTCAGTCAATCACGGATAGAATTGGGAGTAGATAAGCTTGTTTTGGGGGGTATTCTCCAATGGAATTCTATAATAGTTATTGGCAAGCCGCAAGGTGGAGGTTGGTAAACCATTGGCATAGCGTTTTTGGGCAATCCAGGTTGCAATGGTATTTTCATATTTCAATGTTTTTTGCCATTGAATGGCAAATCGGCCTGGCTGATGAGAAGTTTCAAAAATGGATAGTGGCGCAATAGATTTCCCAAAATTGAATGTCGTGTCCTTGTTTATGTTACCTACAAAGTTCCATTTTACGCTTTGAATTCTGTATTTTAGTAAGTAGGGCTTGATAAAATTGTGCATTTGTTTTGCTTTCCATGGTTGCATAGCCAAAGTATAAACATCGGCTTGGTTTTTAAATTTATTTAAAACCAGCACGTATCCTCGTATTTCTGCGAAAACAATTTCGGATTTGTTCTGCAAATGTTGGTTGTAATAAACATCGCCTCCCCCGAACAAAACTGCAAAGAAGCCGGCGAGCAAGAAGCTATTTTTAACCCTATACACAGCAGCCAAGCAAAGACAAACAACCATTGCCAACAGGAGCAGCACTTCAAATTCAGCTAACTGCAATCCACTAAGAGATGCCCCTGTTAAATTAGAAAAAAAATGAACATTTGAAAGCAAAAAGAGAGTAGTCCATTTTACCGCCCAAACAAATGCAACAGAAACAATGGGGATGGTTGTAAATAGGAGGGAAACCAAGGTAAGGAGAATTAAAAAGGTAGAAAGGGGAACGATGATCATATTTGCAAACAAGAACCAGGTGGGAAAAACCCCAAAAAAGTACAATGAAATAGGGAAAGTGGCCAGGGTAGCAGCAAGGCTAATGAGTGCGCTTTGGTAGAAAAACTGGGCAACGGCGGTTGGCGGCATCCATAAACTAGAAAGTTTAGGGTAAATAACCACGATACCAATGACGGCTAAATAGGAGAGCTGAAAGCCCACATCTATCAATTGCAAGGGGTCGACTAGCAACTGTAGAAAGGCGGCAGCAAAAAGGGAATTAAGAATATTCCCTTCTTTTTTAAAAAGGCTACGCCCCAACTCCACAATGCTGAACATTAACGCAGCGCGAATGACAGAAGCGCTTAACCCAGTTAGCACCGCAAAAGCCCATAAAACCAGAAGGATGACAAAACCGCGCCAAAAGGGATTTTGCAACGCAACGCGCTTACCAGTAAACATAAAAAGCAAGACGAGGTAAAGCAAACCCACGTGCATGCCAGAAACGGCCAAAACATGCAAAGTACCTGAAATGGCAAAGGCATTCAAATCGTTAGGATCCACATCGTCTTTAAAACCAATGAGCAACGATTCTAGCAAGGCTGCGATTCGTTTTGGGTAATGGCGTTGAAAATAGCCTACAACATTGTCTCTGACTGTATAGGAATTTCGAAACAACCAATGGGCAGAGTTGGCTGTAACCATCCATTCTTTGTTTTTAAGAAAAAGTTGATGTTGCATATTGCGATAGCGCATAACGGCTTTAAAATCAAACCCATCAGGGAATGCTGCGGATGGCATAGGAATAACAGCGTTAGGAACAAGAATTTCGTCGCCATATTTTAACGCAGGCCTACCAGCATTGTATTTTTTTGGCCAGTAAATGAGCAATCGACCTGCACACATTAATGCACTGCCATTAGAGTCAACAGTTTTTAAAACGGTTGCCGCACAGCGCCAAGTATTTGGTTTTTCGGATGGTTCTTCATCCAAACGGAGCAGATAAAGTGAACTTTGGTTATTTAGCTTGTTGTTGCCAAAAAAGCTCTGTTTGTTACCAGCATTGCTAAAATTACCCAAAACAAATCCAAGAATAATTAAAGCGAGTTGCAGAAAAGCACCTGCCCAAATATTTGATTTTTGCTTTTTTTGAAAATAAAAAGAAAGCAATATCCCTAAAACCGCGACAAAAGCCAACGCAAAGAAATGGTTAGATGCAAAAGTTTGAGTAAAAAGAAAAAGTGCAGCAGCTATGCCTATTGCCAAAGCGCAAGTAATTCGCAAAAACGGAAGGCTGCCTAGTGAATTCATTTTTCTGCAAGAATTGGGAGAATTGGGGTTATTTCAAATGCGTTTTCATACAATTTACACTTTTTACATATTTCAACCAAGGCAGTTCTTCCTAAAATTTATCAAGTTCGGGAAAATTAAAACCATTTCTTAATCATTGACTTCAGATCCGCTGCAGATTCTGCTTTCTTTTTCCAGTTGCGCTGTTCGTATTCACGATCGAAAATAGTGATGGCCGAATCTAGATTATTTGCATTTTCTATCTCGGATAAAAAAGACAAAAAGGAATCTGCATTCCCTGCGAAAAGATTATTTATGTATTCAAACCTGCGGGTAATAGAAATTTTTGTAGAAAGATTCTCAACTTTATTGGATTTTGGGAGCTCTTTTACAGGTTCTATCTGCGGCTCTGTAATTTCGGGCACAGTTATAGGTTCCAAGGGTGGCGGTACATTTATGACGGGTGGTATAACGGGAGCCAAAATTTCGGTAGATGGCAAAACCAATTCTGGGGGATGCTCGATGGTGATTGCTGGGATAATCAACTCTATTTTCTCTGGCAAAACAGATTCTGAGGCATCTTGAGATGCAGACTGGTTCAATTCTAGATCCGACAACAAATACAATTCAGAGCACAGTTGTTTCAATCGCTGCAAAGTATCCACATGGTAGATAAATTTTTCATTTTTTACATCAGGCTGATTTAATATTGCCAATTCATTTAACGCAAGGCGTATTTTATTTGAAACTTCGATTTCCATAAACTCGGCTGCAAAATACAAAAGAGGATTCAAAATGCGAGATTTTACCTTAATATTTGGCTGCATGTTTGCGGGAAAAACCACGCGATTGATTGAGATGTTCAATTACAGCAGCTTCTTGGACGCAGAAAAGTTGTCCATAAAACCTTTAATGGACAACCGTTATCAGGCGGAAAAAATAAATACCCATAGCGGTTTGCAAATCCCTGGCCACCGAATTTCGAAACCGGAAGAGATTTATCCGTTGTTGGGAGAGGCAATAAAAGAGGTGTATATGGATGAGATTCAATTTTTTTCAGAAAATATGATTACAATCATTTCTGAATTAAACTATCGGGGAATAAAAGTTGTGGCGGCAGGATTGGATAAAGACTATTTAGGCAGAGATTTTGGCATTTTCCCGTTGTTGGTAAAAATGGCTACGGAAAGAATTGAATTAAAGGCAAAGTGTGAAATTTGTGGCAATGTCGCAGCGTATACGCATAGAAAAGTTGATAGCAATGAACTTTTACTGATTGCAGGCAAAGAAATTTACACAGCTCGGTGCCAAACACATTGGTTGGCGGGGTTGGAGATTAGATCATAATAATTACCAAAACCAGGTCTAGTAGCCACCGATAAATATTTGGATTCGAAATCTGTTTTTGAAAAACCAAAACGATCCAGTATAAAGCGGCGGCGGCAGCAAAAGGGAAAATCAGGTTGGCCAAAAAAACCCATCCGATTGCCAAGGCAATCGTTAAAATTACAAATGCATTTATGAGGTGTTTGTAGGCTTTATAAGAATCGCGACTGGAATAGATTGTTTTAAAACCAAAATAACTATCTTTTTCTTTTTCGAAAAACCCGTATAAAAGCAAATTCATAAGACAAACAACAAACGCGGGCAGAGCCAATTTCAATATTAGCATTGGATGTTCATTGACAAGAGGATAAACCAAAGACAAGGAAACAGTTAAAGCTATAATTAATTCTTTAAATCCACGAATAAAAGGAATTACGTTTAGAGCCACAAAAACATAAACAAAAGCGGGCAATAACAGAATCCAAAAATGGCCGAAATCTAAACTGGATGAATTAAATGCCAACAGTGCACCAATGGCGGCTGAGGAAACGACACAAATAAAAACATTGACAAAGTGATGGGACTGAATGATGGCTTTTTTTTGTTCAATTTTCACCAAATCAAACAAATGATCGAGGGTATATACGAGCACGATACCAAAGAACAAAATGAGACCATAAATTGTATTTGCGGGTTCGCCTGGGGAATGTTTTTCGACCCAGCGCAACAGAATTACGGCCAGCACTGCAGCTGTAATAAACACGCCTGGAATTTGCTTGTAGGGTTGAAAAACGGGAACGGGGTTGTTATTCTTTAACTGCACTTATTTTTCCAAGACCTGGCACACTACGACGTAATGTTTCTTCCACACCTGCGGTCATCGTCATGTCACTCATAGAGCAACTACTGCAGTTTCCGGTAAGCTTAAGAGTCACATCTTTCCCATTTTTTAATTCCAAAAATTCCACATCCCCACCATCAGCTTGCAGATAGGGTCGAATTTGGTCGAGTGCACTTGAAATTTGGCTAATCAATGTGGTGTTCTTATCCATTTTAACTATGCAAAGTTAGTAAATCCCTTTGAATTTAATACACTTATTTGTCGGGCTATTTCTCCAGCAACACGTTGAAAAGGCTCAAACTCTATTGAATTGGTATCAATTTCACCTCGATCCGCTTGCTCCCTTATGGCACTGGTGAGAGGCAATTCCCCCAAAAAAGGAATTTCTTCTTCTAGCGCAAGTTGGTGACCCGCGCCAGAGCCAAAGATATAATATTTTTTATCTGGCATATCTTCTGGAATGAAGTAGGACATGTTTTCTATGACCCCTAAAATTGGTTTTGCGATAGCGGGCATTTTAAACATGGAAATTGCCCTTTGTGCATCACTTTTAGCTACCTGCTGGGGAGTAGTAACAATTACACAGCCAGTAACAGGAACCAATTGAGACAGCGTAAGTTGCACATCTCCCGTGCCAGGTGGTAGGTCTATAATTAAATAATCCAAATCGCCCCAATCTACATCGTTGATAAATTGCTTAAAGGCGCTAGAAATCATAGGGCCACGCCACACTATAGCTTGTCCTGGTTTGCTCATAAAGCCGATGCTTAAAAGTTTAATTCCATGTTTTTCAATGGGAATCATAATCTGTTTTCCATCGCGGGTAATCATTTCGGGAGAATCGTGTATACCAAAAAGAGTAGGAACACTAGGGCCGTAAATATCGGCATCGAGCAATCCCACAGTTGCGCCCATTTTATGCAAAGCCAGCGCCAAAGTTGCGGCTACAGTGCTTTTCCCTACCCCGCCCTTTCCACTGGCAACGGCGATAATATTTTTCACCCCTTTTAAGACCTCTTCTTGGTTGCGTGTGCTGCTCACTCGGCTGGTGGCATTCACTTGCGTTTCAATGTTGGGATCTACCATAACCCGAATAGCAGTTTTACACGCATTCACCATCATGTCCTTCATAGGGCAAGCGGGGGTGGTTAAAACCAAATCAAACGAGATTAATGTATCAGAGATTGTCAACTTCTCTACCATTCCAAGGCTAACAATATCCTTTTGAAAATCAGGATCATCCACGTTGGACAGTGCTTTTAAAACTACGCTTTTTTCAATCATTTTTTTATTAATTTAACAATGCGATTAAAGAATTTTTTTTCGAATTCCCAGAAGAAAGAAAATTTCCCAAATACCCATCCATAAGCAAGCAATAATAGATTATAAAAGGGAAGTATTAGCCAATAGTATAGAAAAGTGAACCATAAGTGATTTGCCCATTCATAATTGGCCTTTAAATACCTTCTAAAAACCACAACCGAAGTACCTGTAAGTGCAAAAACCACAAGAATTACCCAAACTTGGCTTGTAGATTTCAAACTCCAACGAGTCTTTAGCTTATCTTGCCAATTCACGCCGCAAAAGTAAGCAGAAATGGATGTTAAAAGTTACCGAAGTAAATAAATAACCCCCACTTGTTCTTTAAAGGAAGCATCGCCTGCAGATTGTCTTAACTTTAATTCTTGGCCATTGTTTTTTACAGAAACCTTATAAAAATAGGTTCCATTTCCAAGTTTATCGCCAAATTGATCTGTGCCATCCCAAGCCCAGGAAGTAATATTATTTCCCACGTGTACATCCCCCAAATCTTCTTTGTTCAATTCTTTAACCACACGTCCTTCGGCAGTCATAATTTTAATTTTTATTTCGTCAGGTATATTGGTGCCTGTAAGTGTAAAAACGAAACGCATAGACGAAGTAAATGGATTTGGATAAGGATAAAAATGGGTTACAGATTCTTCTCTAACCACATTAAAAAGAATTTCGTAATCTAGTGCTCCTGAAAGATTTTTACTTGCATCTCTGCTTTGCACTTTTAAAGTATAAGAACCGTTGGGCAAATCTGTAGGACGGTATTCTATCGTCGCTTTATTTTCTTTGTTTTGGGCGGCATAAAACCGAGCATCAGAACCCCATTTCAACATTTCAAAGACACTGCTTTCAGGCCGTTTTAGCAGCAAATCAAAGGTAGACGAATCTTTTTGCAACAAATACTTATTTTCATCTTTGCTTAAAATTTGAATGATAGGATTTGCACTTACAACATCTCCTTGTAAAATATGGCGTCCATCGAAGGTAATATCCAACAGCGGACCCATTAAATCCTTGGTTACGTGAAAATTAATTAAAGCAGAATTGTTTACCAATGTAATTTCTGGTTGTTCAAAAAATTGGTTTACGTTTACTTGCAAAACGTAGGGACCTGCAAGGCCAGTTGTGGGCAACTTAAACGCAAAATAAAATGCACTATCCGGGTTAAGTGCTGTATATTTTCGCTGCCCTTTACCTAGAATATTTCTTGTAGTTTTATGGTAACAAGAATAATCCAAACGGATAGAGTCTCTAAAATTTATAGTACCAATATTTTTAAAAGGCAATTTAATATAAAATGTATCGCCTTCGTACAAAGTATCGTCATGAAACTGATATCCAAATTTCGCATTTGGATAAATACTACCTTCAGGAACGGGATCATGGGTAACTCTCCAGTTTCCCATATTCGGGGATGAATTGTCCTTTTTATCTTCAGAAACCACTTCCAATTGAATGTATTTATATAGGTAAGTATTGATTGTAGATAAATCTTGCGGAGGGGTTTTAACACCAGAATACAACAATGTTGGAAGTCCTGATGAAGGGATTCCATAAATATTGTATTTTAGGTCGTCTGCACTATATAAAGTTTTATCTTTTTTATTGGTAAAATAGAATTTATTAAAAGCATTAACCGGACCCATTTTCTCAGAAATCATATTGCCCAATTGGGCATCTCCTACCATATTTCCCTCTAACTGAACATAGGGAAATTGGCGACCAAAGGTCATTGCCTCTTGGGCAACACCAGGCTTCCATCCTTTTTTTCCCAGAGCAACCCACATAGCATCATCGGTTCTGCGAGACACTGTATCGAAAAAAGCACTGCCTATTTTATTTAAAGCGGAAATAACTTCAGGCTTCCATTGGTCGGCTGACGAACGAAGTCTAGTGTATATGGTTACATACATGCTATCAGGCATGGTATTGATAAACTTCACGAAATTGTCTTGCTCCGCAGAACTAGACATATCAAATGCATAATAAAGTTGATAATCGTCGATATGCCCTAAAGATTCCCACGCACGTCCCCAATAACAATCAGGATAAATGATACTGGGGTTTAAGGGGGTGCGAACTAACTTTCTCCCATCCCAAGGCATGCAAACGAGACCCGTTTTACAAACCCCATAATTTAAATCTTGAGAAGAGAACCCCGCTTCTTTAACACCCAAATTACTGGCAGAATTGTAACTACAATCCATATATATTTTTTTCAAAATTTTGCTAAATTGCAAACTTTGAGTAACCGTATCGGCAGTTAAATTTGTAAATGAATTGTTGGACACTTTGTTGTTGTATTGCCAAGCCACATTTTGCATCCAACCAACAGAATGGTCTTTGATATAAGTAAAAGAATACATAACCCATGCACCACCTTCAAGCTGTGCAGAACTTAACCTAGCCCGCCAAAAATACATTTGAGAATCTTTTAATACTGGAAGCTTTACTTTCCATTTTGCAATTACACTAGAAGTAATTGGCGTTTTGTTTTTCTCCAAAGAAATTAATTTTACACTATTGAAATTAGGTGTTGTATCCAATTCAAAATAATAATCATCATTTTGCTTAAACAAATCATTTGCCTCCGCAATAAATTCAACTGAATCTGTGCCAACAATGGCGAATCTGTTGGGAGAAATTAAATTTAACCCATTGGTAGGTAAAACAAATTCTTGTTGGATAAAATTATTTTCATATTTAAATTCTATTGGCTTCTTTTCGGGATTTAAATTGGCGGAAAAAACATTTTTCCCACCTGTGTTTCTATCTTTACTTCTAATCACAAAAAATACGGTATCTGAGTTTCCTTGCAGCAACCATCTTTTTGAATAATTTCTTCGGGTGGTTCCATCAGGATAAACCCTGGACAAATTGACATTAAAAGAATCTATAATACCTTTGCCTTTATTGGTGACAATAACACCCACTCTAAAAGAATCTTGAAGTGCCACAGTATTCGGAGGATCGAGAAAAAGACTCCCTTCTGAAACAGAAAAATCGGGGAGTGAAGGTGCAAAAACAGGCAAAGCGGGATCACCTTGTAACAGCAATTCTTCACAATGAATACGGTTAAGCGTTGCATTGGGTGATTGAAAATTCTTAATGGCTGTTTGCAAAACTTTACCCAAACTTTTATCCCGGATTGAATCAAAATAAGACTGATAAAAAAACTCCATTTGGCTAGCAACAGTATATAACTCGCTGGTTGAAGTTTGACCTAGAAAAGCCACTCCACCTTTGTCTTTAAATTTAATCAACTTTTCTGAAAGCGGAATGTATTGTTTTATATCAATAGGGATGCATGGGTTTCCAACTTGACAACCGTTGAAATAAAATATTGGATACTTGCCAAAATTTAGATAATCCTTGGGATCTCCAATGTCTACGTCGGTAACAGAAGAAGAGCCATGTCCTAGAAATGAAACCAAACCGCAACCCGTATTTAATTCATTCGTAATTGCGGTTCTAAAATTAACATCTACAGCCCCACCAGCAGATTTCGAGTAGGAATGAACAATTCCAGCAAAAGGATTGCGGGTAACAAACCTGCCAATTTTTTCCATTCTATTTTGTATAACCGCAGCTTGCCCAGGGGTAGCACCACCACTTAAATGCAAGACCCGTTTTTGCCATTCATCGTAATTGTTGATTGAATTTACATAAGAGGCTAATTTATCTAAGTATATTAGCAATTCTTCGGGTTTATCAATTGAAAGACGGCCTGTAGGAATAGCGGGTTCATACAATGCGCCCTTAAGACCTGCGGTAAATAAATTATCAGAAACTGGCGTTCCCATTGCCGGGATAAAATTTCTTGAAAGATGCGGTGTTAGCTGGGAAGCTGATGTTCCATGGTTGTAGTACATATCGAAACCACGACCAATTAAAAGTAAAAACTTAGGTTCTTTATTGGCAGGTGCGGTTTCGAGCAAATATTTACACCATTTGCGAATTGCCAATGGATGTTTTAAACCATAACCAAAGGAGTTGTAAAGATCCTCAATTTCATTCACAAAAACATTGTATCGGGTGCCCCAAAATTGTGCATATTGTTTAATCTCCTCCTTTTGACTTATGTTTAAGGCACGGGCAGTGACCATGAGATAAGTTGCGTCGGTAATTTGTTTTGAATAATCGAACATACGAACGCTTCTTGCATCTGCAAAATTCAAGGTTTTTATACGCACCTCATCTTGCATAAACACTTTGCCTTTTTGTGAAATGGCAGGATAAGTAAATTTCACTTTTTTCTGTCCCAGCACAAATGCACCTTCAATTCGAATTCCGTTGGTTTCATCGAATACAACGGGTAAGCTAAAGAATCCATCGCCATATCCATTCCAAACAACATTAAAAGGCACTGAAGATGTATCTTCAGTATAAGCAAGTTGAATGCTGTCATCCAACCTATATTCTTTTGGATAGGCGAGAATGCTGTGCGAATGGGCGCAAGTTGACCCCCCACACCCACCAGTAACCAAAGTGCTATTAAAGGTTAAATACGTAAAATTTGAACCTATATCTGATGGAACCAATGTTCGGTTGATTGTAATTGGATTGGTGCTACTGAATGTAGTATCGTGCAGGTTTCTGCTGGTAAATAAATCTGGGCCTACCATAAATCGAACGCGGTGATTTTTGTTATAGGCACAATTAGAAATGCCGACAATACCAGATTCCAATATGGGCGCAGGCCCAGCCGGTACATAATAGGGTGTAGGAATGGCGACTTTATAATTAATGGCGCTTAAATCTAAGGAACCAAAAAAATATTCTCCACAAAAGCCTTCTCCATTGGAATAACTGCACAAATAAATATCTTTATCCCCAACCAAAACACGCTGACCTGGAGCATAATTCACCATAGGTGCAAATTGCTGCTTGGCTATATAAAATGATCTTGCTGGTGTAATGGGTGGCGAAGGATTGACATAATCTGCATAACGAAGGGGAGTTCCGGCGTTTCGATAGGTTAAAAAATAGCTACCGCTGTCATCCAAAAGATACGTATTAAGTGTATGCCGCTGGTATTCTGGCTTATCATACAACTCCGCATCTAACTTACCATCAATGGGATGGCCTACAAACTCAATATAATCTGTAACATCCCATAATTTGTTGTTGTTGTTGTCCTTAACATAGATTGGAACTTGGTTACCCATAGTAAACAATCTAAATTGGTCAAACGGAATTTTATTTAAAAACACATTTGCATCTGTAAAAAATTGTTCAAGGGAAAAATATCCAATTCTATAAATGCCATCCTTCCCAATGTTAAATTTTACATGCACCTTTGCAGTATCAATCCATTCATTCCCATATTTTTGGGCGGAAGCGCGGTTTACAAATAAACACAATAACAAAAAGCAAAGCTTTGGGGCAGCATTTAGCTTGCGAAACATAGATACAAAAATAAGGTAAAAAAACGGATGAACGAAAATCAAATTTTACGGAACAAGATAATCTTAATGCCAGTTCCATTAGGGGATGGTTCATTTACGCAATTCAATTCAACTTATCTTGTTGATATATTATTACATACAAAAAAATGGGTGGTAGAAAACGTGCGCACTGCGCGGCGATTTCTAACTTCTGTTGGGTTGGGGATTGTGATAGACGATTTGGTTTTTTTTGAACTTAACAGGGATGCAAGCACGCACAATCTTCATTTATTTTTGCAAAGTCATATAAAAAGCGGAAATATTTGTGTTTGCAGCGAGGCAGGTTTACCCGGAATGGCGGATCCTGGAGCAGCGGTGGTAACATGGGCACATGATAACAAATATATTGTGGAGCCCTTGGTAGGTCCAGGCAGCATTGTATTGGCATTGATGGCATCTGGGCTAAACGGTCAGCAGTTTACGTTTCATGGCTATGCACCTATAAAAGAACCAGAGTTAAAGCAATTTCTTGGCGATGCCGGAAAAACGATACAACGAAATGGATACACCCAAATTTTCATAGAAGCACCATATCGATCCGATCGTTTTTTTCAAGTTTTGATTGGCGCAATGGCTGATGAGACAAGGATATGTGTGGCATACAACATACACGGTTCGGGACAATGGATATTAACCAAAACAGCCCGCGAATGGAAAAGGGAAATTCCTTTGTTGGGTAAAAATCCATGTGTTTTTCTTGCTGGAATTGCAGGAAAAGGATTAGATCGATAATTATTTGTTACTTTTGCATCTCATTTTATTATAGAAGAATGAAAGATATTTTTGACAAAATCTTAAACCGCATGGGTCCATTGGGAACACATGCAGACGACGCACATGGATATTACACTTTTCCAAAATTGGAAGGTCCGATAGGCCCAAGAATGAAATTCAATGGAAAAACCCGTTTGAATTGGAGTTTAAACAATTATTTGGGATTGGCAGACCATACAGAGGTTCGCAAAGCAGACGCAGATGCAGCCGCAGAATTTGGTATGGCCTACCCTATGGGCGCGCGCATGATGAGTGGAAATAGCAAATACCACGAACAATTGGAAAGGGATTTAGCCTCATTTATAGATAAGCCAGAAGTAATTCTATTGAACTACGGTTACCAGGGCGTAGTTTCTGCCATTGATGCTTTGGTAGATAGGCATGATGTTATTGTTTATGACGCAGAAAGTCACGCTTGTATAATTGATGGCGTTCGCTTGCATATGGGCAAAAGATTTGTGTATGCACATAACAACATTGAAAGCCTAGAGCAACAGTTACAGCGAGCCACTCGATTGGTAAAAGACACGGATGGAGCTATATTGGTTATCACAGAAGGTGTATTTGGAATGAGTGGATCGCAGGGTAAACTGAAAGAAATTATAGAATTAAAAGAGAAATACAATTTCCGTTTGTTTGTAGACGATGCGCATGGCTTTGGCACAATGGGCAAAACGGGCGCTGGAACCGGAGAGGAGCAAGAATGCCAAGATGGGATTGATATTTATTTCAGCACATTTGCAAAATCAATGGCTGGGATAGGTGCTTTTATTGGCAGTGAGCCGAATATCATTAAATTTATGCGGTACAATTTGCGTTCGCAGATTTATGCAAAAGCGTTACCCATGCCAATGACCGTTGGCGCGATCAAAAGATTAGAACTGATTAGGACCAGGCCAGAGTTAAAAGAAAATCTGTGGAAGATTGTGCATGCCTTGCAAAATGGGTTGCGCGAAGCAGGATTTAATATAGGAGTGACAACTACCCCCGTAACCCCGGTGCTGCTAGATGGTACAATACCTGAAGCTACTCACTTGATACTGGATTTGCGCGAAAATTATGATATTTTCTGCAGTATTGTTGTCTATCCGGTTGTACCCAAAGGTGTAATCATGTTGAGGCTTATTCCCACGGCTGTGCATAGTTTGGCAGACGTTGAAGAAACTATAAATGCTTTTAAAGCGATAAAAGAAAAGTTAGACCGTGGTGAATACAAGTCTGAAACTTTAGCCAGTTTTGCAGGATTAAGTAACTCTAATTAATTTAAGCAAATTGCGCAGACCAGGCGGGGGTTGGTTTACTTATTTTAGGAGTGAACACCGAGGGGCTGTGGTGTTGTTTTCCATTGCTTTTTTATTGGTTGTGGTGCCTAGGGCTTTGAATTATTACAAAGGCCCGGAAAAGATACAATGGCTATACGACACAACTATGGCAAGCAGACTTTTGCAGCAACACCAACAAAGGCAAGATTCAGCATATGGGAAGTACGCAAACACTGGAAAGCACTTTTATTATGGGAGCAAAAAGCAACTCATATCCATGGGTTTTAGTGAAGAAGCTGCAGAGAGAATTGAAAATGCACGCAAACAGGGCAGGGTATTTCAATCCTATGCAGATTTAACAGCCGAAACTGGACTAGATTCAGCGGATTTAGTACGAATTGTGTCTCCAAAAAAATTCCGCATTGCTACAAATACTTATGACGAGAACCACTTACTCAATCTCAACGACGCCGATACAAATGCGTTCATTAAGCTCCCTGGAATAGGCGGGAAAACGGCGAATCGGATTGTAAAATACCGAGAGAAACTGGGCGGTTTTGTTAGTGCAGAACAATTAATGGAAATTTGGTATGTAGATACCGTTACAATTCGCAAGCTTTTCAAATGCTTTACCTTAGAAAATTCAGAAATTCGGAAGATAAAAATAAATGAAATGCCAGAAACCCAGATGGCAATGCATCCATACCTCACCAAAAACCAGGCTAGAATCATAGCAGCGTATACGAGGCAGAATGGGAATATTACTGAAATGAAATTTATGGTTTTGGCAGGATTTTCTGCAAAAGAAAGGCTAAAGTTGCTGCCATATTTATCTTTTCATTAAGCATTAAAAAAAACGATAGTTTCTATTTAGATTTGCATTTTTATTATGGAATTTAAAATTGACGAAAACGTTACCCATATTCGCAACATGGTTCGGGATTTTGCCGAAAAGCACATTCGCCCTGATTTTATGCAATGGGATGAAAGTCAAGAATTTCCAACTCACGTATTCAAAGAATTGGGAAAACTTGGTTTAATGGGCGTAATGGTACCAGAGGAATATGGTGGTAGTGGGTTTGGATATCTAGAATATGCTGCTGCAATTGAAGAATTGGCCAAAGTCTGCGGATCTATAGGATTGTCTATGGCGGCGCATAACAGTTTGTGCACGGGCCATATACTTAAATTTGCAAACGAGGAGCAAAAAAACAGATGGTTGCCCAAACTGGCGAGTGGAGAATGGATAGGGGCATGGGGTTTGACAGAAGCGAACACAGGTTCGGACGCTTTGCGCATGCGCTGCGTTGCAACCAAAGATGGGGACGACTGGATATTGAATGGCAGCAAAAATTGGATTACCCATGGTATTTCTGGAGATGTGGCGGTAGTATTGGCACGCACAGGAGACCTATTGGACACACACGGTATTAGTGCATTTGTTGTTGAAAGAGGAACACCAGGATTTAGAGGTGGAAAAAAAGAGAACAAATTGGGCATGCGGGCTTCGGAAACGGCTGAATTGGTTTTTGAAGACTGCAGGGTGTCATCGGCGAATATATTGGGCAATGTAGGTGATGGGTTTATACAAGCCATGAAAATATTGGACGGCGGTAGAATAAGCATTGCAGCATTGTCATTAGGCATTGCAAAAGGTGCTTATGAAGCAGCTTTAAAATATTCGAAGGAAAGAGAACAATTCGGCAAACCTATCAGCCAATTTCAGGCAATTGCATTTAAATTAGCGGACATGGCAACGCGCATAGAAGCCGCAGAATTATTGACACAGCAAGCAGCGGATAAAAAAAACAGGGGTCAAAATGTAACAAAGCTTTCCGCATTTGCCAAGTACTACGCATCTGAAGTATCGGTTTATGCAGCCAATGAGGCCGTCCAAATATTTGGTGGCTATGGGTATACAAAGGACTTTCCGGTAGAAAAGTTTTATAGAGATTGCAAGCTGTGCACAATAGGCGAAGGCACGAGTGAAATCCAAAAATTGGTAATTTCTCGATCTATTTTAAAAGAATAATTGAAAATGTATTTTTTTTTATTATATTTGCACTCCCAAAATTAGAGCATGATTATCATCAACGTAAAAGAAAGCGACACGCTGGATAAGGCGCTTAAAAAGTTCAAAAAGAAATTCGAGAAAATCGGAGTAATCAAAGAACTTCGTTCACGCCAGGCATTTGAAAAGCCCTGTATTACTAAACGTCAACAAAAAATTCGCGCAGCATACAAGCAGAAAATGCAGCTTGCCGATATTGAGAATTAATTGAACCTATTAGATCATAACCAAACCGCCCACAGTTGGCGGTTTTTTTATTTGGTTTTATTACACTTTGGATTTCATTCAATACCAGTTATCCACCAATGCTGATAATATTGCCTATTTGTTTTGGATAAAATTCGTTCTATTTGTTTCTAGCAATGGCAATTCTACCCCAGTACATGGAAGATTTCCTATATGGGCTGACCTTCAACCGAAGGATGTCGGTGCATACTGTAACTGCCTATAGAAGCGACCTATCTCAGTTTTGGCAGTTTCTTACCCTTTTTGACTCTCCCGAACCCAAAGATTGGAAATCTACTATAATTAGAAGTTGGATGTCGGAAATGCTGACAGATGGCATGTCTCCGAAAACAGTACATCGCAAAATATCAGCCCTACGTACTTTAATCAAACAGTTGCGCAAACAAGGGATTCTGGAAAAGGATCCAATGGCCAAAATGACATTGCCAAAGATTCCAAAAAAAATTATTTTAGATATCCCCGCTGCAGACCTACAGCAAATGTTCAGAAATTTCCCGTGGAACGAAACAGTGAATGGAGAAAGAGATTGCTTGCTGCTCTTGCTTTTTTACACAACGGGAATGCGCCTGTCGGAGTTAATCAATTTAAAGAAATCGGACATCGACTTTTCTAGAAAAAATATCACTGTACTTGGGAAAAGAAACAAACAGCGCATTGTTCCCATGCATCCAGAATTGTGCGTTGCACTGGAACAATATAAATCCGATGGATCTTACACAGGTTATTTGTTCACGTTGGAAAATGGAACAAAATTATACCCAATGTTGGTTTACCGCATAGTAACAAAATATCTTCAACTTTTTTCATCCGCACTAAAAACCAGTCCTCATGTATTGCGGCATTCTTTTGCCACCCACCTGCTGAACAATGGCGCAGATTTACTGGCTATAAAAGATCTTTTGGGGCACACATCGCTATCTGCAACCCAAGTTTATACAAAAAACTCTTTTGAAAAATTGAAGTTGGTGCATAAATTACATCCAAGAGAATAATCAATGGGGTGGCACCTTTCATCGGTATGCACAATAAATTGGTCTACTAAAATTAAAAATAGTTTAAATGTGGTTTGGAAATATCAAATGTTATCCTAAATTGCATAAAGCAAAGTGCTTCTAACTAAATGTCTAACTAATTAAAATTCAACAACATGGTAATTGATTTTCAAACAACAAACTTTAAAGCAGACCAAAAACTATTGGATTTCATTTCTAGTAAACTTGCAAAACTAGACCGCTATTACAACCGCATAGTAAATGCAACTGTCTATTTAAAAGTAGATCAGACCTCAGACAAAAACAACAAATTGATAGAGTGCAAAATAAATTTGGCAGATTCTCAACTATTTGCAACCATGCAAGACAAGACTTTTGAGGCCGCCACTGACAATGCCATGGAAGCATTAAAGCACCAGCTTGAAAGATTTAAAACCAGGCAGGCAACGGCATCTTAACGCATTGACTAGATATTTAAGGAATTAAATTGTTGCTATCACCTTTAATTCAATGGCAATTGGGGTAGGTAAACAATTTATTTCTAAGGTGGTTCTACAGGGCGGATTTTCTGAAAAATACTCAGCCCAAAGTTTGTTGTATGTTGAAAAATCGTCTTTCATATTGGTTAAATAGACGGTAACATCTACGATTTTATCCCAACTAGAGCCCGCTTCTTCCAAAATATATTTCACATTTTGAAATACGCTTCGGCATTGAATTTCAATATCATAGTCAACAATATCTTTATTTATGTCCAATTCAACACCGGGAATGGTTTTGCTACCTCTTTCCCTGGGACCTACGCCAGATAAAAACAACAAATCGCCCACTTTTCTGGCATGTGGGTAATGGCCAACAGGTTCAGGTGCTTTTCCTGAATTTATGGAATCAGAAATCATAGAAATGGATTATGGTTTTTTGACAGCTTTGACAATGGGTTTATTGACAGACGACTTAACTTCAGGCTTCACTGGCGGGGCAGGCGGTAGCTTTTGCAAAGGGGTTGCATACAATATTGCTCCGTTGCTGGTAGCATCCATCAATGAAGCTACAAGAATAAATCCCATATTTGGACTCCAAGCGGCACAACGGGCATTTTTACCCAAGGTGTTTAATATTTTCAACTGGGTTCCTGTATTTAGATCCCAAACTTTCGTTAGGCCATCATTGCAGGTGCTGGTTAAATAATTACCGTCGCTACTCCAGGCTACACTGGTGATTTTCCAAGAATTCCCCTTTAGCGTTTTCAAAATTTTACCTGTGGCCAAATCCCAGATAATTATGGTTTTATCATCGCTACCACTGGCAAGTAGCTTACCATTTGGTGAAAGCTCTAGACAATTGACCTTTGCAGTATGACCTTTTAAACTTCTAATAACCATAGATTTAAAATCGATATTGTCAATATCCCCCTTGTCTGTGGCAATGTACAAGCTTTTGCCATCGATGGCTGGCACGAAGCTATTGATGACACCACTATATTTTATTGTACGAGACTTGGCTGTGGCATTTTGAAATTCATACATCATCAATGTACCATCCAAAGAACTGCTCATCAAAAACTTCGATTTTGGATCGACAAATACACGCGTAGCTTCTCCCCTATGATCATTGGCCGAAAAAACCAATTCTCCGTTTTCTAAATTGTAAACACGAATAGAAAAATCTTTGGAGGCGCTAGCTAAGAATTTGTTGTCTTTGGAAAAAAACAAAGATGTAACGCCACCCATATGGCCTTTAAGCACAAACTTTTCAGTTGCAAAACCCGGAGTGTCTGCTTTGTAGACGTGGATAGTATTATCCCACCCCCCACTAGCCATTAATTTACCATTGGGCGAAAATGCCACTGACTCTACACTGCGGCTGTGGCCTGTTAATTTCGTGTACATTTTAAACTTGGATGTGTCCACGGCTTGAGAGAATAAACTTACCGTGCACAGGAAGAAAAAAATGAAAATTATACTTCTACGTGTCATAATTAATTAAAGCGTTGTTCCAAAAATACATAAAAAGTAAGTTATTGCCCAAAAATGTGGAAAAATGTACTTTTATGTGCGGTACTCTTTGAACGCAATGCCCAAATTTTCAAGCTTGGGCAACACTTGACTATACCATTGCTTAGATGCTGGAATACATACACCTTTTTCATCAATTAACCCTTTTAAAATTAGCTCTGCTCCCATTGCCAATGGCAAACCCACCGTTTTGGCCATTGCTGTATGTACGCAGTCATTGCCAGCAACTTTCATGACTGCTTGTACACAATAATTTACATTTTGTTTGCAGTACATGACACGATGGTACATGATTACCTCATCCCGATCCAATTTTTCCAGTTTCCAATATTTCTCAAGGTGAAGCTTTAGAAGCATTGCTGGTGTGCACTTTTCTCGGGTCAGTTCCACTTGAGAATGCAGTTCTAAAAACCTAAACATATTCTGCTGTTGCTCTTGAATATAGCCATTTTGATATAACCATATTTCAAAGGGGATGGTATTTTTACAGCCAGTTAACGCTGAGGTTAATTCTCCGATAGATTGGATAGAATCTTTTAAAACTGTATGGTTTTCGGTAAAACCTAAGTCTACCAATACTTGCCAAGATTTACAAAAACCCATACGGCGCAGCGTGCCTCGCAAAAAGGTTTTTGCGGAAGATAAACCATACAAGTTCATATAACCCAAACTGTCTCTGTTTGGGTAAGCTTCTAATTTAAGCATGCCTGGAATATCCAATTCCTGCGAATGTGCAAAAAGCTGGGGCCATGGGATGTATCTATCCTGCTGGTCTTGGCGAAAAACGGACATCCCGCCTTGTCCAGCCAAAATTACATTCATAGGATTCCAAGAAAATTTATATTTCCAAGGATTATCTGCGCAATCTTCTTCACAGACAAGGCCACCGCAATAACTTTCAAACGAAGTAATTTCACCTCCAAGCGATTTAATTTCATCCAACATTTTCACGGCTGACATATGATCAATGCCCGGATCTAAACCCATTTCATTCAAAAAAACAAGTTGATTCTCGCAGGCATCTTGATGCAAAAGCTGCATTTCAGGCGAAACATATGAGGCTGTAGCCAAATGTGCCTTGTGTTTGAGACAAAACCTTGCAACCGTTGGATGCAGCGCTGGGGGAAGAAGAGAAACAACCAAATTTGAATCTTGAATCAAAGACTCTAAATTTTCAGTATTGGAAATGTCTAACTGCTGGGTATAAATGCCCTTTATATTTTGTGTATGCGCAGAAAGCGTATCTGCATCTTTATCGCAAGCCGTAATTTTCCAAAAGTTTTCGGATGCGATTTTAGCTAGGTATTCTAGCAAATAAAAAGAACTTTTTCCAGCGCCAAGAACAAGAATATTTTGCACAAGGCAAAGTTACTCCATTTAAGACCTTCGCTGCCGAACAGCCTCAAAAATTAACAACGCAGCAGCAATGGAAATATTTAAACTATCCACTTTGCCAAACATCGAGTAATTGATATTCTGGTACTCTGGTTTTTTCCATTGGCTCGTCAAGCCAGAATGCTCGGTACCTAAAACAATGGCGCAAGCTTCGGTTAAGTTAGAATCCCAAGCAGAGGTTGCATTCTCCATGAATGTTGTAAACACCGAAACCTTATTTTTTGCCAAAAAAAGTTGAATTTCTTCGGTTGTAGCTGAAACAATTGGCACTGTAAAAACAGAACCTACGCTGCTACGAATCACATTGGGGTTGTAGATATCGCAAATTGGGTCGGCTAGCAAAACGGCAGTAACGCCTGCGGCATCTGCACTGCGAAGCAACGCCCCAATATTTCCAGGTTTTTCTACTTTTTCTGCCACTAAAAAAAGCGCATGATCCGACCATTTCAACGCATCTAGATTAATTTCTTTTATTTTAACTATAGCAATGGCATTTTCAACATCTTCACGGTAGGCTATTTTTGAAAAAACATCTCGATTTACGACAATCCATTCGGTATCTTTATCACCTATTCCTGTGTTTTG
This sequence comes from Bacteroidia bacterium, assembly GCA_038317095.1. Taxonomy (GTDB): domain Bacteria; phylum Bacteroidota; class Bacteroidia; order NS11-12g; family UBA955; genus JAGXTF01. The sequence goes on along the minus strand of JBBQBB010000001.1, from coordinate 106,799 downwards.
TACCAAAGCCTCTTTTGCGATTAAATCTTCACAAAAAACCAACTTTTCAATCTCAAAACCACTTAAATAACACAATCGAATTTCATTCAATCCTTCACAAACAAAATGTCCGTGTTGCTTTCTCAACTTACTTTTCGACTGTAGGTTTTGAATTTCCCGGATAAAAGGATTTTGTACTGAAGTTATGGACTTCATTTTTACATGATTTAAATTTCAAGGTTCAAGTTTTGCAAAAGATCATTCCACTTTTGGAATTCTTTTTCGAGTAAAATTAGCAATTAACAAGCCCCAAATGCCATTTAAGAAAGTATAGGTAGGAATTGCTACCAACAAATTGGCAATGCTATACATGTCTTTAGGGTCAGATTTTTCCATAGTTTCAATGAAAAAATCTTTGCTTTTCTGGGAGAATAGTTTCACCTTTTTTAAAGCTTCGGTTTCGGCTATAACCATTTGAATCTTGGTTTTTTCTGCCAACGATTTATCCAATTTTCGGTAAATAACTTGCTCAGCCAATTGTGCAATAAAAACAGCGATGAAAGATACCAAAATGCAAGAAAGCAACGCTTTCCAATAATTGTACAACTCTACCCGTTTTTTTTCGCCCAAACTTCCGAGAATCATGCCCACAGCTATGGGTATAAAAGATACATATAAATAATAAGGCGACAGTTTAAAAGACCAATTACCCGAAAAAAACATTGCCAGTTTAAGGGCGAAAACAACCAAACCAGCCATAATTCCATGAAACACGGCTGGTCTATTTAAAAATGCTTTCATCTATTATTTGAACCTCCTGATTGCAACTGTGTTTGAAATTTTCCATCGTGAATGGTTCCTAAAATTGATCCCACCATAGATTTACCTTCGAATGGATTGTTTCTACTTTTGCTGGTGCTGTTTATAAATATACTTGAATTTTTCAATGTGAATAATGTGTAACTGCCAGAATGATTCACTTCAATTGGCGAAACAGGTAGATTGAGCATTTTTGCAGATCTATAGGCCAACAATTCCGCAACAAATGTGGGATCTTGTGTTTTAGTGGCTTCCAAAATCCCTGAAAAAACAGATTGAATTGTAGCGGCACCATTTGCAGAATAATCAAATTCAACGTCTTTGCTTTCGCTATCTTGAGGCACGTGGTTGCTACAAACTGCATCTATGGTTCCGTCCAGAACCCCGCTGATTAAAGCAATTCTATCCAATTCAGTCCGCAGCGGCGGAAGCACTTTGAAATTCTCATTAAATTCGGCTAAATCTTTGTCTGTAAAAAGCAAATTCATGACTGGAACGGAGGCAAAAATCTGCAGCCCTTCCAATTTGGCTTGTCTAATCAGTTCAACGCTTTTAGCACAACTAATTCTAACCACATGCAAAGGCACATTTAACCATTTGCCTAAGGAAATATCTGATTGAAGTGCGCTAATTTCACTAATGGAAGGAATTCCCTTTAAACCCAACTTTGTGCTTTCAATTCCCTCGTGCATGCTACCACCCTCAGATAAACTGGCGTCGCACGGATACAAATAAACGGGTGCTTGACAATTGTTCGCATAATCCAAAACCCTGCTTTTGATGCCATTTTGAGAGAGTGCATGATCTCCATCAAAAAAAGCAACGGCACCTGCAGATTGCATATCAAATATTTCGGCCATCTCCTTGCCTTCACAACCAAGGGTTATGGCACCAATGGGAAGAATTTCTGCTTGAACATTTTTGCCTTTTTGTTTTACAGAATGCACCGAAGCAGCGGAATCTGGCAAAGGGTGAACTCCACACATGGCGGCAATTCTAGTAAAACCACCCGCAGAACCTGTTTCAGCCAACGATGCAATTGTTTCTTTCCATTCTTCTCCTGGCTCGCCACAAAAGGCAAGCGTATCGGTCCAACCTGGGGAAATAAAATAACCAGCGCACTGGATATCTTCGTCTGCAGTGAAATTTTCGGTACCGATTGAAAGAACGGTTCCTCCTTCAAGTAAAACATTTGTTGTTTTGCCATTATGCTGGCTGTGCGGGTCAGCAATGGTAATATCTCTTAAAAGTATAGTGCTCATAGGACTAAATGCTTTGTTTTGCTAGACAATTTGGTTGAAACCTGATCCCAAAACACCAGTAACAAAACTTCAACTGCGAAAAAAGCGGCAGCAAGCCAGATAAACAAGCGCCAAAGGCGATTATCTGTAGATACTTGTTGCAACGCAAAACCCGTTTTGTTTTCACTGATTTGTTTGGCACCCGTTTTTTGTTCGAAATTTTCAATCATATCCCCATTCGCAGTTGCCGGATTGCTTTCAGTTCTGGGGTAATTTAAGGATATTAATTCTTTGCTATTTGCATTGTTTTTATCAGATAACAAATAAAAACCTGCTTCTTTTAGCCATGAGCCAAGAAACAACTCCTGGCCAGCAACTCCATTTTGAACTTCTGGATTGAATTCTCCCTTATCTCCCGTTAGTAAAAGGTTGCTTTCTCCAATTTTAAATTTATTTTTTAACAAATACCCCTTATTAGAAGCGGTTAAGCCAAATAAGCTTCCTGTTTGTTCATAATTAAAAGCACAATTGGCAGTCACTGGCAAAAACAACGCCGACTGCACAAAATTACTCTGACTTGTTTCAAAAGCGCTTGTAAAAAAATACAAGTACCCTTTCCCGAAACGAACCCGGATCAAAAACGGATCTCCATTCTCAAGCGCCAATACAGCATCTCCGTTGCCCAAACTTCCCCCTGTACTATAATATTGATAGATCATGGGCATTTCCATATTTTGCGGAATTCCGCTAAACACCTGATTGAAGAAAACATGGTTTAATCCTTTTTTATCAATTTTGATTCGCCCTTTTTTAACCTCTTTAATCTGAGGTAAACCAAAAATTGTTTCCAGCCCAGCAAAAGCATCTTTGGGCAAAACTGCGGATGGAATCACCACAAGTCGACCCCCATTTTCTACAAAAGCAGACAACTTTGAGGCTTCCGTAACTTCTACGCCTTTGCTATCGCTAAGGTAATAAACCGAAGCCATTGAATTGATTTCTTTGGATATTTTAAAAAACGAATTGGTATTCAGTGCTTTTTCTAAATAGCTATTGTTGCCGGTGAAATACACTTGCAAATCGCCTTGGGGTTGTAAACTAAAAAAAAGTCTGTTGTCAAATGTGTTTTCAGGATCATCAATTTCCAAAATACCTCTATTTATATTTATTTTTGGCATCACAAAACCAATGGTTGCTTCTGTATTTCCTTGCGGTTGTATTTCCAATTTGGCAACCCCTCCTAAATTATTATCGATAAGTAGGCGAACATTTAAGTCGACAATTTTTTCGTTGGAAAAATTGCTAATTTTAAATTTAATATTGGTTTTTTCACCCGCCATCGCAAAAGGATTCTCGAGCCATGCAGAATCTACGGATAGATTTTTGCGGTCTATATTTTCTAATTGTACAAACCGGATATCCAATTCGCTTTCTGGCGGGTTGTTTGGCATTTCGCGCATGAAACTTGTTTGAAAATCTGAAATTAAGAAGCCTTGTCTATTTTCATTTGGAACCGACTGCAAGGCTTCATGCATTTGTTTCCAAATTTTACCCAAAGAAGGACTTCGCGGCGAAACTTGAATGTCATCAATTTTGCGAATGGCATCGCTAGGGCTAACAAAAGTAGTTGACCCTAAATTGGGTTCACAACTTAAAATTTGAAATTCCGATTGGCCACCCAGTGAGCTTACAATTTCTCGTGCTTTCTGCTTTGCAGTTTCTAACAGAATCCCTTTGCCGTTTCTGTGGTCCATACTGAAAGAATTGTCGATAAATATACAAACAGCGGCTTTCCCATTTACCCGCTTTTTTTCTCCGCAACCTGGAATTGCAAATGCAAAAACCAAAGACGCGAATGCCAAGCAGCGCGCAGATAAAACCAATAAGTGCTTGAGTCTATTTCTATTTTTCCTTTCTGTTTCTACCGCTTTCAGAAATTTCACATTGCTAAACATGACTGTTTTAAACCTGCGAAAATGAAACAAGTGAATGACAACCGGAATCAGCAAAACAGCCAATGCAGAAAGAAAAACCGGATATAAGAAATGCATGGGGAGCAAAGATAAGTAGTTTGTTTCATAGTGTATTCAGCATTTGGCAAGCGCGCAAGAATAACTGGTTTTATTGACTATTGACTGTCAATAGACTTGTTTTTATAATTTTAGTCCTATCTCTGCTGTATTGTTCATTTGAGATAAAAATCAGAGATAGAATATTAATTGAACTCAAAATCAACGGAGATTTGTCCGTAAAAGAACCAGTAGACATACTCAATCATTCCAAGCAAGCCATTCATGCAGCATTGAATCAATTGTTGGAATCTAGCATGGTTGAGAAATTTGGCCGAGCATCGAAAACAATTTATAGACTAAAGGGTGAATCAATAAGTGAGCCCAATATCACAAACACGTTAAAAGGACAAGAAATTGATTTTCTCCAACACCATTTTCTGCAAAACACAGAAAGTGGTGACATACTTACAGGTATTGAGGCATTTTCACACTGGTGCAAACAGCGTCAACTTCCTTTTATGAAAACAGCGGATGAATATATTAAAACGTTAAAAAAATACCAAAAATACCAAAACAAAGATGGGCTTATTTCCGCATGGAAAAATCAAAGAACACCAAAGGTCATCATGAAATCCACATGAATGATCTTTACTACCTTGATTTTTATACTATGGAACACTTTGAAAAAACACGCCTAGGAACATTGCTACACTTTGCAAAGCAAGGTCAGAACAAGTTTTTAATGAAGATTTTAAAGGATGAAATTAAGGCAAAAATGGAAACATTGATTGCTACAGGGAAATACGATGCGGTAGGGTCTGTGCCTCCAACTATCCGACGAGAGGTACAAATTATGAAATACATTGAAACCCATTTAAAAATCAATTTGCCCAAAATTCGGATTCAAAAAATTTCAGGAATTATTCCTGTTCCACAAAAATCGTTACATAAAATTGAAGAAAGAATAACCAATGCAGAAAACACTTTTGCCATTTCCGAAAATATTAAATACAAGCATTTATTGTTGATTGACGATGCTGTAGGTAGCGGTTCAACCCTGAATCAAATAGCCAGAAAAATCAAAACCAAAGGCAATGCAAAAAAAGTAACCGGACTTGCAGTAGTAGGAAGCTTTAGAGAGTTTGATGCAATTACGGCTCAATAAGCGCAAGAATTTGAACTTGTCAAATGGCATTTTATAACCACAACAGATGTTAGCCCAATTTTGAAAATTACAACAAATTATACCGCCAAAATAAACCGAAAATAAACTAAATTTATTTTAGAATTCGCAAATAGATTCTGCTGTAAAATATGGGCTTAATATGGCATCAAAAACACAATCCCGAAGGGATGAAGTGATAGTAAAAGCAACAATATGGATAAAATCAAAACCAAGAATGGGTGACATAATTAATGGTCATACTTTGTGCCTGCTTGGAAAATTGAACAACGTTGCATTCAAAAGCAGTTCTTTTTCAAAAAACCAACATGATAAAAAGCGCGATTAATCCTCCAAAGAATATCTCTCTAAAACCCAATCCGGAATTTCGACAGGCTTTGTGGTTTGCAAATCTATCATGGTATATTTGGCCCAACCGCTGCAGCAGCTTTTACCGGTAACGGCATGTTTAATATCAAAAAGCACCCACGCTATTTTCTTTTCAAATTCTTTTAAATGGGTTTCTACATCAAAAGAATCGCCCAATTTTAAAGGACGTTTAAAATGCATTTCTGTAGAAACCAAAACCCACCCTAGACCTTCATCTAAAAACTCTTGCATGCTGCAATTGTAGCAGCGTCCCATTTGGTCGAACCGGGCGGCCAAAACATAGTCCATATACCTTGAAGAATGGACATGGTTAAACATGTCAATGTCATCTGGCCTGACGGCCAAACGTGAAGAATAAATTGTTGTATTTAAATGCATTAGAAAAGCCCGTTTAAGGTGCTTTCAACTTGTTGTATAACCAAAGCAGCATGCTCAGGATTTTCTTCAAAGTTTAGGTCATCTACATTAAAGATAAGCATTTGACCTTTGTAATCGTTGATCCACGCTTCGTATCGTTCATTCAGGCGCTTTAGATAGTCCAAACGAATGGCATCTTCGAAGTCTCGGCCGCGCATTTGAATTTGGTGCACCAACTTCGGAATACCAGCGCGGAGATATATTAGCAAATCTGGCGGTTGTACTTGCTCAATTATACTTTCGAAAAGTCGGGAATAAGTTTCAAAATCACGTGTACTCATAAGACCCATGGCATGCAAATTGGGCGCAAAAATATTAGCATCCTCATATATTGTGCGGTCTTGTATTACTGTTTTTTCGCCAATTCTAATTTCACGAATGTGCTTCCATCTGGAGTTCAGGAAGAAAACTTGCAGGTTAAAACTCCAACGTTGCATGTCTTCATAAAAATCTGAGATGTAAGGATTGTCGTCCATGTCCTCCAACTGCATGTCCCATCCATAGTGCTTTGCTAGGATGTTTGTGAGGGTGGTTTTACCGGCTCCAATATTGCCGGCGATCGCTATGTGCATGGCCATGGTGCAATTATAGGCAAACCCTCGCAGGAGTAACAAATTTTGTGGAAAAGTAAGTATTTATATTCCCAACATAGTTTTGATTTACTTTTGAACCTCCTTCCAAAACGAATGAAATTACCCAAAATTAACCTATCACTATTAAAAAGGATAACTAGCTTAGCCCTACCCTATCGGTCTATTTTTATTTGGGCCGTTTGTCTCACCATTGTTCAATCCGTTTTGGCAGCTGCGCAACCCCGTTTTTATCAGCATGTTATTGACAATTATATCGTAAAAATGGATTTGCACGGCCTTGGTATTTGGAGTCTAATTATTTTAGGAATGCTAATACTGCAAAGCATTCTCGGCTTCGCAAACACCTATTTAGCAGAGTATATAGGACAAAATGTGATTTTACAAATGCGAAATTATGTATACAAACATTTGGTAAGTTTACGCTTGTCTTTTTTTGACAAAACACCAGTTGGAACCGCTGTTACACGCACTGTGAGTGATATAGAAACCATAGCAGATTTGTTTGCTTCTGGTTTAATTACAATAGCAGGCGATTTGTTTCAAATCGTGGTGATTTTGGTTCTCATGTTTGTTATGAATTGGAAATTAACCTTGGTATCGTTAAGCGTTCTGCCTTTGCTGGTATGGGCTGCCAACCGATTTAGAAAAGGAGTGCGAGATAGCTTTCAAGATGTACGAACTGAAGTTTCTAAATTGAATGCATTTTTACAGGAGCACATCACAGGTATGCAAGTAGTGCAAATTTTCAACAGACAAAAATCGGAAGAAAAAAAATTCAACACCATTAACGCCAGGCACAGAGATGCCAATATTAGGAGTATTTATTATTACGCCATATTTTTTCCGGTGGTAGAATTTATAGTTGCGGCAACTTTGGCTATTTTGGTTTGGTATGGAACCAAAGGGATGCTAAACCATTCGGTAAAAATTGGAGAATTGACTGCTTTTATTATGTTTACCAATTTGTTTTTTAGGCCCATCCGAATGATTGCAGATAGATTTAACAACATTCAAATGGGAATGATAGCGGCAGAGAGAATCTTTAAATTGATAGATGATGACGAAAACAAGGAAAAATCTGGTGCTTTAACTGAACATAAAATTAAAGGAAAAATTGAGTTTAAAAATGTAAGCTTTAGGTACAACGAAAACCAACCCGTGATTCGAAATTTAAGTTTTATAGCTGAGGCTGGTCAAACCGTTGCTATTGTGGGTCACACAGGCAGCGGAAAATCTACATTGGTGAATTTAGTGAACCGATTTTATGAGCACACTTCTGGTGAAATATGGATAGACGACATCAAAGCAGAAGACTATGATTTGGCTTACCTTAGAAGACAAATATCCATGGTGTTGCAAGATGTCTTCTTGTTCTCGGGCAGTATTACCGACAATATTAGACTTAGAGATCCCGAAATAACCCGTGAGGCCATTGAAAATGCTGCAAAAACCATCGGAGCCTATGAATTTATTCAAAATTTACCTGGGAAGTTCGAATTCAATGTGATGGAAAGAGGCATGTCATTATCGCTAGGGCAAAGGCAATTGGTATCATTTATTAGGGCATTGGCATTCAATCCTTCGGTAATTATATTGGATGAGGCCACCAGCAGTATTGATTCAGAAACAGAGGAATTGATTCAAAAAGCGATTTCCACGTTAATGAAAGGAAGGACATCTTTGGTTATAGCCCATCGTCTCAGCACTATAAAAAATGCAGATAAAATTCTTGTATTAGAAAAAGGAGAAATAATTGAAGAAGGAAATCATGAGAGTTTAATGCAGAAAAATGGCAAATATGCTGAATTGTACCATACACAATTGGAGTTGGCAAATTAATTCTAATCTCTTCCCTGAATTAAATTCCAACACCACGCAATTTGAAACCAGTTAAGATTTACTAAATTTTAGTGTAAACACCGGCAAACGTATTTTTTTAGATACAACAGATATTACAGAACCCGGTATGTTAACCATTGGCGATGATGCTGCCCTGAATGATGAATGGGGACCCCAAACCCATTTGTTTGAAGATAGAATTATGAAAATTGACTCTGTGAATTTTGGCGCTAGGTCATCTGTTGGTGCACGTTCTATCATTCTGTATGATTCAATCATTGGCGATGACGTGCAGATTTCTGCATTGTCTCTGGTTATGAAAGGAGAAAACCTATTGTCGAACACACAATGGACTGGAAGTCCGGTAAGACCGGTTTAATTCTTTTTTAAACCAATTGGGCTCGGCAAACAATTGAATTGGGAAGAAGAAATCAAATTAATACTTGCTTCCATGACAGTATTCCATTTCTTTATTACAGGAACTCCTCTACTTTATTACCTGCAATTTATAAGTATTAAAGACCCCAGTTTCTATATATTTAATCATCACTAAATACAAGCCAGGTGAATGTGATAACAATTCCAAATTTGAAACCTCGTTCGAATATCCAACAATTGAATGTACTCTATCGCCATAAATATTCAATAGAGTGATTTCAACCAAACAATTTGGCTTCATTCCAAAAATTTGAACGTTGCCATAAGTTGGATTTGGACCTATACTGATTGGCCAGTTTAGCAAATGCTTTATTTGAGCTTTTTGGGGCTTTAATGTAGAAACATACCATAACGCATAGTCATTTCCACCAATATTGTTAATATTGGCACCATTTATTGACAGAACAGATGTTGTTGGGCAAAATTGTCGGGTTACCAGAGCATAATTTAAATAATAATGGTTTAACCACACAGCATCGGTAGACGCAGGCAGTCCGTTAAATCGGATCAATTTTCCGTTGGAATCCAACCTGATAACCGTCGAAGATTCATTCAAATATTTGGCGGAATCAGGCAAATTCCGCCATTTCTTAAAACTCTCATCTTTGCCATTTGTTAACAAAACGATATCTTTTAACCTATTCGAATTAAAAATCCTTATGATATTGTCATTTCCACCACCCACAGTGTCTGCAAAATATTCTTTTAACAAACTGCCGTTTCTATTGATTACTGCCAAATAAGTGTAACCATAACCAGGAAAGTTAACGGTAATAACCCGTCCAAAAATTACACCAGATTTATAATAGTTAATTGCCCAAAAAACATTACCGTTATTAGCAACAGCCAAAGTGTTTTGTTGATTACTAAACCCGATTGAATCTACACGGTGCATCCATTTCAGTTTGCCAGATTTATCCAAACATACTAAAAATTGATCAAAAGCATAAATTCCAATATGGGTTAATGAGTCTGTGGCTCTAATTTGAAAACTATTGCCGAAAAACGGCTTTAACTTTTCAGATGTTCCGTGAAATTAAAACAGCCTAAAAATGCTTTAAGAGGTTACAAAGAACTAATGCATTGGATCAAAGATGAATTGGGCAAAGAAATAAAATATAGCACTGTTGTAGAATATGCGAAGCGCCATTTTGGAAGCAAAATTAAGGTTGCTCGCAAATCCCATATATTAAAGGATGAACTAGCAATGGACACTTTTAAAAAAACTTCGGTCAAATAATTCAAGAAGAAGTTTTTATAATAGACTCTCAATTTGAAAATGTAAACTTATATTTCCAAGACGAAAGCAGATTTGGTTTATTTACCAAAAATGGTAAAGCTTTAACTGCCAAAGGAGTAAAGCCTATAGGTCTTTTTCAGCAAGTATTTAAATCAACCTATTTGTTTGGAGCCTTTTCCCCGATAAATGGAAAAAGTTTCTTATTAGAATTGCCATTTTGCAATAATGATACGTTTCAAATTTATCTTAACCAATTTTCAGAACAAGATCCGAATGAATTTAAAAACATAGTGCTGGATAACGATGGCTTTCACAAATCAAACGAATTAAAAATACCAAATAATATAGGTCTTATTTTTTTGCCACCGTATTGTCCCGAATTAAACCCTGCAGAAAGAATGTGGGAAATAACAAAAGCGAATTTTACAGGCTGTCTATTCAAAAATTTAAATAAACTATCAGACTTTATTGAAAGTCAAGTAAATCAATTAACAGAAAAAACGATTATTTCTGCTTGCTCATATCCATACATTTTTGAATACATTGATTGGACTAATTAATATTTGTATTTGGTATTAATCCGCTGCGGCGGAGATGATAACAGCCGATACGAGCCTGGGTTTATGGTTGAAAGCAAAACAACCGGGTACGGCCATGAAATCATGTAGGAAGATTGTGATGCGCCTCGCAGTGGCGTGGAAGTATTCACTTTGGAGTCGAAAAGATGTTAGCGCTGGCAATATTACGCCAGTTCTGATCCGCGCATTAGGCTCTGAAGGAAATCTAAAAACAACAATCACCCATAAAAAACGCCGCGAATCCCGCGGCGTTTTTCTTTTTTTTCGTTTTATTATCAGCCCTATTGACAAATTTCCGCGTCTTCCCATCGTATGCCCATCGTCTACCGGCTGTTAAACTTTAAACTTTAAACTTACTCAATCGTCTTCAATATCTTCTCCCAACGTATTCCTTTGGTGTCGTATTCAGGATTGCCATGCGCATTTTTGGGTTGACCCAATTCATCTATGCCAATGACTTTGCGGATGCTAAGGAAAGTGAATAGCGGTTTGCCTACCACGTGGTCCTCGGGTACATAGCCCCAGAAACGAGAATCCAAACTGTTGTAGCGGTTGTCGCCCATCATCCAATAATAACCCAACTTAAAAGTATAACTGGTAATGGGTTCACCATTTTTACTAAAGCCCGTGCCATTGAATTCAATGCCCGCTTTTTCGTATTTGTTTACTGCAAGTTTATAATATTCCCAATTGCCTTTGGTGAGGGTAATTTTATCTCCACGTTTTGGCAAATAAATGGGCCCGTAATCGTTGATGTCCCAATTGGTAACTTCTTGGCTTTCAGAAATGCAGTTTGGAAAGGTCATGGAAGTAGAAACATGGTCTTGGGTAGCTTCAAACAAACTTTTCACCCTAGGATCGCCTTTGATTTTATCGGCATTTTCTGGCCATGTATAAATCCAAATTGGGTTTATGGTGGTTTTGGTTTTCGCTGCCTCTTCAATCATTTTTACCGCGTCAACCGGAATGTTGTAATCTCCCAAACTGTATTCCAGCAAAAAGTCTTGGGTTACCGTTTCTTTTAAAATACACAAATACCTTTTTTGGGTATGCCCAACCACAGGTAATTTTTTGTTGTTGATATAAACTTGTCCGTTAACTACTTTCAATGAATCTCCAGGGACACCCACGCAGCGTTTCACATAGTTTTCTTTTTTATCCACTGGAAATTGTTCTTCATCAGCCGGCCAGTTAAACACAATTACATCGTTGTTTTTAATGGTATACCAGCCTCCCAATCGCATATAGGGCAATTCTAAAATATCGCTAAATGCTTGCATTCCCATTAGTTCCTTGTGGGCCAAAACTGGAATGGCTATGGGCGTCATGGGAATACGCATGCCTATTTTAGCGCGACTCACAACCAAAAAATCACCCACCATCAAGTTGCTTTCCATGGATGGGGTAGGGATTTGGTACAAATCGAAGTACAAACTACGCATACCACCGGCAACGTACATGGCAAACAACAGGGCATCTGCCCATTCTCTGCTGCCGCGGTGCGGTGGAATATTCTTTTTGCGCCATTCGGCATCGCCAGCGCCACCTAGGTATTTTACATTTTTGTCAAAAGCCATATATGGCAAGTAAATGAAAGTAAAAACGGTGCCTATAAAATGCTGCCACCAGCGAAATTGGCCAAAACTGCGAAGCAAATCTAGCGTAATGTTAAAGCTAAACAGGATGTTTATGCATGGAATCACCATGCCTATCATGTACCATTTGGGGCGGTTTACTACCTTTAGCCACCACCACCAACTAAGTATGGGGATAAAGGCCAGGATTGGGTTGTAGCCCGCTTTTTTAAACAGTACAGAAAGCCCAATACGGGTAAGTAAAAATGCCGCCACCCAAAGGGCCATGAATAAACCAAGTTGATAAGATCCCATTATTTAATCAAAGCGTCAAATTTAAGCATGTCTTGCATACCAAAAATACCTTTTTTATCGGCAAGCCATTCGGCAGCCAAAACTGCCCCAAGTGCAAATCCTTTTCTGTTGTGTGCTTCATGTTTTATTTCTATACGGTCTATGTCGCTGTTATATTGAACAACATGGGTGCCGGGCACATCGCCTTCCCGAAGGGCATGGATAGGCAGGGCGCCACTTTTTGCGGTATTCTCACCCAATTCCCATCCGTTAAAACGTGGATTGTTATCGATGATTCCCTCTGCTAAGGATATGGCTGTGCCGCTGGGCGCATCCAATTTGCGGGTATGGTGAATTTCAGTAATCCCCGCACTGTAACCGTCCTGCTTGGCCATGATTTTTGCCAAAATGCGGTTCATAAAATACGCAATGTTTACCCCTAGGCTAAAGTTGGTTGCAGTAAACAATGCCCCATGTGTTTGGTTGCAAGCCGCTTTCACATGGGCCAATTCTGCATACCAGCCCGTAGTGCCAGTAACTACAGGAACGCCCGCAGCAAAACAAAGTTTTAAATTTTGCACACAAGCTTCGGGTCGGGTAAATTCAATAACCACATCTGCATCTTTCAAGCGGTCTAAATCTGCCGGATTTTTTGTGGTAAAGGTATGTACAATTTGATGGTGGCGCTGGGCTGCAATTTTTTCAATTTCCAACCCCATTTTGCCGTAGCCAAGCAATGCTATTTTCACAGGGCAAAGATAGGCAGCGCAGGCGGCAAACCACAAAACGCCAAAACCACATTTATTTCAATGGAAAATATCTTACAGAAATCTTATTTTTGCCCTGTTTATGAAGAAAATCCTTTGGGTAGGTCTTGTTGTTTTGGTCGTTTTTTCTATTGCGGCTGGATATTTTGGGTTTGTATTGTTTTCAAACCTCAACCACGCCAATAAGGAGGTGAAACTTAGGGTAAGGCAGGGTTGGAGTATGGAAAAAATGGCCCAAGAATTGGGTAAAGTTATTTTTTTGAGCAAAGAAGAGCAACAGGACATTGTGGTTTGGGCAAATCGGTTGGGTTACGAAAAGGTTAAGGCCTGTTTTATTCAAATTCCTGCCAAAAGCAGTTTGTATGATATTGTAAAAAATTTAAAGGAAAACCGCAAACAAACCCGCAACTTGGTGATAAAAGGGAGTTGGGATGCCCGCACTTTGGCCGAGGCGGTTGCTGCCAATATGGAAGTAACGGCTGATACTTTGTTTGGAATGTTAACAAAATCGAATGGTACGGATTCACTGGGTTTTAATGACAAGAATTGGCCAGCGTTTTTCATTCCCAATACATACAATTTTTATGTTTCAGACAATTTGGAAGTGTTTCTAAAAAGAATGCAATCCGAAAAAGAAAAATTCTGGTCTAAAAGCAGAAAACAAAAGGCATTGGAACAAGGACTGGACCGAGAACAGGTGGCTATCATTGCAAGTATTGTAAATAAAGAAAGCAATAAAACGGACGAATATGAAAATATTGCGGGTGTTTACATAAACCGATTGAGAAAAAACATGCTTTTGCAAGCCGACCCAACCGTGGTTTTTGCAAGAAAACACAACGGTAGGGTTTTGGGTACTGATTTGAAAATAGAATCGCCATACAATACCTACCTGCACAAAGGATTGCCACCTGGACCCATTTGCATTCCCAATGTTGCAGCTTACGATGCCGTTTTAAATTATGGTCAACATACCTATTTGTATTTTTGTGCAAAGGCCGATTTTTCTGGATACCACAATTTTGCCGAAACATGGGAAGCACATCTGGACAATGCCAGGGCTTTTCATAGGGCATTGAATGCGAGGAAATAGTGCAAAGTAGAGAATAAATTCATCCTAACATTGGGGCAAAATAGGGTTTTTTGAAAATACTTGTTTGTACCTTTTTGCATTGCGCCGCGGCGGACCAAAAGGTACCCCAAAAGCCAAGCCTTTAAGGTAAAAAACTTGCAAACCAGCATTTAGATTTCTACCGCCACGCATGCGGTTTTGGGTTAAACGCTAGAGCTATAGAAATAAAGTTACCGAACTTGTTCTTGGGGTGATCTTCTTATTAATGTAGCTCCTTAAAGTATTTATATTTTATTCATTTTATTTATAGTAATTATACATATATATTGGCAATTTCTACTGCAAAAAAAAAGCCAAAAAGATTTTTTCAATTTTTGACTTTTTTTCAAAGAAAATATTTTTTGCGTTATTCTTTTACCAATTTTTCTATGCTTGTATTTTCTCCGTTTTGCATGCGAACAAAATAAATGCCTTTTGCCAAGTTTGAGCAATCCAAACTTATTGCTTGGTTTGCTGTTAGTACAATTTTACCCTGTATGTCCAAGATTTCTGCAAAGTCCATCTTTTTTGAAAAGTGAATGAAATTGGCCGTTGGATTTGGATACACAGCAAAAGCACTAGATATATCTGTGTGAGAAACAGCGCTGGTTTTGTCGAAATACAATATTTTTTTGGTGGTAAGAATTTGGTCGCCTGTGCTGTTATCTAAGCCATCCGCTGCGTTTCCAGCGGCATAAATGGTAACACTGTCTGGCGTGCTGCCTGGAGTCCAATCGAAACTAAAAATTCCCAATAAGGACGGGGCGCTTTGCATTGCTATGCTCCTAGAGTTTAAACTCATAATTTTGGTGCCACTGGCAGCACCATCAGTTACACCCGTTTTCGCGCGTGATGGGTCTAATACAGTGGCTGAAAAGCCATATTTAGAGCCAAATGTACCTGAAACAGCTACTGCAACTGTGTATGTGGTGCCCGATTTGTATTTGGTTACAGGTGTGAATTTCCCTTTTTCCGTAACGGCAACGTTCAATGAGCCATTTCTATTGCTTCCATCTGCGTGACAGTTGGTTGTAGCGCATGTAGCCCCAGCATTGCCATTGAGCAAAGGAGCACCTGTATAATCGCCACCAGGGCCGTTTTTGTTTGCCGTAGCCAATACAAAAATCAAAAGGGCTGAGCCCATTAAAAGTATTTTTTTCTTCATATTTATAGGGCAAATTTAAGAATTGAATTCAATCAAATGTCACAGTAATGAAAAAAAGAGTGAAACAACGCTATTTTTTGCAATTCAAATTCAGGTTCGTGCATTACATTTGCAGGGCAATCTATGAGCAATTCTTCCAGTTATATTCCCATTTTAATTCAAATTGGCGTGGCCGTTGGCTTTGTCGCATTGGTATTTGGCATATCGCCACTTTTGGGTCCTAACCGCAAAACCAAACAAAAAGATGAAGTATTTGAATGTGGCATTGAAAGCCAAGGCAATGCCCGTTTTCCAGTATCGGTAAAATATTTTCTTACGGCAATTTTGTTTGTATTGTTTGATGTGGAAGTAATTTTTTTTTATCCGTATGCGGTAAATATTAGAGAAATGGGTGGCGAAGGATTCGCTGCGGTTCTCATATTTGTAGGACTATTTCTAGCAGGATTCCTCTACGTTTGGAAAAAGGGCGGCCTCGAATGGGAACGTTAACAAGCAAACTTACAACCCACAACTTATAACTCGTTAAATGGTAAATATAGCTGAACAACCAGAAGGCTTTGAAGGACAAGGTTTCTTCGCAACAAAGCTAGACAGCGCAATCGGTCTTGCAAGATCTTATTCTCTTTGGCCCCTTCCTTTTGCCACCTCTTGCTGCGGCATTGAATTTATGGCTACAATGGGAGCCAATTATGATTTGGCCCGTTTTGGCAGTGAAAGACTTTCTTTCTCTCCCCGTCAAGCAGATTTGTTGATGGTGATGGGAACGATTGCCAAAAAAATGGGACCAGTACTAAAACAAGTGTACGACCAAATGGCTGAACCCAAATGGGTGATGAGTGTGGGAGCATGTGCATGCAGTGGTGGTATTTTTGATACTTACAGCGTTTTGCAGGGTATCGATACCATCATTCCAGTTGATGTTTACGTGCCAGGTTGCCCACCGCGCCCGGAGCAAATTATTGATGGCTTGATTAAAATACAAGAATTGGTTCAAAACGAAAGTTTACGCCGCCGCAACAGCGATGAATACAAGAAAATGTTGGAAAGCTACCATATTGAAACCTTATAAGCAATGGCATATCTTAACAATACAGAATTGCTAGCGCATTTGTCCCAAAGCTTGGGCGAAAAAATCTTAAACCAAGAGGATACTTTTGGCATGTTGTGCATTGAAGTGAACCGCAATGAGATTGTAGACATTATTTCGAATCTCAAATCTGATGAAAACCTGAAAATGCAATTTCTAACCGATTTGTGTGGTATCCATTATCCGGATAACAAAGGCAAAGAATTGGGCGTTGTATACCATCTGCATAGTTTGGAAAACAACATTCGGTTGCGTCTAAAAACGTTTTTTAGCATTGAAGATCCCACTTGCCCCACTTTGACGTCGGTTTTTGACGCTGCAAACTGGATGGAAAGAGAAACTTTCGACTTTTACGGCATTCAATTTCAAGGTCACCCAGATTTGCGCCGAATATTAAATATGGACAGCATGGATTACCATCCAATGCGCAAGGAGTATGCTTTGGAAGACGAAACGCGTACGGATAAATCAGATAAATTTTTTGGAAGATGAGTGAAATTGAAGTAAAATCTGCAGTGCCAATGACGCCTTATGTGGGCATGTCGAACGAAACCATAGACGGTGAAATAGCAACACTAAATCTAGGGCCAACGCACCCTGCTACCCATGGCATTTTTCAAAATGTGATGAAAGTGGATGGAGAAAGAATCATAAGTTCTGAACCTACCATTGGATACATTCACCGCGCATTTGAAAAATTAGCCGAACGCAGACCCTTTAACCAAATTACAACCATAACCGACCGCCTTAACTATTGCAGTTCGCCCATCAACAACTTGGGTTGGATTATGACGGTAGAAAAACTCATAGGTGCAGAAATGCCTAAAAGGGTAGATTACATGCGGGTAATTATTATGGAATTGGCTCGTATTGCAGATCATTTGGTTTGCAATACCGTAATAGGTGTAGATACAGGAGCTTTAACGGGTTTTACATACATGTTTCAGGAACGCGAGAAAATTTATGAAATGTATGAAGAGGTTTGTGGAGCCAGGCTTACTACCAATATCGGACGCATTGGCGGTTTCGAACGCGATTTTAGCCCGGCTTTTATAACCAAACTGAAAGCATGGTTAAAAGAGTTTCCTGCTAAGTTTGATGAATTTGACCGCCTGCTTACCCGAAACCGTATTTTTATGGATAGGGTAATCAAAGCTGGACCCATTACTGCAGAAAAAGCATTGGGTTATGGTTTTACCGGTCCAAACCTGCGCGCTGCGGGTGTGGATTTTGATGTTCGTGTAATGAATCCATATTGCAGCTACCAAGATTTTGAATTTGACATACCGGTGGGTCAAGATGGCGACACTTATGATCGATTCATTGTGCGCCAAGAAGAAATTCGCCAAAGTTTGCGAATCATTCATCAAGCATTAGACAATATGCCAGCAGGGAATTATTTTGCAGATGTGCCAGATTTTTATTTACCGCCAAAGGCGGAAGTATACAGCAGCATGGAAGCATTAATATATCATTTCAAAATTGTGATGGGCGAAACCCCAATTCCTGCCGGTGAAGTATACCATAGCGTAGAAGGTGCAAATGGAGAATTGGGTTTTTATTTGGTAAGCGACGGCGGTAGAACGCCATATCGTTTGCATTTTCGCAGGCCCTGCTTTATTTATTACCAAGCCTATCCAGAGATGGTTGTCGGTTCTATGCTTAGCGATGCCATTCTTACCATGAGCAGTATGAATGTGATTGCCGGTGAATTGGATGATTAAGCCAATAATCTACCTTAATTTTGGAACCAAAGGATTTTAAAATTCAGGGTTCAAATAGTTTTTTTTGTAAAATCAAAGTTTCTAACTATTATTGCATTCGATAAACAAACATATCTCGTGTTTGTCCAATCCCAATCCACATTATTTACTGTATCCGATTCATAAAATTTACGATTTAAGAAAAACATGGCAGACAAACCTGACCTGAGCAAAATGGCAATTCCTGATTTGAAGGAACTGGCTCAAACTTTACAAATTGACAACGCTGGCAAGCTGAAAAAAGCAGAACTCATTGTTGCTATCAATGGCAGTTTGGATGCGGCAAAAGCGGAATCCAAACCCACTAAGGTGGAAGCAAATCCTTTGGATGCCCCAATTGCCAATTTGGAAAATACGTCTAAAAAAAGCCGATTGAGAAAGCCTGTAGAAGAAACTGTGCAAAAAGTAGAGAAAGTTACACCTTCCTATAATCCGCCAATTAAAAAGCAGGATAAACCAACAGTTGAAAAGTTGGAAAACCCAGTGGTTGAGAGTTTAGAAATTATCCCCGTTGTAGAAATTCCAGTGGCGGAAATTCCCGTTGTAGAAATTCCAGTTGCGGAAATTCAGGCTAAAGAAAATGTTGAAGTTAAACAAGAGAAACGTCCAATAGAACCTCGCAAACAACATCCACAAAAGCAATTTCATAAAAAGCGGGAAAATCAACCCCAAACCCCGCCTATAAATCAACAACTCGATTTTGATGCTTTACTGCCACCTTTGCCAGAAAATGATTCCCCTTCCAATGAATCCAATAACCAAGGAAATGAGAATCTGGTAAATACAGAAGTTAAAACCAACGAAAACCAAAACGACAAAGAGAACCAATTGCCGCAAAACGCCCAGTCGAATGAGAACCAAATTCGCAGGGAAAAAATAGCCCCCATTTTCGAAATGGAAGGTGTGGTAGTTACCCAAGGTGTATTGGAAACAGTGCCAGATGGGTATGGTTTTTTGCGCAGTCCAGACTATAATTATGTTGCATCGCCAGATGACGTGTATGTACCGGGTTTTATGATCAAACAAAACGGACTAAAAACGGGCGATACAGTAAGAGGAAGCATACGTCCACCAAAGGACAATGAAAAGTATTTTTGTATGGTTAAAATTGAGTCTGTAAACGGCAGAACCCTAGAACAAGTGCGCGACAGGGTAAGCTTTGAACACTTGACGCCTTTGTTTCCAGATGAAAAATTAAACCTTTGCGACGACCCTAGGCATTACAGCAACAGAATCATCGATTTGATTGCGCCAATAGGAAAAGGACAGCGCGGATTGATAGTATCCCAACCCAAAACAGGTAAAACATGGTTGTTACAAGGCATTGCAAATGCAATTGCCAAAAACCATCCAGAGGTTTATATGATGATTTTGCTTATTGATGAAAGACCAGAAGAGGTTACCGATATGGCAAGAAACGTGAGGGCAGAGGTGATTGCTTCAACCTTTGATGAGCCAGCTGACAAACACGTAAAACTAAGCAATATGGTTTTGGAAAAAGCCAAAAGATTGGTGGAGTGTGGCCACGATGTGGTAATTTTACTTGATTCGATTACCCGTTTGGCGCGTGCCTACAACACAGTGCAACCCGCCAGCGGTAAAATCCTTTCAGGTGGTGTGGATGCCAATGCATTGCACAAACCCAAACGTTTCTTTGGTGCAGCCCGAAATATTGAAGGGGGTGGCTCATTGACCATCATTGCTACCGCATTAACAGATACAGGCAGCAAAATGGATGAAGTGATTTTTGAAGAATTTAAAGGTACCGGCAATATGGAATTGCAGTTGGATCGCAAATTGTCTAACAAACGGATTTACCCTGCCATCGATATTCTAGGTTCCAGCACCCGCCGCGAAGATTTGTTGATTGACAAAGTGGCACTGCAGCGCATGTGGGTTTTAAGAAATCACTTGTCAGACATGAATCCAGAAGAAGCGATGAATACCTTCCTAAAGTATATGCAAAACACCAAAGACAATACCGAGTTTTTGGTGAGTATGAACGGGTAGAATTGTTTGTTTTTTTTAGATAGTTCCAAATTTGGATTGACTGTCTCGCCATTAAAAATTTAACATTTACCATTTATTGATTTGCTGTATTAAAAAACAATGAAAGCACGTACAAACAACTGTTTTTAAAATCATTTAGATTTTCTCTTGTCATCATTTTATGTTTTGATTCTCGCAATTCCAAGGCCCAACTTGTTATTGAAAAGTATGATGCGGGTGTTGCCAGTTATGATTCTTCTGCGGTTTTTAGCGACAGGTACGGTGTGCCGTTATACAATAATATTTTCCAAGTAAAAGACACGGCCATATTTATTCGGAACAAAGTGAGGCGCTTAGAGGCCAGGGATGCTGCGCAGAATTCGAAATGGGCAGCAGAGTTTGATACAATTAACAATACCACTAAAACTGGCGTTCAAGGATTTTATTATTTCATAGAAGACAGCACCTATTACAATTCAGAAAAAGAGAGGGTTAAAATAACCAAGTTCTGGAAAGGCAATACATTGGAAAGAATAGGTACTACTCGTTTTCAAACTTTAAGTTACAAAAGCGCTGATACCCCTATTTATTATACAAAAGAAACGAATATTGTTCAAAAAAATGGCGCATTAATTAATGAGCAAAACCACTACTACAATAGCCTTGGAAAATATGGAAAGTTGAGATTTAAGAATTTGAAATATGCAAAAAAACCAGGAAAGTATATTTTAGGGATTATATTTCGTAAGAATAGATACAGACATAAAAAATTCAAAACCAATTATGACACTGCTGCACTATTTACCAGCTCTGTATCAAACTACAACTACGGTTTTTATTGGATGAAAAATGGTACAAAGAATTATGTTGAAGAATCAAAACTTTCCGTTAGGCATTTTAAAAAAGGCAATAAAATCCTTACCCAAAAATATTTCACCTCGGGCGAAAGTTATAATCAGCCAAGCAATTCGAGTTATACCCGCCTTTGTGGTTATGCATCTGCAAGTCATTATGACGAGATAGAAAACACATCCTATAGTTTTTTATACAATTCTCAAAAATTACCAATAGAATATGTATCGAAATACAAAGGGTGTAAAACTTTTCTTGTGTATTCATTTCAATACATTTATTATCCATATATTGTTATTCAATCCACATAAGTTCTTCGCCTGCAAGGCATAGTGCCTTGCCACCGGGCATCAATCTTTTCATATTTACATGGCCAGTTAAAGTGCCAAATGCAGGCATAATTAATTGATTTTTGTGCATATAAAAACAAGGCAATGAGGCGATTTGCCTAGCTTTGCCATGAATAATATAACCGGGGTGAATGTGTCCATATAGGTTTGGTTTATTTGTATCTTTAACAGGTTCATGGCTTAATAAAATTTTATTTTCGAATAAGATAGAAGACGAAACTGCAATTCCAGCATCTTTATAACGCTGAATATTTAGGATATCATGATTGCCAATGACCAAAATGAAATTGGTTTTGTTAAAATGTCTAAACAATTCTGTCACCAATTCCCATTCTGCGTTATAGGTGCTGTGGAATAAATCTCCTAAAAAAATACAAGTTGTGGGCTGGTAATGATGGATAACCGAAATCAGATTTTTGTAATCTGGCAATGCAGCTCCAGGAGGTATGGGTATGTGGTTGTTTCTAAAATGTGTGGCTTTCCCAAAGTGGCAGTCTGAAATAAATACCGTTTTACTGGCAGCATGGTATAAAGTTTTCAAGGAAGAGGCCATAAATTCAATTTCAGCAAAAACCAAAGGCACTTCGTTCACACCTGCAAAAGTCCATCCTTTCTTTTATACCCACAAATGTTTTGAAACAAATCACAACATGCGTAATTTGCAGCATGGAATTGTGGAAACAACTGGCGCCAATGGTAAAAGATTACAGGGTGTTTTTTGTAATTATAGCAGCTGTTGGACTTGTTAGAGTCATAACCGTTAAAATTTATAAACGCAGAAAAAATATAAAAAAAAGAGACAATTTTATTACGGGAATCAACAATGTGGCCACCATATTGGCCGGTATTTGGTTGTTTTTTTTTATTTTACACTTATTGGGCATTACCCTGCGCGAATTTTTTACAAGCATAACAATTATTGCCGCAGCATTGGCCATTATTTTTAGAGATTATATAGTAAACGGTTTAAACGGCATGATAATTATGTTTGGTGACAATTTGCATATTGGTGATTATGTGCAAGTGGGAGAGGAGAAAGGCCATATTCAAGATATATCATTGCTGAATGTCAATTTAAAAAATGATGAAGAAAATTTGGTAATTATTCCCAATAATACGTTTATCAATAGTACCATTACAAATTTGTCTAGAAATCCCAGGCACAATATGGGTATTGATTTTGAGATAAGAACGGGCCAGTCTATTGAAGCATCTTTACTGGAAAAGGCATTGTTTAATATTGTGAATGGAGAAACTGGAATTGTGAAAGAAGGTACTCCGGAGCTTAGAATTGTAGAAATGAAAAAAGACATGGTCCATTACCGTTTTCGGTTTGGGTTGTCTAAATATGCGCGTGAAGATGAAAAAAGAATCAAACAAAAGTTGTGGCGAGCCGTGTTGGAATTGATGGATGAAAATAAAAGAGTCAAATAATTTTTATTTTAAATTGTTCTTTTAACGAAAAAACATAATTTAGCACCCTCAAAATGAACCATGGATAAAAAGAAAGTTTTTATTGACTTCGCCAAACTTTCCGACGAATTGATGGCGGTGTATGAAGAAACCTACCCAGCAGGGATTGCCGGTAAAACAATTCGTTTTCCCAATGCAAAAGGTGAAATCGTAACTGCAGTTCGTATAGAAACAGACGATATGATTTATCTTGTGAAAGTAATGGCCAAACCAAAAGAAATCCTCACTGAAGCTCAGATGGATGAATTGGTAAAGCCATCTCAGAAAGACGACGAATTGGAAGCGGAAGAAGAAGAGGAAGAGAACACCGATTCTGACAGAGATCCAGAAAATGATGCTGAATAAATGAATTTTGGTAAGCGCAATCACAAAAAACATTAAGGTTTCGGTAGTTACGGCCTATGAAGCGGATTTCAGCGTTCCTGAAAACAACCAATTCTTTTTTAAGTATACCGTGCTGTTGGAAAACTTTGGAATAGAAACAGTTCAACTCCTTTCAAGGGAATGGTATATAAAAGATAGCCTGGCAAATGTACGAATTGTGCGTGGTGAGGGTGTTGTGGGTGAAACACCAATTTTAGAAAATGGCGAGACCTTTGAATACACCAGTGGCTGTGAGTTTGAAACACCCATGGGTTTCATGAAAGGCTGGTATATATTTAAGAATTTGGGCAACAACAAGCAATTCAAAGTAGAGATTCCGCGGTTTATTATGGAATTTCCCTATATAATGAATTGAATAGGCATAGACGCGTTCAACCATATGAGACTAATAATTAGCGGAGCTACTAGGGGTATAGGAAGGGCCATTGCAAAGAAGTTTGCTAGTCATGGATTTAACGTTGCTTTTTGTGGCACCAATCCAATTGCAGTTGCCGAGTTTGAAACCTTTTTAAAAAATGAATATGCAATTACGGCATATGGCATCGTTGCGGATTTATCTGTAAAAACACAGGCCGAACATTTTGCAAGAACTGCGATAACTTTTCTCGGGGGTTGTGATGTATTGATTAACAATGCAGGAATGTATGCACCTGGCACTATAGAAACTGAACCCGATGGCTTATTCGAAAAGCAAATGGCCGTGAATTTGAATTCGGCCTATTATCTTACACAAGCTTTAATTCCCGATATAAGGAATGGAAAAAGAAGGCATATATTTAATATGTGCTCCATTGCAAGTATTACTGCATACCCCAATGGAAGCAGTTATTGTATTTCTAAATTTGCCCTTTTGGGATTAACCAAAGTTTTGCGTCAAGAATTGATGGCAGATGGGATATGTGTTACTGCAGTTATGCCCGGTGCCACATTTACGGAAAGTTGGGGCAATACAGATTTGCCGCCAACGCGGTTTATTACCACAGACAATATTGCAGAAACCATTTACTCCGCTTGGAGTCTGAATGAAAATGCGGTGTTGGAAGAAATTGTAATTAGACCCATATTTGGTGACATTTAAATGATTCTGTGTCCTTTGTTTGTAAAACCATACTTAATTGTTAGGGGTCTTGTATAGATTTGAGGTAAATTTGTACCATACGAGGCTATGACATATATTTGCATTCCTTATAAAACAACCAAAAAATAAACCTATAACTATAATGAAAAAATTACTAATCTTAGCTGGTTTCGCTGTAAGTTTGATGGCAAACGCACAGATTACCGGCACAAAAGCAACAATGCCAGCAACAGTTCCTGCTGATGCACAGGCAATTCAATTGAGGGCAAAAACCACCTCGTGGGGCAATAACCCTGCTGCAGTTACAACAGGTCCTTCTTGGTTTGAAATGTCCGAAGCTGTGAAAGCATACCAAGCTGGAACCGACGCCAACTACAGTTATATGACCATATTCCCAGACACAAATGCATATATATCTTACAGTGCATCTGGCGGTGGAGCTTCGGTATCTGCAACGACGATCAATTCATTGGGTGTTGTTTTTGATCCACGTGGTACCCTTTGGGCAGATGCAGGTCCTTTTAAAACCAGCCGCTGGAATACCTATACTGTAGATTCTTTGCGTTTTCAATTTTTTTACAGGCGTTTCAACTCAGATCCTAACTTGGTAGATACATTGTATGTTACTACTTACGATAAAACCTCTATTAGCCGCGGTTTTACAACAAGTTATGGTGGAGCTGTGGATTATACACGGAATAAATATACCGCAAAAGGTACAAATGCCAACACGCAAAAAGTATTGTTGACACCAGCAGATACAATTGGTGGAAGCAGAACCATTCAACTTCCGGTTATGGGCACCAAAATTGTAAACGGAGCCAACACAGGCGCCAATTATTATGGATGCGCAATATCCTTTGTTTCTGGATATAAAGGTTACCAACATGGTGCCCCTTTCGATACTGTTGCTTTTTACAATACAGGTGCAAATTACAATGCAACAAAAGCTTGTAACATCATTCGTATTTTAAGCTACTTCGATCCAGGACAATATGTGGAAGATGCAACCGTGCCTCCAATTACTGGACAAAGAATTTACAACCATGGTATTCAAGCACAACAGCAAGCGCGTTATGGCCTAGGTGCTGTAGATTATTTTTTCCCATCTTTCTATTCTGCAAGCAATGGATTCCCTGCAATCGACTTTTTGGTTAGCACGGAAACTTTAGATGTAAACAAAATGGAAGGAACAGGACTAGGAAGTGCATATCCAAACCCAACCGTAAGTGGAAATTCTTTACATGTGCCATTTAAGCTTACAAATGCAGGCAATGTTGAAATTCGTTTAACCAATGTAAACGGACAAGTTGTGCGCACCATTGCAAAAAAATATGCAGCAGGTGTAAATGAAGTTTCATTTGAAACCAGCAACCTAAGCGCAGGTATTTATACCTACAGCCTAGTTGCCGCTGATTTTAGCGGATCGGGCAAAGTGCTGATTAAATAAATTAATTGTAACAGTAGAAAAGCCGTCTTCAGCAATGAGGACGGCTTTTCTTTTGGGTTTAACTGTCTACCCTAACTATGTTTGCCCCTATTGAATTCAATCTTTCTTCGATACGTTCATAGCCACGGTCTATTTGTTCAATATTGCGAATGGTGCTCTTGCCTTTGGCACTCATAGCTGCAATTAACAAAGCTACCCCAGCGCGGATGTCAGGGCTAGACATAGTAATTCCTTTCAACTGGGTTCTGTGGTCTAATCCAATAACTGTAGCACGGTGAGGGTCGCATAGAATAATTTGGGCCCCCATGTCGATGAGATTGTCAACGAAGAAAAGCCTGCTTTCAAACATTTTTTGGTGAATTAAAACAGTACCTCTGGCTTGCGTAGCCGTAACCAATGCAATAGATATTAGGTCTGGTGTAAATCCTGGCCATATTTGATCAGAGATGGTTAATATAGATCCGTCAATAAAAGTATCAATTTCATAATGCTTATTTGCAGGGATATAGATATCGTCTCCAATGATTTCTAATTTTATGCCCAATCGCTGAAATGTTCTTGGAATAATACCGAGCATGTCAACCCTACAATTTTTTAGGGTAATTTCACTTTGGGTAATGGCTGCCATGCCAATGAAGCTGCCTATTTCAATCATATCTGGCAAACACCTGTGATTGCAACCTTTTAAACTATGAACTCCCTGAATTTGGAGTACATTGGATCCAATGCCTGCGATTTTTGCGCCCATACTGTTAAGCATTGCACATAATTGTTGTATATACGGTTCACATGCAGCATTGTTAATTTGTGTAACACCATTGGCAAGAACTGCCGCCATAATAATATTTGCAGTTCCAGTAACAGAGGCTTCGTCTAGTAGCATATTTGCGCCAGTTAAAGAATCGCCATGA
Source organism: Bacteroidia bacterium (assembly GCA_038317095.1). Lineage (GTDB taxonomy): Bacteria > Bacteroidota > Bacteroidia > NS11-12g > UBA955 > JAGXTF01. The sequence continues at coordinate 79,843 of JBBQBB010000001.1, read as the reverse complement.
ACCCGGTAAAAGTTTTCTTCAGGCAGAAATTCAAATTTGGCGCCCAAAGCGGCAAAACCTTCAAAATGCGTGTCAACCCTGCGTCTGCCAATCTTGTCACCACCTGGACTTGGAATATAACCTTTGCCAAACCGGGCGAGCAAAGGCCCTACAATCATAATAGACCCGCGCAATGCAGCGCCTTTTTTCTTAAAGTCGGCACTGTCTAAATAGTTTAAGTCAATTTTACTGGCTTGAAATTGAAAATGTCCACGTTCCATCCGTTCTATCTTCACACCCAACTCACCCAATAAATCAATGAGCTTTAGAACATCTCGAATCTCTGGAATATGCTCAATTGTTACAATATCTGCGGTGAGCAGCGTAGCGCAGATAACCTGTAAAGCTTCGTTTTTGGCACCCTGTGGTGTTAATTCACCTTTTAATTTTAAACCGCCCTCAATGATAAATTCAGACATTTTGATTAATATCTTTTAAACCCACCTTTGCCTCGGTTAAACTTATTGTTGTTGCTGCTGCTGCTTTTGTTATTTCTATTGCCACCATTATTTCCAGCGTTGTTGTTTGGGCGTTTAAAGAACTTTCTAGGCTGTGAGTTGTCTTGAGAAACCACAAATTCGTCGCTTGCCAATACCAACTTGCCTTTAGATAAAGTTTTTAAATGTTCAGCAATCGTTTCGTTGCTTAGGTTTTCATTGTTCCAACTTTTACAACTGTTGTACATAAAGGAAGCAATTAAATTCACCAAATTTTGCCTAAGAGCTTGGTCTTCCATTTCTGAAGCCTTATCTACCATATTTTGTAAATTCCGACCGTAGAATCTAAATTTAATGACTGAATCATTGTATCCAATGGTATCCGGCTTTTTTAACTGTTCCTCAGGCAAGGGTGGCGGGAATGGCGAATCTACGTCCAAATCGTAATCTGCGATGCGAAATAGAAAATCCCACAGCTTTTCTATGTAATTGGTTTGTACCTTAACCTCTGGGTTTAAAGTAGCCATTACGAGGATTAAAGAATGACACCATTCAGTCCTTTTGGCTTTTTCGGGTAAGGTTTTTATATGGTTTATATAATCAAGAACTATCCTGCCATATTCAGAGATTGCCATGGGAGGCCTTTGGGTATTATAATCGTCTTGTAAAATGTTCATCAATTGTGGTGCAAATTAATACAGAATTGGGTGTAAATAAAAAAAGCCCTGGATTTCCAGGGCTTTTTTATATTTTTATTTCTATTAATAGAAGTAATTCTCTTTGTTGATGGATTTTAGTTCCATAGCCCAAGGTTTGTCATTTTCATCCAAACCTTTCAATTTCATTGCTTTTTCTGCAAGTTTCACAATGGTCCAATCCAATGTGTTTTTGCCAGTGCCGTTTTCGTTATAAACATAACCTAAATCTGGTTTAACCTGAATTTTGTAGTGGCCTTTGTCAAATGACCATTTGCCGTTGGGCCGAATGTATTTATAGGGTGCAGGCAAGTTTGAAACTGTGGATAAGATAAACGCAGCACTCATACCTGGAAGCCAAGTAAAGCCAGCTCTTTCATTTCCCGCATTGTCAGGTCCATGTGCTGAAAGATTAGAAATGTAACTTTCATTTCCATTAGCATCTTTTGTAACCAACAACAACTCACAAGTGTAAGCTCCGGTGCGCATGAGATTTAGCACCCACTGAAAATTGTAAGTAACGGTGTCCTCTAGTTGAACATCAAAATACTGATACGTAGGGTTCACAGAAGCAATAATGTTTGAATCATTAGAGGTTAGTTTAACTACCTTCCATTCGTTTGATACGCGGTCGCGCTTTGATCTAAGAGACATGCGTGGGCCTTCTTCGTATTTGCATGCTGCAAATGTTAGGGCTCCTGCCAATGCTAAGGCTGTAAGTTTTCCAAATTTCATACTTGAATTTGGTACAAAATAAATCCTTTTAGAAGTTAAATGCAAATGTTTTTTGTTAATAAATCATAAAATATATTCTAAAGTAGATATATTGGTTCAAAATACATGTTTTAAATTATAGTATATCAATAGATTACAAATATATCTGGAAATATTTTGGATTTAGTATTTTCTGCCTTTCCAAATTGTTTTTAAGGGAGAAATTGAAAAAAGGGCGGTGAGAATTGTAATTGCAAATAAATAAAATTCATATATCAACAGCTTGAGAATGGATGGCTTGGGCTCATCTACACACTTAAATATTCGTGCAATCTGTATGTTTTGCAAGGTAAATTTAGCCAAGGCAATGGGAATCGTGACTAAAGGATAGAGCACCATAGCAATGGGTAACAAAAAATAGTACAACCCAAAAACTCCAAAGAAAATCCACCAATACCAAGGCAAATCTCTACCCCCACTTAACCATCTTTTTCGCTGGTGCAACAATGGCAATAACCCAATGGTGGCTTTTGAATAGGCTAGAACTTCTGGGGTCATAATGTTGTTCCATCTCCATCCCAATTTACATACCTCGTCATACAATTTATAATCCTCAGTAATCGAAAACTTAATTCTCCCATAACCGCCTGTTTGCCAATAAGCATCAGCCCTAATTATCATATTATTGCCTACAGCAGTAGCCGGCACGCCACTGTAAGATATTACGTTTAACAAACCCATAAAGTAAGCCCAGTCAATGCCTTGCATTTGATCTCCAATTTGGTTCCCTGTAACCATGGTTGTTCCACTGGCTACTCCTGTAATAGAATCCATATGCCTAACCATGGTGGAAGCCCAAGTTGGTTTTACAACTACATCTGCGTCCGTAACCAAATAGAATTCCCCAGTTGCATGCTTATCTAATTGAGCCATTACCCTTGCTTTGGCTTTCAATCCTGTGAGATCGTCTTTAATATCAATTAACTTAATATTTTCATAGTTGCTTTGAAAGAGCAAGGCAATAGGTTGGGTTCTATCCGTGCTTTGATCGTTTCCGATGAGGATCTTAACTTTGTCTTTGGGATATTGCAAATCGCACAAGGCTTTCAGACATTTTTCCAAATTGGCTTCCTCATTTCTGGCAGCAACCATAATGGTAATTTCTGGCCATGTTGCGGGCTCTGCTTGTAATTTATCGGAATATTTAAAAAGCACTGCGGTTTGCCAAATCTGCAACGCTAAATATGCCAAAAGGAAGGGAACCAATGCAAGCATTAAAGTGTGTCGAAACTATAACCCCTGGTGGTCATTTCTTTTAAAAAGGGAGGTAAAATGCGTTTCATATTTTCAAAAGCCTTGTCGCTATCATGAAAAACAACTATAGATCCCGCCTTGGCATTGTGTATTAGTGCATTCAAACTTTTTTGAACGTTCAAGTTTTTTAAATAGTCGCAGCTAAGCAAACTCCACATGATAATTCTAAATCCTTGCGATTTTAATGTTGCTGCCTGTTTTCTTTTTATTCTGCCATAGGGTGGACGAAATAAAATTTCGCTGGTTACTGGGATTGCCTGCTTCACATTTGCAATGTATGCATCATTTTCAACACTCCAACCTTTTAGGTGATTGTATGTATGATTTCCTATGCGGTGGCCATTCTCCAATAATTTTTGGATAACAAAAGGATAATTTGACGCATTTTGGCCCACACAAAAAAATGTAGCTTTGGCTTTGTATTTTTCCAATTCTTCTATCACCCAAGAGGTAACTATAGGGTTTGGCCCATCGTCAAAAGTTAGATATATCACCTTTGAAAGGGTGGTTATTTGCCATTCAAAAGACGGATATAGATGGGTGAATATGCGGGGTATTTTAAAAGGTGTGAGCAACTTTGCAAAGTGACTGCTTTTTTAGAAATATTCCAAATACATTTCCTGCTTAAATTTGCGGCAAGATGCCAGAAAAAATTACATTGGTTGGTGGTGGGCTTTCAGGAAGCTTGCTTGCTGTTTATTTGGCCCGAAAGGGATATGATGTTTATATTTATGAACGCAGACCTGATATGCGAAAAGGAGATTACGTGGGTGGAAGAAGTATAAATTTGGCTTTGTCTGACAGGGGTATTAGAGGGCTTGAAAGGGTAGGCCTTGAAAAAGAAATTTTGGACATATCCATACCTATGAACGGCCGAATGATGCACGATATAGAAGGAAAGCTTGCATATCAACCTTATGGAAAAGATGGGCAGTCTATTTATTCAGTTTCCAGAGGAGGGCTAAACGTAAAGTTGCTTCAGTTGGCAGATGCGTATTCAAACATTCATATATTTTTTGATATGAAATGCACCTTTTGCGACCCAGAACAAGGCGTAACACGGTATACAGATGCCAACGGAAGCGAGGTTGAAGATAAAGCAGATGTTGTGATAGGCACCGATGGCGCATTTAGTGCAGTGAGGGATGCATTTATGACAAGCAGATTTTCTTACTCACAAACGTATGAAAACTTTGGATATAAAGAACTTGAAATTACGCCCAACGGATTGGGAGAGTTTCAAATGAATAAAAATTGTTTGCATATTTGGCCGCGCAGCAGTTATATGATGATTGCATTGCCAAATCCAGGTGGCAATTTTACTTGCACCTTGTTTATGCCGTGGGAAGGTGAAGTAAGTTTGGAATCTCTAAAGACAAAAGACGATGTAACCGCTTTTTTCAACAGTGACTTTGGAGATGCGGCAGGGCTTATGCCAGGCTTAACCCAAGATTTTTTTGAAAATCCTACAGGTTCTTTAGCCACAATTCGCTGTTATCCTTGGGTAAAAGGGCGCACTGCCTTGCTTGGCGATTCTGCCCATGCAGTTGTTCCTTTCTATGGGCAGGGTATGAATTGTTGTTTTGAAGACTGTGTGGTGTTAGACGAGTTGGTAGAAGAGTTCGCAGGTAATTGGCCGCAAATATTGGACGCATATCAAAAATCGCGCAAACCCAATGCGGATAGTATTGCCACTTTGGCCCTTCAGAATTTTATGGAAATGCGCGATTTGGTAGGTACGGATGCATTTAGGCACCGCAAACACATTGAACATGATTTGACAGAATTGTATCCTGGTATTTTTAAAAGTCAGTATGAATTGGTGACTTTTAGTAAAACTTCATACAAATATGCATTGGATATGGGAGCTAAAAACGACAAATTACTCAACTACATTATTGGAGAAAAGTTAGAAGATAAACTTAGCAACAAGGAATTCATGACTTCACTCATTTTAGAAAAGTTAAAATCTTAAAAAGCAACCATTTTGTAAATAAATAACAAACTACAAAACATGGAAGTAAAAGACAGCAATGGAAATATATTATCAGACGGAGATTCTGTAACATTAATTAAAGATTTAAAAGTAAAAGGCTCCAGTATAACCTTGAAAAGAGGCACGGTTGTGAAAGGAATTCGACTTACAGATGATCCAGCAGAAATAGATTGTAGGGTGAATAAAATGGCTATGGTATTACGCACTGAATTTGTGAAAAAGTCCTAAAAAGTTTAGGTATCCAAACTTTTATAATAGCCGGAGCATTAAGGGTTCGGCTTTTTTTTCGCTTGTATCAAGCTGTCAATAATACTGGGGTTTATTTTGGTTTTATACCCGGTTTTAATTTCTAATTTGTGGCCACTTTGTTCATGTCTCAAGCGATTTGGTTTGATGATTTTTACATAGGCAAATGCAGCTATTGTAGTTAAGATAGTGAAAAAACATACCGCTACAATGAGTTTATTACGTTGTTGGTTCTGCATATTGGTTTATTGGATTTTCAAATTCATAGCCAATGGAGATAAGGTCGTCCCAAACTTTTTTTACCAACGGAACTCCATTAAGCCTGCGTTTTTCTGCTTCCAAGCGTTCGTTATCGCCTGGTATTTGAACAGGGTGATTTGGTTCATTGGGAATGGTTTGTCGAAATCTTCGAATCCAAATGTCCATATTGTCTTTAAATTCTTGAATATCTCTGAATCCATCCACCCGCCAAGCACCTACAAAGTGGCCGATGCCTTTGCCAGGTGAGTTTTCAAGGGGATTTAGAAATGAAACAAACGGGGGCACCCATGGTCCATAATTGGCACCACTTAATACCCCACTAAATATGTCAACCATGGCACTTAATCCGTACCCTTTGTAGCTGCCATGTGCCATATCACTTCCTAATGTTAGAACCATACCTCCATTTTTCAATTCACCGGGATTGGTGCTCGGTGAGCCATCTTTGTTAACCAGCCACCCTTCTGGAATTTGTTTTTCGGCCCTCTCGGCAATTTCTAGTTTTCCATTGCTTGCCGCTGAGGTAGCCATATCTAAAACAAAGGTTGGTTCATCGCCCGCCGGTATGGCATAGCATATAGGGTTTGTGCCTAGCATTCGTTCTGCACCCAATGCAGGAGTAACCAATGGGCTTGCATTTGTGATTGCATAGCCTATCATATTTTGCGCGGCTGCCATTAACGTGTGGTGTCCGGCAATACCAAAATGATTGCTATTGGCAATTGCCACCCATCCACTACCTGCAATTTTGGCCTTCTCAATTGCCAGTTTCATGGCATAAGGTGCCGATACCAGACCTATACCGGCATCTGCATCTAAAGTTGCTGTGGATGGGGTCTCACGCACGATTTTAAAATTTGGTTTTGGATTTATTCTTCCGTCCTTTATTAACCTTAAATAACCGCTAAGTCGCGCAACTCCATGACTGTCTATCCCGCGCAGGTCGGCATGCACCAAAACTTCTGCGCAACAATTGGAGTCTTCTTGGCTAAATCCATTTTTTATAAAAATCTGGCTTACCCAATTTTGTAATTGTGCATGATTTACAACCATGCCACAAATTTAAACTATGAACAGGCAGATTGAAACTCTGCATCATAAAAAAAGCCCCGGTTTGTTCGGGGCTTTTTTTAACATTCGTTTGAATTATTTCGCTTTCTCTGCTTTTTTCAAGCGTTTTACAGCGTCTTTCATTTTGTAATCTTTGGCTATGCTGCGTGCAGTTTTCCCATCCGCATTTTTCATTTTAGCATTTGCCCCGTTAGACAAAAGCAATTCAATGATTTGCATATTGCCTGTGCGAGCAGCGAACATCAATGGCGTTTCGTTGTGTCCGTCAACCTTATTAAAATCTAAGGCTCCGTTGGATTTGGAGTTTGCTTTGGTTATGGCATCTGCCATCCCATTTTGAACCATTAAGCTTAATATAGGAACGCCATTGTTGTCTTTCATATTGAAATCTAGGTTTTCCGCATCCAAAATTGTACTTACAAATTCAGCCCTATAATTTTTAATCGCCATGGCTAAAAGTGGATCTAAGGTTTTGTATTTTTCATCACGTGCACCAAGGTCTAAAGTCCATATCCAGCTGTAAAGACCCCAGTCTTCAAAAGCTGCAACATCGTTGTCTTTTATGGCATATTCCAAATTGCGATATACGGCGTAAAGAAGCAAGTCGTAATTGGTTTTGGTTAAACGCTGCACTTCAGTGCCATTTTGCGCATTCAACCCAAAAATGGAATACAAATCATAATATACATCTTGTTTAATACATTGGCAGGCTTCATCATAATGGTAATCGTAATCACCTTCATCACCACCAAGGGCAGCTAAGCCTGTTGGGGCGCGAACCAAAATGCCTTCAATCCAGCCATTGGAATTAAACACAGGACCACCAGAATTTCCGTGGAAGGCGGTTAAATTGGTTAAAAAGAAAGTTTTGCCTTCATTCGGGTTTGTAATTCTTGCACTGTCAACCAATTTAAGGGGTAAACCTCTAGGTGAACCAATCATGGCGATAAATTGGTTCAATTCGTTTTTTCCACCCGTGCGAAATTTGTAAGGTTTACGACCTTCCACTTTTCTGTCAAGTCTAATGATGGAATAATCCCAACCTTGAGATCCAATCAATGCGTGGTCTAACATCTCAACACAACGGTATTGTTTGGATTGTGGAACCGTTATTTTATGAGAAGAAGCGTTGAATGCAATATCAGAAGTATAATCAAAAAGCCAAACTGTGCTATCCAAGTCACCAGGAGAATGGAAGCAATGTCCCGCTGTAACCAAAATGTCTGGTGCAATAAGGAAACCCGTGCAAGAACCGCAGGATGGCTGATCTAGGTAACGCACATTCTCATCAAAATTGTACTGATTGGTAGGGTCAATGCCTCTTGATTTCATAGAGTAAACCAAGTTTTCCCTCAATGTGGGTGAATATATTTGGTCGCCTTTGACTTGCCAAAGTTTTACGCTGGTTGCTGTGGCTCTAGTGTAGTCTAAGTATTCTAGTTTGGCTTTTGCTTCAGCCCTTTTGTCTGGACCCCAAGAAGCCCGTTTCGCAGAATCTGTATCTAACGAATACCATGGCTGGCTGAATGCAGAAAATACCAGTGGTAGAGTTAAAAATGTGAGAATTAATCGTTTCATGCTTCAAATATGGGGTAATTTATTCTATTTTCAATATTACTTAGATATGAATTGCATAAAAAAGTCCGCCAACAAGCTGTTGGCGGACTTTTTTATTAAGAGAATTAAAATCATTTTTTTGCTTTTTCTGCTTTCTTTAAAACTTTAGCAATGGCTTTTTGTTTTGCAGATTTAGCCAAGGATCTTGCGGTTTTGCCAGCATAATTGGTAGCTTTCAAATCTGCACCAGCGGCAATTAGCGCATTCACAGCATCCAAGTTCCCATTTTTTGCTGCAACCATGAGTGCCGTTTCACCATTTGCATCCCTTACATTTAAGTCTAATGCATCGCCCATTGCAGATTTTGCTTTGGTAATTGCAGCTCCTTGATTGTATTGTGCCAAAATTGTTAGCAATGGCGTATTGAATTTGTCTTTGGCATTGATGTCGATACCCTCTGTAGATAATATAACATCAAGCATATCGGCTCTATAATTCTTTGCAGCAACTGCAATCAAATTATCCCTGCCATCGAATTGTTTCTTCCAAATCCAGCTATACATAGTCCATTCTTTGAATTCTGCCAAATCATTGTTTTCAATGGCTACTTCTAGGTTGCGGTAAACTCCGTATGCCAGTAAATTGTCGTTTGTAAAGGTAATTCTGTGCACTCCATTTCCTTGTTTGGCTTGCATTCCCAACAAATTGTAAAGATCATAGAAAACGTCTTGTTTAATTTCATCGGTAGTTTCGTCTACGTGGTAATCCCAACCTGGACCGCGAACCAATATGCCTTCAATAAATCCCAACATGTTAAAAACAGGTCCGCCAGAGTTGCCATGGAAAGCGTCCAAGTCGGTTAAAAAAGAAGTAGCATAGGTTTCATTGTTGGTTACGTGTGCGCTGTCAGCAAGCTTCAAAGGCAAACCACCTGGTGAGCCAATCATGGCTATCATTTGGTCAAACTTTACTGCACCACCTGTGCGAAATTTGTAAGGTTTGCGGCCAGTAACTTTGCGGTTTAGGCGAATGATTGCATAATCGTATTCTCCGTTTTCAGATAGTTGACGATCCAAAATTTCAATGCCTTGGTATTGGTTAGATTCTGGGACGGTAATGTATTTGCCTGCAAGATCAAATTGAACGTCTGATGTATAATCGAATATCCAAACAGTGCTGAGTAATCTTTCTTGGTCTGTAATGCAATGGCCTGCGGTTACTAGTAAATCTGGGGCAATAAGAAATCCAGTGCAGAAACCAGCTATTGGTTGGTCTAGGAAGCGCACATCATCTCCAAATTTGTGTTTTCCAAAATAATTGGTTAATCCATCCCGAAGTGTACCGGTTTTGATTTTGTTTCCTTGAATTTGAGATTTAAAAACCGCAGTTGCTGTAGCACGCATATAATCGCGATACTCCCATTTGGTTGATGCTTCTGCCCGTGTGTCTGCTCCCCAGGCACCGCGACTTGCGGCATCTTTGGATTGGTACCAAGGAATGTTGTTTACTTGCGCAAATGTTGCTCCGCTAAAAGCGATGATTGCGATGGCCATGATTTGTTTTTTCATGTTGGCTAAAAAATTCATTTTTGTTTTCATTGTATTGTTTTTTTGTTTGTTATAATAGGTAATACGCAATCATTTAAAAAGGTAAACGACTTTGGAATGATTTTTGTGCATTGTGCGATTTTTTTTAATATTTCGGCAAATATAGGAACAGGTAAAAACAAAAATGACCTTCTGAATGAAGGCCATTTTATTACAATAGAATTCATGAAATCTATTTCTTAGGTTTAAGCACAATTGTGTACTCAGATGTGGTGCCGCCGCCACTGGTTTTGGTGGTACTTAGGTTTCCTCCTGCTCGCTTAGCATTAAAACTTTGTCCAAAAAGTTTAGCTGCAGGATGGGTGAAAGTTTCTGCTGATCCCGCACCACGGGTTAGAAAAATACCACTAAAACTTATGGATTCACGGGTTGCAAACAATTTATAAATGTATTTACCACAATCAATGTTTCCAGGACCCACACCCAAACTGCGGTAATAATTGGGAACAATATATTCTTTGCCAGCAGGTAATAATATTTCTTTAGGCGCAGTTGCATTTTCAAAATCAGGCAGGCACACATATACTTTTCCATTCGGAGCTATCTCCAACATATTTATATACACATCATACATTCCTGTGTTTTTTAATTTAACAGACATTACATCGTTGTCTATCAATTCCATTACTCCGTTGTTTAAGCGACTTTCCATGTTTACATCCGTAATTAAAGGGACATCACCATCCCAACCATCAAAATGGGACGGAATAAAAGACAATTCAACTTGAATATCTGGATCTTTAAAGTTTACTTCACTCATGATTTTGCCTTGCATAAATGCATTCAATTGATTATTCAAGGCTTCATAGCTATCCATCTCTTCAAATGGTTTTCTGCCATCCAATAGGGTTAAAAAGTATTTGCCAGCTTTTGAATCTATAATAACATCTGGCAATTTGTCTCGAAAAGCAATAAATTCTAATTTTTGAACATTGTTCTTGATATCGTTTTTGTTTTTACCAATGCCGTCTCCAAATCCGACATAAAGTTTTTGGGATCCAAAAGCTTGTTCCGTAACAAAAGCCCACAATTGACTCGGAATATATTTGCTCAAATCTTTGTCTACAGTAACAATGGCTTTGCCCAATTCGGCGGTGCTAACGGTTCCGTTGTATACCGCTTTTGCTGGGTCATAACTGGCAGAACCTGCAGGCATTAAGGCAACTTTGCTGCCCACGTACAAACCATTTAATGTGCCTCCGCTAATAACCACGATGCCAGTTTTAATATTCCTTACTGTATAATAATTACTTTGTTTTGCCACTTCGCCACCAAAAACACCTATTTTGGTACTCCCTTCAACCATTGGGGTTTGTCCCAAATTCATGGTGGCCATTTTGGTGTTTATGAAGGCAAAAAGCGTGTTGTAAGAATCTCCAGACTTCAACAATGGCAATGCTTGGGTAATTGCCAAAGAAAGAGATCCGCAATGGTTGTATTCTTGGTTTGTTTCTTTGGCTTGACAAGCGGAAAACAGAATTACTGGAGACATTCCACCTGCAAGGGCTAAAAAATTCTCCGCAGCGCTGTCTTTTACCTGTCTCACTTTTAATGCATCAAAGCCAGGAGGCGTCATTGGTGCTTCAGTGCCGCGGCAAACTGGTCCGCGAAGCGCAGTTCCGGAATGGCAAGCATCTGATACAACCAATACATTGCCTTTTGTACCAGATGCAACCCTAATTTCATTCACCAATTTCCCCAATTCGTCATCCCGTAAATGCTTTTCACCTTTATAACCTTCATGGTAAAACATGGGGGCATCGTACCCTACAATACACTCATCCAATCCGTCTGTTTCATCTCCATTGTCGTCAAAAACTTGTTGACCATGGCCGCTAAAATGAATATATACGATATCTCCAGCGTTGATTTTGCTTTTTAGATTTGCAAATGCCTTGCGTATTCCAACAACAGTGGCTTCGCTATTTCTTAAACGAATAAATTCTGTAAAACCTTGTTTTTTCAAGGCATCGGTAATAATGGTATCGTCGTTTAAGGAACTTAAATGGCCCCATTGCTCATTTTTATATTGATTTTTGAAATCAGCAATGGCCACAATTAATGCGATGCGTTTTGGGGCATTCGCGTTTTTGTTTTTCTGAAAAGCCTGGGTTCCTGCAAGCAGTATTGCTAGAGTGGCTAAGTAAAATATCTTTTTCATAGATTTTGTTTGGTTTTAATACTGTGGGCTAGTTCAAAGTAAATGCTTTCTTCAAATTTATTCCAAAATTTCAACAATTATGCCAATCAGTAAATTTCTGAGTACTGTATACTTTGCGCATCCAATATTAAATCTGTGTATGTAAATTTAAGGTTACTGTTTATGTAAATTTGGGAAATCGAAAGTGTCTTCACCCCACTGGGTCTTTTCATAACCAAATTTTCCTCTTTTATCCCTGTTTTACCTGTTCTATGGAAGTCGAATACTTGTTCTGCAGTTGGATTCTGATGGTTTAGAATGAATTGATTAAACAGGGCCATTCGCTTTTCACGGGCTTGCAAATTATAGAGTGTGGCACTACTCCATATTTGTGGCTCCCGATCCAAGGCTTTGAAATAAGTTCTTTCTCCATCCCACCTAAGTTCAAAAACAGACAACAAATGGTTCTCCGCGCATACGAGGGTAAAAGGCTCAATTCCGCTAAAATCATAGACTGTGCTAAATGTTTTTAAATCATCAAAAGCGAAGAAATCCAACAAAACAATTCCACGGCTTTTTGCATAAGGAGGCAAATGCTTGTGTTTTTCAAACGCGCCATTTAACAAACAAACCGACCAAATTTGGTTGCAAGCTATCCAGGTGCCACCAGCTCTGCCATCTTTAGGGAAAAGAATTTCAATGCCATTTACAATAGAAACGGAGGGCGGAAAAGCTGGTTCTCGCAATGCATTTTCATCGCGGTTGTGCGTAAACACAAAACCAGTTTTAGTAGGTATATAAGTAAGTGTGCACACTATTTACCCAACCATTTTTGCAAGATTAGACCCTCAGATTTATCCATTGACAAATCATATTTTACGATTTCAAATGGTACCAAATTGAAAGTAATTTCACTTACCAATCCAGATCTGTTAATGGTTGCCGTCACTATTCCAGGATATCCAATATTCTTGAGTATCATATCCGCATCGTTGTTTACTCTCGTGCCATTAATTGCAATCAATTCGTCATTCACATTCAGGCCACCATTCCAAGCGGGTCCATTGCGCATTACATATTTTATTATGGTACGCCCATTTTCCAAAGCGGTTGAAATTCCCAATTCTTTTTTAAGTTCTGTTTTTTTGTTTATCAAGATTCCTCCCGCGGAAAATATGTTTTCATAATCTGGAGTCGCTGTTGAATAAACGTGCGTGTTGAAAAAACTTTTTAAATCGGTGTTGCAAATTTCTGAAGCAGATTGAATGAATTCTTCCTCTGTAAATCCGCGCTTTTTTTCTTTGTAGAATCTATTGTATAATAGTTTCATTAAGTCGTCTAAACTTTTACTTCCATTGGTAGCGGCACAAATTCTCGCATCTAAAAGTGCCGCCACAATCAATCCTTTTGCATAGTAGGAAATACTGGTGTTTTTGCTATTCTCATTGGGTCGATATTCTTTAATCCAAGCATCAAAACTACTTTCAGCCAGTGTTTGAATTTTGCTACCCGGTCTATTTTCTAAGCTATTGATATACGTTTCCAGTGTTTCAATAAACTGTTTTTTTGAAATTAAACCTGCACGCAAGAGTGACAACTCATCAAAATAACTGGTAATACCCTCTGCCACCCACAACTGGCGTGTATAATTTTCTTGGGCATAATCGAATGGACCCAGTTCAATGGGGCGGATGCGTTTCACGTTCCACAAATGGAAATATTCATGGGCACAAAGCCCCAGAAAAGCCTGATATTTATCCGCATCAGTCCATGCCCACCGATTCATCATAACACAGAAACTGTTTTTATGTTCCAAGCCACCTCCACCGGTTTCTATATTTTGCACTATTAGCACATATTTTTTGCACGGATGCTCTCCTACAATATTTGCCATGGTTAAACACATTTTCTGTAAATCTGGAATAAATTTGGCGGTATTGCAATTGTTTAATCCTACCATCACCAAGGTGTGTGGCACGCCCATAACGTCAAACGTATATTCTTCCTGGTTTCCTATTTCTATAGGACTGTCTGCCAATTCATCGTAATCGGCAAATTGGTAGTTGTTGTCTTTGCCTTCTAGGGACGTTGAAACTTTTTGCCAGTTATTTGGATATTTTAGCAATAGATTTCCAGACAACTGTTTGTATTCATCTACAAACATAAATACCGATGAATTGTGCAAAAAAGCATGCGATGCGTCAATAAACGAAGTTCTCACAGAAAACTCAAAGGCATAAATCTGATATTTAAATTCAATTTTCTTGGCTTTTCCGCACTGGATTTGCCAAGAATTTTTATCTAAATGTTTGGGTATGGATGGCATACCATCTGCACTTGCATATATGTTTTCAACGCTTTTTTCGAATTCGCGCACCAAATATGAGCCAGGGGCCCAAACTGGCATTTTGAAAGTAAGTTGCGTTTGGTTGTTATTTTCAATCACAATGTTGACCTCGGCATAATGGGTGTGTGGTTCCAAAATGCGAATAGAGTAGGAGAGAACTGGTTGGGATTTAGACATGGCTGTTTGAAACGCAAAAAAAGCAAGAATTGCAATAGGAAATTTATGCATTTTGCAAAATTGTATCATTCTTTCCAACTTTTTGTAATTATCTTTGTTTTAACCTATGAATCTGAACCCTAAATTAATGCTTTCATCTTTTCTTTTCATGTTTTTGGTAGGTTGTGAAAATGCGCACGAACCTATGCCAATTGTAAATTGCTCTTCGAGCAACCCTGCAACTTATACGTCTGACGTAAAGCAGATTGTTGATGTCAATTGCGTGAGTGGTTGCCATACTGTAGGAGGCAGTTACGGTTCTATTTTGCTTAGAACATCGGCAGAAGTAAAAGCTGCAGTGGAAAATAAAAATTTATTAAAAGCAATAAGGCACGACAGTGGTTTTGCCAGCATGCCTCAATACCAAGCAAAACTTTCACAATCCAACATAGATAAAATAACTTGTTGGGTTGATAATGGTTTTAAAAACTAGTGCTTCAATGAAACCCACTTATTACGCGGTGATATTTACCTAGGTGCGCACCGATGGAGACAATGGGTATGGCGAAATGTCCGAAAGGATGGAAGAATTGGTGCGCAAACAGCCAGGGTTTTTAGGCATGGAAGCTGCACGAAACGAAGTGGGTATTACAGTTTGCTATTGGGAATCTTTAGAATCCATTCTAAATTGGAAGCAAAACCTCGAACACCAACATGCCCCAAAAATTGGGTTATGAAAAAGGATATACATCCTACAATGTTAAAATTTGTAAGGTAAAAAACGAATATGGGTTTTGACACTAACGCGGGTGTCTGTTGTTTTAACTGGGTATCCTGATTTTCAATTTGCCTAAAAATCAATTCTGGTATTCTAGACTTGCTTGCCTTTTAGAGCACATGTTTTGCTAAATTGCATTTATTATTCTGGTATTTGGTATTTAGTTAATCAAAGACCGTATTTAAGAATTCAAAATTAGTTATTCATTGTTTTAAATGCATTTAATACTCTTATTTATATCTAATATTGAACGAAAAGTAACATTATTTATGTTTATATGAGTATATGATATATGTATATAAGTTATTTAAATATTATATAGGCAAAAAAACATATATGTTAACTGAAAAAGCAATTTGGTAAAGTTAAAAACATATATAGTTAATTGGTAGATGGGGTCATCTTTGAAATGACCGTATTTTGAATCATGATATTTAGCAATGTATCCCTAAGCGCTTGGAAAAGGAATGGAAGAATACCAAAAGCATTGAAAACTTTACTCAACGATTTTCAGGTTGTCTTAAATTTAAAAAAATATCATTTGACCCAAGTGGAGGAAATCATTCCATTCACTGGTAAATTGGGTATTGATGTTTCGGCAGGATTGGATAAAGTTGCGGTGGTGGAAGCAAATGAGAATTTGAAATTTGAAAAATTAAGAAAATTGGAATACAACGGATTTTTATATTTATACCTTTCTTAAATGGGAGTAGCATAGCGACAGAATCTGAAGGAGGCAGAAAATGGAACATATAGCGAACAGGCAAAAACCGAAGAAACCCGAATAAACGGGTTCCCTCAGAAAATTTCATCATTGGCATAATGAAATTTGACTAATAATAAACAAAAATAATGGCGCGATTAAATTACCGAAGCAAAGTAACGGTGCCATTAAATTCGAAAGTTTTGTTGTTAAAATCGCGAGCCACAATTAAATATGCATAAACGCCTTCAGGTGCTTTTTCGTTCTGGTAGTTTCCATCCCAAGCATTCAAACACAAAGTGCCTTCATATACTTTTTGGCCCCACCGGTTGTAAATTTTCATTTCGTACCCTGAAAAATACGCGCCATCTGGATGAAAAGTTTCATTTAAATTGTTTGCATCAGGTGTGAAAGCATTGGGAATAAAAAAGCGAATTTCTGGAACAAAAGAAGAATGATTTGATATGGACTCTATTTTTTCAAGATTCACTGGCAGTTTTGCTGGTTGGTTTCGAATAGCCACGATGCGATAAACCACATTAGAGACACATGTTTTTGGAATGTCCCTATCTACAAATTCGAAAGTATTCGCATCTGTTGTTCCAATTTCGGTAAACGAACCGCCAGAAATGCTCCTTTCTACATGATAGTCTTTCACTTTTTCATTCCAATAAATATAAGGCGTCCATTTTAACAAGGCTTCATTGTTGTTTTTATAGTTGGACACTGAAAGCAAAATGCTCCTCCCTGTATTGCTAAAATCACTTTTGGTATTGCAAATATCTGTGGCTGTAACGCGATAATTGTAGTTGCTTTCACCCACAAAAGTTTTGTGGTCGTCAAAATTGCTTTTTGATGAATCGATGTTGTTTTGATACAAATTCCACATGTTATCATCCAAGCGGTAAAGCGAATAATACTGCACCGGATATTTTGGTCTTTGGGGCATAAAAAATTCGGTTTTGGTAAATTCATTATCCTCTACCGTGGTTCTCCACAATTCAGGAGTTGGTACCGGCACAAAATGTAAAGGTTTGGCTTGTGCCGTGTCACTAAAGCTGACCATTTTGTTTCCTCCACCTTCAATACCTTCAATATGATAATCGTATATGATGTGGCAATAAACTGAAGTATCATGGTAACATTGCATTGAACCAGGAACACTATCAACGAATAGGTAACTATTTTCATCTTTTTTCTTTCTCCAAATTCGATAAGTAGAAACATTTTTCCAACCTATATAAGGAGTCCAGTTTACGATAGAAACATTGGTATCCCCTTTGGCTTTGGTTTCAATGGTGCAATGCGCTATCACTTTGGTTGAATCCGTTGAAATACCACAAAAGTTCTTTTGGCGAATCTGATGACACCAAGATTTTGACAACGTATTTAATCCCCGGATTAAAACAGAGGTATCGTCTTGTTTGGAGCAGGTATAAACCTTCTGCCATTGGCCCAAGTTGTATACATATAAGGAATGTTCTTTGTAATCTGGCTCTTTGCTTGCCTCAAACAAAGTTTCTGTGCTCATATTGTCTACAACGGTTGTTTTAAATATCATTTGTGCAGGCGGAGCAAGAGTATCCCCAACTTTCATAAACGCTGGATCTGCAATTTTAGCCTCACAACCCAATACATCTGTCACCGTAAATTCCATGGGAATAATGCCCCTTTTTTCAGCGTATATTACATAAGGGTTTTTGTAAGGGATTGTTTTCCCGCCTAAAACAAATATTTCGGACTTTAATGAGGTATCAGATTGTGTTAAATCTTTAATCGTCAATTTGTTTCCTAGGCACATTTCCTTTTGAAAATTGGATAAAAGAGGTTTTGGCAGATAAGCCCTATAAATGGCACGGGTACTATCTGAACAGCCATTGATTGTCGTGATTTTTAAATTAACCGGATTGATTTTGTTTTTGGAAAATGTGAGCTGAATGGATTTTTGATTCAATATGGTTTTCTTGTTAAAATTCCAGTAAATGTTGGTTATTGAATCTTCTGAAACAGATTGCTCTGCAAGCGAATAGGATTTGTTTAAACATACATTTGAATCTCTGAGTATGGCTTTAGGTGTTGCAAATACTACAATGGTGTCTTTGGCTGGCGGTGAATATTTGCAGCCATTGCTATCTATCATAATAAGCCTAGGTATATATTTTCCAGCGCGCAGATATGCATGTGGCTTGTCTACATTTTCTAGAACAATACCATCTCCCAAATCAAAAATATTTTTAATGACATCAGAACTCGTTCTATGGGTCAGTTGCACATTTAGAGGGGTACAACCCCGATTCTTGTCAATATTTAAAACACCAAGTGGTCCATTTACTATAGCAAGATCGGGGATAAATGCTGTGTCAGAGCAGTTGTCTTCGGTGATTACAATTAATGAAACACCATATTTACCTGGGGTTACATACATTTTTGAGGGCGTTATTTTGGGTGAAAAGCTTCCATCCCCAAAATTCCAGTTTCTCATAAAAATTGGGCGCGCACCATTTTTTGAACTATCGGAAACATCCAAACGAAGCGGAGGGCAAGAGACTAAGGTGTCAGATAATACTTTGATAACCGCTTTGGGTTTTCCTATCCGAACAAATATTGTTTTGCTCGACGAGGCAGTACAACCGGAATTGTCGGTAATGGTTAATTTGATTTTTAAAGAATCAGATTTATTCATCACCACGGTGTCTGTGGAATTTGCGCTTGTTTTGTATCCAAAATCCCAATAATATTTATACGGTATTTCATTTTTGTAATTCATATTGCCCGCTACGAAAGTGCAAATGGGTTTTAAGCAATTCTGGTTATTTTGGTTTACAAATTCTATCGTAGGGGCTGGGTCGCCTAGTTTCATTTGAAAGGAGTCGTTATAAATGCAATTTAAATAGTCCGTTCGTATGCTATAAATCCAAAACGCAGTGAGATTGCCCGCATAGGTATATTTGATTTGGGCGCAACTGTCTGGGATGGTTTTACCTCCTTCCACAACCCAATTTGCAGATTTCCATGCATTGTACTGGCTATCTATAAAAAGCATATTGGCCGGCTTACATTGGTCGTTTAGCAAAACAGTTTTGGGTGTAACAATGGGATCGGGTACTCTTAAAATTTCATAATACGATTTTGTGCAATTGTACAAACTGTTATTTACACTCAATTGAACAACTACATTTCCTGGATTCAGTTGAAATCCCTTAAGATCCTTTTTTTTGAATGTTTGCTTATTCCCAGTGGCGGTATAAGCAATGGTCCAAGTAAAGTCTGTATCGTTTACGCCTTTATATTGGTTTTGGGTATTTAGTATTTTTGTTTTACAGTCTATCGTATATTTAAAATAGGCAATAGCTGGATCTGTTTTTAATGGAAATTCCATACTGTCCTTGCAGTTGTTCGTATCATTGTATGCATACAACCAAAGGCTTTTAATTTTGAACAAATTTGAATTTAATTGGGTAGCATAGTCTATGGTTTTTGTGTTATTGGTGTCTGTTATTTGCCAGAAAGTTTTGCTATACCAACTGCTGGTATTGTTGCCAACCATTGTGTTGTTATCGCAGAAGGTGTGAATGTTTCCCATCAACTTAGGTCCAAGTACTTTAATTATTTGCGATGATTGGCTGTTACAGCCGAAGCTCGAAGCAGTAAAAGTAATTTTAACGTTTCCAGGTTCTGCCCTGAATTTTAATTTTACCGAATCTTTATTTGATAGGGGAATGGTGTCTTTGCCAAACCAACTCCAAGAAAATTTCACGGTGTCTGGCGATTTGTGGCTTGAATTGTTCAATGCCCAAAATGGCTCATTGTTGCAAATTACTTTCTTGGGTACCTTGAAATTTGATATCACTTGAATTCCAGCTTTCACCAGAATACCAGAACTATCTACACATCCATTTATGTCTTTTACGGAAAGTACGATTTTACTCATACCAAAGCGGTTGTTTGTAAAATTGATCTTTTTTGCGGTTGATTTTATTTTCAGATCCGCGGAACGCCAATAGATATTTGTAACAGAGTCTTTCATAGATCCTGCATACTCCGCAGAGGAATTGTAGGGCATACAACCGCTATTTTTACCCAAATTGTAACTTGCGGACGGTCCTTTCACTTGAATTTTAATGCTATCCGTTAGCTGTCCACAACCATTTCTCAGCGTACCAACAAGTTTTAAACAATAAAGGTGATTTGTATCTGCAGGTACCTTCACATTTTGCGTGTAATCCTTCCAGTCTGGGATATACCGGTTTAGAAACCATTTCACATTGGTTATAACAGAAGTGTCTGCCCGGAAATTTAATACGCGGTTATTGCGGCAAACATTGGTATCGCGGCTGTATATTGCCATTTTTGGCACTGGAAGTATATTTACTTTTACCGCCTTTTTTACAGAATCTATACACCCATCCCATTGATAAGTTAAGGTAACATCGTAAATCCCTGATGCAGAATAACATTCTCTCGTGTGAATGTTTCTATTTAGAGAGTCGCCATTCCCAAAATTCCAAATAAACTTTCCACCGTTGGTTATAGGTATTGTATTGTTTTGAAAATAGGTAAAATCACCTTGGCACAAATTGTTGTTGGCAAAAGTAAAGTCAACAACTGGCTTGCCAATTCGAATTAGATCGCTTTTGGAAATTGCGTTTGAGCAGCCGTTGGCGTCAGTTATCTTTAGAGAAATTGTAAAATTTCCGTTTTTTGTATAGGTATGTTTGGGTTGTGGGTTTTGAGATGATGTGCTGTCTCCAAAATCCCAAGCATACATAAATGGGCTTTTGCCTGCCGCAATTCCGTCAAACTGTATGTCTGCCGGATTTGTGCACCTAGATGTCACATCACTATTAAAATCTAAAGTAGGCACTGGGTTGATATTCATATACTTTGATACTTTATATACACTGCTGCAACCGAAAGTATCGGTAATAGCATAGGAAATATCAAATTTTCCAGAAGTTGAGTAAGCGTAGGTAATACCGCGGCCATTGCCAAGCTCTCCATTGCCAAAATCCCATTTGAATTGTTTAATTGGCCCATCTCCTATCAAACTATTGTCTTTAAAATTTACCACTTCGTTAATGCAAGTAGACTTTTTGTTAACTGAAAATAAAGCAACAGGCACTTTAAATACGGTAATAAAATCCTTCAAAACCAGTGTGTCAGATAATCCAGTTTTGTCAGTAGAAATAAGGGTTACAGTGTATTTCCCAGGGGTATTGTATACTGCCGAAGGTGCAAATTGTGTACTGATATTGCTGTTTCCCATTATCCACCGGTATTGCACCGCACCTGTGCTCAGGTTCTTGAAGTCTACTTTTAACGGGCTACAACCCGATGTAGGCATAGCCGAAAATCCAGATATTGGATTGGCTAATAATGAGTTGTAGGGAATGGTAAGCGTCAGAAATGCGCTGAAGGCCAATAGGGTAATTCGATTTGTTGCCATGCTGTTTGTTATTAGTGGGTGCAATATTAAGTACAAAATTTGTAATATGCAAGTTTAGTTAACTGAAAAGCCTATTTCGTTAACCGAGAAATCACTTAAGTAAATCAAAAACGCTTTTTGACGAGATATTGAATACAGGTAATTATGGCTAAAAAAGAGCTTGTTATTTTTTGTAAACCATGAATATATAAGGATAAATAATATTTTAACCGATATTGTTGACCCAGCGAAATGTAGGATTTAGATTGAATGGTCTAAGAATTAAAAAAATTGTTCATTCACGCAAAAGGGTGTTTGGAAAAAGTGACGACTAGAATTTAGGTTGTTTTGGAATTCCGAACCCAACTTTTTCCTAAAATTGGCGTTTTTTCAGTACTTTGGGACAAATTTCAGCATTTGATTCGTGGGTATTTTTGACTATTAATCAGCAAAATGGACAATTCATTTAAAAAAACATACATCTTGTTTAAAAAAAATTATCCAGAATATTAGGAATTGCCAAAAAATAGAGTAAATTTGTATTTTATAAAGTTAAACAAATTACTTGGGAGGGTATTGTAACTTACATGTTTACTAGTGCTAATACTGAAAATTATCAGTTTCAAACACTTTTTAGGTCTGGACTTAAAAAGGAAGAAGAACCTGTATTCTTAGAATTTGAAAAATATCTATCAGAGATAGATATGCCTGCGGCATTGGTTGCTTTCAATACCAGTGACAATCATTTGGATATCTATCTAGAAGAAGATAAAGAGCTTTTATTGATAGATTCTCCATTTCTGGATATTACAAATTATGATCTTGGCAAGGTGATTTGTGAAAAATGGAGAGATTTAACCTACGAGCACAATTGCCTTCATGATTTTAACGATAAAATTGAGGTAAAAATTCAGAATTTTAAGAACCGATACCAAATTTACTTGGCTGAGACCTGCTTAGATGCAGTGAATAGTAGTATAAATTTAAGCAAATTGGCTGAAAAACCAAAGGTTGCGCTTAACAATCCGGGTGTTTATACGGTTATTTATAAAAACCAGTTGCATTATGAAATGGCGTTTACTGGCAGAAGCATTTTTCAATTGCTAGAAATTATTGAAGATGATTTGGGGAAAGGAGATTCCTTGAATTTTTACAAACCCAGAAGTTTAAAATTGGAAGTGATTCATGCCGAAATGTGGGAATTTGACTTGTCCGACAGTTTTGGCGGTATGCAGCCTTTTTGAAATTTGAAATTAAAATTAACTCCGAATGGAATCCGTCATGATTTCTTGAATTCCGTGCAATAATTTTTTCTTGGAATTGTTAGAGAATTCAATTTGTTGCTGATTGGATAGAATCAAAAGCCCTTCCCCATTGCTGTCTCTTGCCAACTCTTTAATATGTTCGAAATTGACTACATAGCTTCTGTTTATTTTTATAAAATTTGTTTTGTCTATCAGTAGATTAATATAATATCCGAGGGATTTGCTACTTTTAACAACTGTTTTGTCTATTATAAAAAAACTAGTATAAGGTCCATGTGCCTCTAAATATAAGATGTCATCAATATTAATTATGATAGTTCTATCCAGTTTGTTAATCAGCAATTTGTTGCTTAAATATACCCGATTTTGATTTTTTACTACTTTTTTACTAAGCTCTATCTGGTCGAAAATAATTTTCACATCTGATTCCTTCACGGGCCGAACAAAAAATTCCCTAGCACCCAATCTTACTGCATCGTTTCCAATACCCTCATCGTTGGTAATAAAAACAACCCTATTTTCTGTACCAGGTGGCAACAACCTCAAAATATCAATCGCATGGTAATCGGGTGATTCAATATTTAAAAATATAATGTCCGGCATTCCTTGCCTAAGCGCTGTTATTGCAGTTAGAGGATCGTGAAATACTTTTAAACTTTCAACCCTATCTGGGCTTTTTTCGATGATGCTTTTTAGGTCAACAGATAAGGACGCTTCGTTGTCTATGATAAAAACCGTTAACTTGGAATCTGTTTTGCTCATTTATTTTGGGTATTAAATAATGCAGTTGTAAATATTTGCTTCAAAATCTTTATGCTATTTGTTTCAGTTAAGTGAATCCTGAACTGTGCGGTATTCTGTTTTTTTTTCATTCCTTTAATTATATAATTATTTTCATTATAATTTATGTTTAAGTCAAGACATGCCATCTGTGCCATAATTAAATTGCGTTTGAACACACCCAACTTTAATGAAGATTGGAACGTGAAATAAAAACAATGTTACTAATATTTTTATGCAATAATCCTGACCAGATTTTAAATCAAAAATATTGCAAATTGGTTTCGTATTGATCTCGGTCGCAAATATAACTGGATTGTCAAAAAGTTTCAAATGTTTTTTCGTGAATTCCTGTTTTGACTTTATGAAAATCAGGTATTGGTTAATGAAATATTGTTTTAGGGTAGCAATAAATGACGGATTGCCGTGTACTTTTATCTCTGAGAACCTTGCTTTTTGGATATTCCCAGAATCCCCAATTGCTTCATTTTTATTTTTTGACTTAAAAAATTGGTTTTGTAGTAGAGGAATTACAATTTCCAAAATAGGATCATTTTATACTCTCTTATCGGAATTGGATAAGTGAATGTGCTGGGGTATCCAAAAATGTAATTTGAGGAGAATTTTGATTGTGCTACTAAAGTAACTTATTGGTGGATAAATGTAAAAAAAATGGTCTAATTGATCTTTTTATAAACAGGAACCGTACTGCAAGGTTCGCCAAACATTAGGCTTTTAACTACAGGCAATAATACACGACTAATTTCAACGTAAGCGCTTTCGGGAACATTTTTATCACCGCAACCTTTAATAACCACTCTTTGTTCTTTATAATCTGATGGATTGATATTGGCAATGGCTTTCTGGTATAAACTATTTTCTAAGGCAAGCAAATCGCCAAAAACAAAATGGTTTGCAATCCCCGAAAGTTTGCTTGCTATGAGCATATAGGCCCACGTTGGTATTATAGCGTCGGCGGTACAAACTATTGAGACATTTTTTCCATTAAATGCCTGCCAATTGTTGTTTTTTATCCAATCGCGAAAATCCTTTTCTTTCAATACCATTTCCATAAATAAAGTATCTTTGATGTCTAATAGTACCCTTTCTCCATTGTGGTAAAGGGTTTCAAGGTCAAATGACACCAATCCGCTATTTGCTACTTTATTTACTATTTCAGTATCCATTTCAATTAAATTTCAAAGTTACCTAATAATCTGCAAAGAATAATGCACTTAGAATAACAATAAGTATATGAATGCTATCGCTGCAGTAGACATCAAAAGCAGTGTAATAAACCCAACAATGTTTGCACCGGTGCTATTTGCATATTTACCCATAATGGCTTTGCGGTTGCATATATGCAATATCAGTGCTATTAGAAATGGCGCAACAATGCCATACATTACTGCTGCCCAAAGAAGCGCTTTCATGGGCGTAATACCCGTAAAGTGAATAACCAGGCCTACCGCCAAGGAAATGATCATGGTTATATAAAAACCTTTTGCTTGGGTAAATGTTTTATCCAAGCCGCTTTTCCAGCCAAAGGTTTCGGACATCATATAACCTAAACTTCCAGCCAAAACGGGAATTGCCAAAGCCCCGGTTCCAAGCACACCTACTGCAAAAAGTATATACGAATATTCACCAGCCAAGGGCCTTAAGGCCATAGCTGCCTGTTCTACGCTGGTAATATTATGAATACCTCCTTGAAACAAAACTGTGCCTGTGGCCAAAATGATAAAGTAAAAAACCACATTGGTTAATAGCATACCACCGCGCACATCGGTTTCCATGGCAGAAATTACTTTTTTATCTACCACAATTCGTTTGTGGTCCAATTCTTCGGCTTCCATAGTAGCTTGCCAAAAAAACAAATACGGAGAAATGGTTGTTCCTAGAATTCCCACCAGCATTAAAAAATAGTCTTTGCTAAATTCAATTTTGGGCAAAAATGTTTCAACCAAAGCGTTAGACCAATTTGTTTTTGTGATAAATGGAATTACAATGTATGCAAAAAGTGAAATGCATAGCCATTTTAGCACAGATACAATTCTATTGTATTTCCAAAAAACTATGGCATAGGTTAGAATCCCTGTAAAAATAACTGAATATACAAAGGCTGGAATTTTTGGATACAGCAAATTGCCAACTGCCCCCATTCCTGCTATATCTGCACCTATATTTAGGGTAATGGATGTGAAACAAAGAAATACGATAAAATAAAGTATGCTTTTGGGGTACCAGGTTTTAATCACCTTTGCCAAGCCAGAACCAGTGACTAAACCTATTCGCGCGCACATTTCTTGGGTATTCACCATCAATGGGTAAGTGACAATTGCAGTCCACAGGAGCTTCCCTCCAAATTGTGCCCCAGCTTGAGAATAAGTAGCAATTCCTGATGGATCATCATCACTTGCCCCTGTTACAAGTCCAGGACCAAGCCTTTTAAAAAATTGTGTAAATTTATTTTTGGCAGAACTGGATTTTATTTTAGGTTTTTGCATTTGAATTATTCCACAACACTTACTTTAATCGTATTGGTTCTCATCATTTTTTGAATAGGCATAGAAGCGCAGTGAATGATATAATCGCCTTTTTTTGCCAATCCTTGAGATTTTAAATTTTCAATTACATCCTCAAAAGTTTGGTCCGTACTTACAAAACTGTCGTAATAAAACCCCCGTGTACCCCAAAGCAAACTTAATGCATTTAACAAAGGCCTATTGCTTGTATAAATATAAATATTGGCTTCTGGACGATAGCTGGCTACCTTAAAACCTGTAAATCCGGAATGTGTCATCGCTACAATGGCCGTTGCTTTTAAATGATCACTGATTCTGACGGCTGTAAAGCAAATTTCATCACTGGCAAAAGTGGGAGAGGCGTGGCTGGGTTTCTTTCCTTTGTAATAGACCCGTCGATCTTCTTCCACATCAGTGATGATTTTTCCCATGGTTTCAACCACTTTTACTGGATATTTACCCACCGAGGTTTCTGCACTCAACATCACTGCATCTGCGCCATCTAATACCGCATTGGCCACATCATTTATTTCTGCCCTAGTGGGTACACTGTCCAAAATCATGCTCTCCATCATTTGGGTTGCTATTATCACCGGTTTTGAAGCATGAATGCATTTCTCTACGATGGATTTTTGAATGAGTGGTACCCGTTGCATTGGCATTTCCACACCCAAATCACCGCGAGCAACCATAATTCCATCTGATACTTTTATAATTTCGTCAATGTTTTTAACCCCTTCTGGCTTCTCAATTTTGGCAATTACCCTTGCAGACTTACCGGCTTTTTCTATGAGGCGTTTTAAATCTACAATATCTTCCGCGCTTCTTACAAAACTAAGAGCTATCCATTCCACATCATTTTCAAGCCCAAAAGCCAAATCCATTAAATCTTTTTCGGTGAGACTTGGAACTGACAAACAGGTGTCTGGCAGGTTAAATCCCTTGTTACTGCTTAATCTACCTCCAGCAACAACCCTTGCTTCCAATCCTGTTTGGCCAGTAATTTGGGTTATTTCCAATTCAACCTTACCATCGTTTAACAAAATACGTTCACCAGGTTTGGCATCCAATGCCAAACGAGAGTAACTTACATAAAGTTGATTTACTGTAGAAACAGATTCTAGGGTGGTTATAGAAATAGAATGTCCTTCTTTCAAATCTATCTCTCCATCAACTTTGCCAATTCGCAGTTTGGGGCCTTGTAAATCCTGCAATATGGCAATATGGGTACCATATTCTTGGTTGATATCTCGAATATGTTTCAATACTGTCAGGTGATCCTCTTTGGTACCATGCGAAAAGTTGAGTCGGCAAACATCTACACCCGCTTGAATGATATTTTCAAGCATTTCTCGTGAATGGGTTGCTGGGCCTATAGTTGCGATTATTTTAGTTTTGTTGAATTTAATTTTGTTCATCTGTAAATAATAAACTTGAATCTTTTCCCAATATATTGTTTTCGGTGGTGTATGTTTCTAACCAAGTGAGCCAAATCAACTTCGAAATTTGAATTTCTTGTAAAATATAGGATAGCGAGATTGACGCTACAAGGTTAAGCGGTTTTAACCACATCTCAAGTTTTATTTTGGCATTATCCCCTTTTGCAACAAGCAAATAGTCTGCTTTCGGCTTAGAATTGAACAATCGCCCTGCATCGGATACTAACCAAAACTCCAAATCTTCATTTTCAGGTTTAAAATTGAAAAATGGATGTTCCGAAGATAATTTTCCCCGGGTATCAGTAATGGGGATTGAACTCAACCAAAATGAGGTGGATAATGCATTATCTATCAGCCAGGCAAGCCTTTCAGGTTTTTCTATAGTATGCAACGCAGCCACTGCAAAATCATTTATTTCGCTTGGAAATGCGATTATTTCACGTTTGGCCATGATTTTTTTTGCAAAAATAAATCATAAGTTTTAAGGATATTAAAAAATACTGTTAATTTGCACCCGCAAATAAAACCACAAAAGTATCATGTCAGAAATTGCAGAAAAAGTAAAAGCCATCATCGTTGACAAACTCGGTGTTGAAGAATCAGAAGTAATCACTGAAGCTAGCTTCACCAATGATTTAGGTGCAGACTCCTTAGACACTGTTGAGTTGATTATGGAATTCGAAAAAGAATTCGATATCAGCATTCCAGACGATCAGGCTGAAAAAATTCAGACTGTTGGCGAAGCTGTTCGTTACATCGAAGAAAACAAAAAGTAATCCATGCAACTCAAAAGGGTTGTAGTTACCGGTTTGGGGGCACTAACCCCAATAGGGAATTCAGTATCCGAATATTGGCAAGGCTTGCTTGCTGGAAAAAGCGGTGCTGGACTCATCACGCGCTTTGATGCCACCAAATTCAAGGTAAAATTTGCCTGTGAAGTAAAAGATTTTGACATTACACAGTTTATGGATAGAAAGGAAGCCCGTAAAATGGATACTTTCACTCATTATGGTGTTGTGGCTGCGGATCAGGCAATCGAAGATAGCGGATTAATGCTTCAACCCCACAATCCAGACAGAATTGGAGTTATTTGGGGTTCCGGAATAGGTGGACTAAACACCTTCTATCAGGAAGTAACAGATTTTGCGAAGGGCGATGGAACGCCTCGTTTCTCGCCCTTCTTTATTCCTAAAATGATTATTGATATAGCCAGCGGGCATATTAGTATAAAGCATGGATTTAGAGGTCCAAATTATGCAACCGTTTCTGCTTGTGCAACATCGACCCACTCAATAATAGACGCATACAATCTTATCCGATTGGGTAAGGCAGATGCTATTGTTACGGGCGGATCCGAAGCATGCGTAAACGAGCCTGCTATGGGTGGTTTTACAAACATGAAAGCCTTAAGTGAAAGAAATGATGATTTTGCCACCGCAAGCAGGCCTTTTGATGCCAATCGCGATGGTTTTGTTTTGGGTGAAGGTGGTGCGGCTTTGGTTTTGGAAGATCTCGACCATGCATTGGCAAGGGGTGCCAAAATTTATGCAGAAATGGTAGGCAGTGGAATGACTGCCGACGCGTATCATATTACAGCACCACATCCTGAAGGACTGGGTGCGAGAAATGTTATGAAAGTTGCCTTGGAAGATGCTTACATGAAGCCAGAAGACATAGATTATATCAATGTACATGGTACAAGTACCCCTCTGGGTGATATTGCTGAAACTTTGGCTATCATAGCTGTGTTTGGAGAAAATGCATACAAATTGAATATAAGCAGCACCAAAAGTATGACGGGTCACCTTTTAGGGGGTGCCGGTGCTGTAGAATCGTTGGCATGTATTCTGGCTGTAAAAGAAGGAATTATTCCCCCAACAATCAATCATTTTACAGACGATCCCGACATAGATTCTAGATTAAATTTAACCTTTCATACGCCACAAAAAAGAGAAGTTCGGGCCGCTTTGAGCAACACCTTTGGTTTTGGAGGACATAATGCTTCCGTGATTTTCAAAAAATACGAAAGTTGATTTGCCTATCCGTCACTTTTTTTCCAAAGAAAAATTAAAATTTTCCTCTCAAATTTACAGGATTACTGGAATTAGACCGGGTAGAATTTCCATTTACCGTGAAGCATTGCGCCATAGCTCGGTAAACGACCTAGAATCTGAAAAAAAAGCCAGCAAGAACGACAATGAACGACTTGAATTTTTAGGCGATGCTATTTTGGGTTCAGCTGTAGCTGAAATGTTGTTTCTCTCATTTCCGTATAAACAAGAAGGTTTTTTAACCGAAATGCGCACCCGAATTGTAAATCGGGATCAAATGGCTTTCCTATGCTATAAATTGGGTTTGGTAGACATTATGCAAATTAAACCCGAATTGTTAAAAAATCCAGTGGCCATAAAAACCATTGGCAGCAATGCTTTGGAAGCGCTTATTGGCGCTATTTATTTAGATAAGGGTTATAAGGTGGCTAAAAACTTTATTGTGCACCGTTTGGTGGGTCAATATTTGGATTTGGAAAAGCTCATGAATACAACCATAAGTTATAAGGCCGTATTGTTGAAATGGGCACAGCAAAACCGCAAAGTAGTTTCTTGGATTCACAACAGGGAAGGTACCGAAAACCGAGAAATCCACGTACTTACCTTGCTTTTTGATGATGTAGAAGTAGTAACGGATAAAAACCGCACCCGAAAAATGGCGGAAGAATTATGTTGTGAGAAAGCCTGCCGAATTTTTGGGATTGAATAAAAATCATTATGTTGAAGAATCATTTTTTTTCGTAAGCAGTCGGTTCATTGGTTTAATGCAAGCCAATGTGGCGAAAAATATCAACAAGGCACCCAATAACATAGGTGCTCCAGGTAATTCTATAGGTGCTTCATTGCTTGTAAAATAAGCAAATAAATTATTCATTATTAGCGGACCCAATACAGATGTTAAGGCAATCATGGAAGTAATGCCACCGTTCAATTCTCCTTGTTGGTTCATTGGCACTTGTCTAGACATGATACCCTGCATCGTAGGGCCACCTATTCCACCTAGTGTATAAACGGCAATAAAAGACAACATCATGGTGGTATTTTGTGCCAATGCAAAAAGCAACATTCCCAAGAAATACATAACCATTCCATAAATAACAGATTTTTTTTCGCCTAACTTTGGAATTAAAATGCGAATGAGTCCACCTTGCACTATAGCCACCATTATGCCTACAATGCTTAATGAAATGCCTACCATGGTTTGCGACCAATGAAATTTGTACATGGTGTAAAAGGACCAGTTGCTCTGCACTGCATGGGAAGCGAGGTAGAGCAAAAACAAGGGAAGCATTAGGGCCATTGCCATAGGAAATTGTTTCAACTGCGCAAGAGAACCCACAGGATTGGCTCTGCTCCACTCAAATTTGCGTCTTTGTCCTGTTGGTAAACTTTCTGGCAACATAAAATAACACAATGCAGCGTTCATTAATGAGAGGCAAGCTGCTATCCAAAAGGGAACCCTTGGTCCAATAATTCCTGCCAAACCACCAATTATTGGTCCCAAAATAAAACCAACGCCAAAGGCAACGCCAATGAGTCCAAAATTCTGTGCTCTTTTTTCCGGAGCAGATATATCAGCAATGTATGCACTAGCCGTGGTGAAACTTGCACCGCACATTCCGGCGAAAACCCTTCCTATAAACAATAAAGTGAGGGTGGGTGCCAAAGCGTGAAACACATAATCCAGGCCAAGGCCTAACAATGCTATAATGAGGACAGGTCTACGGCCAAATCTGTCGCTTAATGCACCCATAAAAGGCGCAAATAAAAATTGGGCAGCAGCATAAGCAAATATGAGAAAACCACCCCATTGGGCAGCTTTGCTTAGGTTTAAACCGCCAATTTGAGAAATTAAAGTTGGTAAAATTGGAATAATAATTCCAATTCCAATAACATCAATTAATAGGGTAATAAATATAAGAGAAAGCGGACGATTTGATTGCATTGGGCAAAGATAAAATATCTGCCAATATTTAATTCATTGCCTATGAATGCATTATTTAATTCAAAGTTAAAATCAATGGTTTTTGTTCAGAAATTGCGTTTTTGTCAAATTATTTATATAGTTTTGAAAGATGAAAATTGTAAAACAAATTCTCATTGGCCTTGGCATTCTCCTAGCATTATTACTACTTGTTGCCGCATTTCTCCCTAAATCACTTAGCCTTTCTGAAACAATTGTTATCCGTAAACCCCAAAAAGAGGTAATGGATTACTTGAAAGTTCTGAAGAACCAAGATGCGTTTAGTGAATGGGTAAAAGCAGATCCAAACCTGCACCCGGAAATTACAGGAACCGACGGAACAGTGGGAGCCAAGCAAAGTTGGAACAGCAAAATAGATGATGTTGGCGAAGGAAATCAAACGATAACGGCATTGACTGAGAGCAGAATGGATGTTGACATTGAATTTATACGTCCAATGAAAGGCAAAGCGAAAGCGGGAAATATTTTAAAACCTATTTCTGAAAAAGAAACAGAACTTACTGTCACATTTTTTATGGAAGCCAACTGGCCTTTTAATTTAATGGCCAATACCATGGGACGCTATTTTGTGGGTAAAACTGAAAAACAGAATTTGTTGAATATTAAACAGATTTTGGAAAAATAAAGCACGCATAAATGAAGCAATTCTTATACAAAATAAATAGCTTCGCCCAAAAAATATTCTATTTTACTAGCTCCCATTCCAGTGTCTCTTTAGGAGGTACTGGCAATTTGAACCCACACCTATACTTTCGGAAACTGGAATGTGAGTTTAATTCTCTATTTCGGGAAGTTTTACCATTTGTCCCGTTTCTTTGGTAAACTGGCACCATTCGCAATCGGTTTTTCCGCAACCTTTTAAAAATTCGAAGCTTTGTAATTTTCGATTTCCTTCTTTTAGAAAATATTTTAAATAATCCAATTCTTCTGTGGAATAAGTTTGCTTAAATACAGGAAATTCGCCATCATCATTTCTTTCTAAAGAGTCAATTACCGCTAAAGAAGGGCGCCAATCTTTGCCCGTTTGGTTGCCAATAATTAACATGTAAATTCCCAATTGAAACCAATATTTCGAAGGCAATTTTCTTTCTTCTATAGATTTTGCAGATGGTGCTTTGAAATTCTTTTCTGCATTTTTCGAATTACCGGTTTTGTAATCTACGATGGTAACATCGTTTCCGTTGAATACCAATTTGTCGGTTTTTCCTCCCACAATAACACCGTCTATGCTGGTTTCCAGCCAACGTTCCAAAATGATGGCTTGGTATTGTTTAAATTCATCCACGCGCAATTTGTAATATTTTGGCAATTGGTCTCTGCCTTGTTGCAGTCGGGTTTCATAGCTTATTTGGGTAAAAGAGCTTCTTTTGCGAAACATTTCATATTCAAACCAACCAACGAATGTTTTTTCATCGGGCCAATTCTTTTTGTTTACCCCTTCATCCATTAAGCGACTCAATGTATCGTGCACAGCCAAACCGTAGCCAAGGGATGCGCTGGGCGCAGAGGGTACCCTAACAATACGACCAAAATAGAATTTTAAGCCACAGTCCAAAATGTCATACAAAGTGCTTGGCGAAAATTTGAATCCCTCAACTTGTTTGCGCAGCCAATTCGTTTCTAAAACTTCAACAACCGGTGGACTCACATTGGCCAATAATTTTTCTTCAGCCACTAACAAATCGGATTTTGGGATTTCTATTTCATCGAAAACAGCACCATCCGTAATTTCTACAAGAAATTTTGAGGGATGCAATGCCGTCCCTTTTGCATCAATTTTTTTACCAGTATAAGAAACGGTTAAAGCTGATTTTGCCCGGGTTAAGGCTACGTAAAACAATCTTCTTCGTTCCTCTGAATTGTCCTCTTCTTCCATATCATAAGCATGATTTTGGTTAAAAGTTTGAAACAGTTTTCCCAATTTAAATGGGTATGTATTTGCCCTGTCTTTCTCCCAGGCTTCTTGCTCAGCACCAATAATAATTACATGTTTAAACTCAAGCCCTTTGGAACTATGCGCTGTGGTAAGTGTAACACCGTTATGACTTCCGATTCGTTTTTCCAATGGAATGGCAATTGAATTCTTTCGCATCTTTTCTAAATCTTCCATGCATTCACCCAAAGTTAAAAAAGGCCTGCGTTGATTCATGGTATTTACATAATTCATAAAAGTATGCAACTGTTCCATCAACCATTCGCGTTCATCGCTTTTTAGCGCACCAGCCAAGAAACCGCCATTTGCGATTATTTCTTGCACCAATTGTGGAACGTTCATATTCGCTGCGTTTTTTAGCCAATGCTCTACATTTTTCCATAAACTTCTTAGCGCTGCTCTTTTTTCCCCTTCAAACAAATTGTTTTGCTGAGGGTTTTTGGCGTATTCCGCTAAAAAATCGCGCCATTTTAAATCTTCCTTTTTGCGCTTATAAATCTCCACAGAAATGGAAGCTACTTCATAAGGAGAAATAGCATACAAATCTGTATGCAATAAATTGTAAAGTAAATGTTCTCCCTTGTGTGGCATTTCTAATTCCAACGCCAAATATTGCAGCCAATTGCAAAGTTTATTTATCATAGGCTCTGCCAAAATATTTACACTTTTGGCCAGCATAAATGGTACTGCATTTAGTCTTAAAACATCAGCCAATTCATCGGCCCAAGCATGTTTGGCATAAATCACAGCAATCTCGTTATAGGGTGTTCCACTAGCATAAATAGATTTGATTTTATCGGAAATTCCATAGGCTTCATGAAACCGATTTCGGTAATGTAAAAATTCAATGTTCGATGCATTGGATACATTGTTTTCGCCGGCAGCTGTTAATTCTTTGCTCAGTCCTTCAATTTGATAAATCAAGCGGCCGCTGTTGTTCGAAATTAATTTCTTAGCAGCATCTAAAATGATTTGGGTGCTTCTGTAATTTTCAGTGAGAACTATGGTTTTTAAGTTAGCCGAATACTTATGGGCGAATTCTAACATATTGCTCACCCTAGCGCCTTGGAAAGCATAAATACTCTGGTCATCATCGCCTACCACAAAACAATTTGGATTGTCATCCCAAAATTCAATAAGTTTATAAACGATAGTATTCTGCACGCCGCTTGTATCTTGGTATTCATCTACCAAAATGTATTGGAATTTTTCTTGGTAAATGGATAGTAATTCTGCATCCAAATGCATGGCATCTACCACCCAATGAATCATGTCGCTGAATTCGTATATGCCAAATTCTTTTTTGCGCAGTTGGTATTTTTCAAACAATTTTGAAGCAGAAATTAATTTGTTCCAGTCTCTTATCAATTCATCATATTTGGCTCTCTTTATACTGCCAGCGGCACCCCATTTGGTGGTGGTTTTATATACGTATTCTGGAAACGTGGCAATAAAGTTTTCCTCGTCCGTTAACTGTGATACAAGAGATGTAAATATTTCTGTGGTGTAACTTTCTTCTTGCATTAGCTTAAAAAGATTGCCCAATTGATACCTCAAATTGGCTGGATCTTCTTGGTAATTTTTAATGGGTTCGGTTGCCGGAATTTCCCGAATCAATGCATCCATTAATTCCAATTTTTCCAAATCATCCATAACCCGAAGTTCACGTTGCGAAAATTTCTCAGGATGCTCTTGAATAATCCTGTTGCACAAACCATGAAAAGTATGTATGTTCACCCTGTAAGCATCCGCACCCATGAAGCGACTTAGCCGCTGCCGCATTGCGGCAGTGCCAGCTTCCGTGTAGGTAAGGCACAGAATATCTTCTGGCAATGCATCCGTTTTGTCAAGTATATTTAGAATGCGGGTTGCCAATATTTGGGTTTTACCTGTTCCAGGTCCTGCAATTACCATTACGGGTCCTTCTATAGCTTCTACTGCTTGTTGTTGCGCGCTATTAAGCGTTTTAAATAAAGTATTAAAATCAGATGACATAGAGCTGAATTATTTGTTGTAAAATAAAAACATAATTGGCTAATTGTATCACAAAATGTTACATTTTCTTATAATACTGTGTACAAATGCCTAAACCGAAAGGATAAGAATTTGTTATTGCTAAAATTGGCAACAAAACAGACAAAATGGCATTAAATATTTGAATAGTGTACATGTATTTTATAGAAAGTAGACAAGATGGCGTATATTGTGAAATGGTATATCGTTTGAAAACCAAAACGTATAAAATTAATACAAAGTAAAAATGAGCAATATGAAATTCGTTGGAACCAACCGCCCTTTCTTGATTGATGTTTTCAATCCACAATATGTAAACCGTTTTTTTGGTGAAATGCTGAATAACGAAGATGAAAACATGCCTCCTTTGGCCGACTTTAAACCAAGATCTGAAATTGTAAAAACGGAGCATGGTTTTGAAGTGAAGGTATCCATTCCGGGTGTAAAAGAAGAAGATGTAAAAATTGAATTGGATGGCAATTTACTAACCATTAGCGGAGAACACAAAAGTGAACATACTGATACCAATATCAATGTGCTCCGAAGCGAAATCAGTTATGGTAAATTTAGCCGCAGTTTCACGTTAACCAGCGACATAGACCAATCGAAGATTGAGGCTGAGTTTAAACATGGTATGCTAAAGGTTAGCTTGCCAGTTTCTGAAAAGGCAATGCCAAAGACCATAGAAATTAAAAAATAATTAAATTTAATGACGCTTTGTGAGTTGCTAAATCACAAATAAAAAAAATAGTTTTTTCATAGTGTAGTTAGGGAGCCCCCGTTTTGTAGAAATGCAATCGGGGGTTTTTGTTTTAATAAATTAAAGAAATTTGCAATTGTTTTGTATTATTGTAAAAATAGAATCGATAATTATCATGTCAAAATTAGAAGTAAAAAATTCAATAGCAATAAATGCCAGTGCTGCGCAAATTTGGGATGTGTTAATAAATCCGCAACACACTCCCAAATATATGTTTGGTTGCAAAACCATATCCGATTGGAAAATTGGAAGCTTGCTTCTATGGCAAACCAATTTCGAAGGAAAGGAAACTGTATTTGTAAAAGGAACAATTTTGGAAATCGAACCCAATCGCAAATTGGTTTACACCGTAATTGATCCATTTTCAACCATGGAAGATATTCCAGCAAATTACCTCAATGTACATTATTTATTAACCCAGGAGAATGAAAAAACTACGTTGACAGTAATTCAAGATGGATTTGAAAATGCAGCGGAGGGTGAAAAGCGCTACCAAGAAGTTTACAACAGTGGTGAAGGATGGATGCCCATAATGTTGCAGATTAAAGAAATTGCAGAATCTCTATGAAATGGAGATTTGTGTTATTTGGATTGCTGTTTTTTTGCCAACTCCATTCGCAAACAATTTTAATTCTCGGATCCGCACAAGACGCTGGATATCCCCATATTGGATGTAAAAAGGAATGCTGCAAACAAGCTTGGAAGAATCAAACCCATGAAAATGTGGTAAGCTTTGCCTTGGTAGATACAATTGGTAAAAAGTGGTGGATGTTTGAGGCCACACCGAATATTACAGAACAATTAAATTTATTTAAAGAATTAACAGATTCCGTGTATCCATATTTACCTGCCGGTATATTTATAACGCATGCCCACATTGGTCATTATACGGGGTTGATGTATTTGGGCAAAGAAGCACTCAATGCCAAAAAAGTGCCGATTTATTGTTTGCCCAAAATGGCCTCTTTTCTGAAGAAAAATGGACCCTGGAGTCAATTGGTAAAATTAGAAAACATTGCGATAACCATTTTAAAAGAAAATGATACTTTTCGGTTGAATGAACGAATTTCTGTTCTTCCTTTTCGGGTTCCACATAGAGATGAATATAGCGAAACCGCTGGATTTAACATTAAAGTAGCAAGCAAACGGATTTTATTTATTCCTGATATTGACAAATGGTATAAGTGGAATAAAAATATAGTTGATGAAGTGGAAAACTCCGACTTGGCTTTATTGGATGCTACTTTTTTTAGCGATGGAGAATTGTCGGGGCGCAACATGAAGGAGATACCCCATCCATTTGTAAATGAAACATTTGCCTTATTTGACACTGTAAATTCAGATGTCAGAAATCGAATATACTTTATTCATTTTAACCATACCAATCCTTTACTTTGGGATGATAAGTTAAAAATGTATGTGTTAGAAAAAGGGTATAGGATTGCGTATACAAAATTGAAAATTTATTTGTGAAAACAATTTGGTTTTATCTATTTTCGAAAAATGCAATCTGAAGCAAAGAATTTCGAAGAATATTTGGCCGAATTGCCAGATGACCGAAAAGAACCCATTCAAAAAATGGTAGAGGTGATTCGAAAGAATTTGCCAGAAGGATTTGGGGAAGAACTGGGTTATGGAATGTTGGCTTGGGTTATTCCATTTTCTTTGCACCCAGCAGGGTACCACGCCAACCCCAAAGTGCCAGTTCCATTTATTAATTTGGCATCGCAAAAGAACCATATTGGATTTTACCATATGGGATTGTATGGCAGCAGTCCCTTGTTGGACTGGTTTTTGGCGGAATGGCCCAAGCATTCAAAAAGGAAATTAGACATGGGCAAAGCTTGCGTCCGGTTTAAAAAAGCAGGTGATATACCTTTTGAACTAATAGGAGAATTGTGTACAAAAATAACACCCATACAATGGTTGGATATTTATAATTCGCATGAATTGAAAGGTAAATAAATTATTTTCTGCCATCCTATGATACCCAAAAAAAATTTAAAGGCTGTATTTGCGGTCTTTTTTTTGCATGTACCCGCATAGATTCCCTATTTTTACCGCCCAATGTTAGCAACGCAGTCGAATAAAATGAGCCAAACCAACACCCAATATAACCAAATTCTTGCCACTTGCCGAAATATTTTTGTGCGAAAGAATACAGATTACGGGACTTCTTGGCGTGTTTTTAGACCCCAAAGTATTACGGATCAAATTTTTATCAAGGCCCAACGAATAAGAAACATTGAAAGCAGCGGCAACAATATTATTGGGGATGAGATTGATGGAGAGTTTATGGGTATTGTCAATTACAGCATCATTGCCCTGGTTCAATTACAACTTTTGGATGAAGTGCGAGATACTACGAACATTGATGAAATTTTGGACCTGTATGATTATCATGCCCATCTTACTAGAGATTTAATGCTGATGAAAAATACGGATTATGGCGAAGCTTGGCGAGATATGCGCATCAGTAGTTTTACCGATTTGATTTTGGTTAAAATAGCCCGCATTAAACAAATTGAAGACAACCAAGGCAAAACAATTGCCAGCGAAGGTGCTTCAGCAAATTACCAAGATATCATAAACTATGCTATTTTTGCACTTATCCGACTAACCGAAAAATGAAAATAATTGTACAAATAGCCCGCATTCTTACGGCCCTGCTCTTTATCTTTTCAGGTGTTATTAAACTGAATGATCCATCGGGGTTCTCCATAAAATTAAATGAATATTTTGATGTTTTTGCGCAAGATGTGAGCACTGTTCAAGACACATTGAAAATTTCTCTATCGGATGGCACCAAAGTATTGGGCTCAAAATCTTATGTAATTAACCATTTTGACACAGAACGAGAATTGGCCATTAGCAGCGCAATAGATACTACCCAGGACGTAACCAAAATACTGACCATTGGCAAAAGAAAAGATTCAATTTGGAAAGAGGTTGTAAAAATAAATTATGAGTTAACGTTTACAGCAACCTTGGCTGGGCAAAGCGCGATAGAAACAGAAATGGATTTGCCAGATTCATTAACTGTAGCCATGTTTGCCTTAAAAGCCACGGTTGGCAGCAAGGGTCTTTTCCAAAAAGACTATAAAGTGTCTGTTGCTAGCCCGGTAAATGCCAAAACGAGCATCAACCTTCGCGACCATGTAAAAATGGAAAGTGGGTTAAATGGATTCTTCAAGTGGTTAAAAAAATACTCTTTGTTTCTTAGTATTTTCGTTTGCGCACTGGAAGTAATTCTGGGTTTTGCGCTTATTGTAGGTTGGAGTATTAGATTTACCACTTGGATGCTGTTGCTTCTTATTTTATTTTTTACATTCCTTACTTTTTATGCAGCGTTTTTTAATAAAGTTACAGATTGCGGTTGCTTTGGAGATTTTCTTCACCTAAAACCTTGGCAAAGTTTCAACAAGGATCTTATTTTATTGGTATTCATATTGATTATTTTCTTTGGGAAAAAGTTCATCAAACCATGGTTTAGCAAAAGCTTTGGATGGAAATTTATGACATTTATTACTTTGATTTCTTCGGGATTTGGCGTTTTTTGTTATTTATACTTGCCTATTTGGGATTTTCTGCCCTACAAAGAAGGCAATGATATTAAAAAAATAATGACCGATGTGCCGGTGGGCATGCGGGCTTCTGACAGTATTACTTTGTCTTTTGTTTTGCACAAAGGAATGGATAGTGTAGAAGTGCCATTTTCTGCACCTTATAAGGAGTATTCAGAAAAAATAAAGGCTGGCTGGAAAGCCGACGCCAATAGCAGAAGGCAAAAGGTGGTTATTGAGGGGTACAAAAACCCAATCCATGATTTTGTAATTACAGATACCAAGGCTGGGATAGAATATAAGGATACTTTTTTAAACAATGCAAACTATCAACTTATGTGGGTGGTTCCATATATAGACAATGCGTATCAAGGGTGTACACCAGAAATTAAAGAAATTTCAGAATGGTCAAAATCAAAACGCTTTCGTTTTTGGGCTTTGTGCAGTTCTGGTCCTGATTTAATAGATGCATGGGTGAAACAGAACAAGGCAGGTTTTCAATTTTACGTATCCGACCAAAAAACGTTACTATCCATTGCCAGATATGCTCCGACTCTTTATTTGTTTAAAGGACCTATTTCTTTGCGCAAGTGGAGTGGTAGAAATTTGCCGAGCCTAAAAAAATTGGAAAAACTGACTTCAAAATGAGGCGCTTTTTGGCGCAGAAACTACTTTTTTTATTTTCGGTCCTTCTCGGATTGGTGGTCTTCATTTTTATTATGTTCGCTTCATTGCCATCGCCAGAGCAAATTCTTATAGGGCAGCGCAGTGATAAGGCTACAACGGAAGCCATTGTCAAAGATTTGGGGTTAGACCAGTCTAAAGCCATACAGTTCGCATGGTATATCAATGATTTATCTCCAATATCCATTTACCAAATGGATAGTAAGAAAAGGATAAAAGTTTCTGGTTATTCTATCTTTAAAACAAAAACAAGGGATGTAATTGTAAAATTGCCCTACCTAAGAACCTCATTTATTAAAAAGCAGCCCGTTTCAACCATTTTGGCAGATGCTTTTGTTGGGACCTTGGTACTTGCATTTGCTTCATTGCTATTTGCATTGGCTCTTGGCATCCCCTTGGGTGTTTTGGCTGCCCGCAAGAAAGGAAGTTTTTTAGACAATGCAATTGTTGGGATTTCTACAATCGGAATCTCAGTACCGTCCTTTTTTTCGGCCATGTTGTTCGCCTGGCTATTTGGTTTTGTATGGAAGAAATACACGGGACTGAGTATGACAGGCAGTTTGTGGGAAATTGACCCAATGGGCAATGGGCGAGTTCTGGCATTGAAAAATTTAATTTTACCTGCCTTGGCATTGGGTATTCGGCCACTCGCAGTATTTATTCAACTTACACGGAATACAATGGTGGATGTGCTTCATATGGATTATATAAGAACAGCTCGGGCAAAAGGATTGTCTGAACGCAAAGTAATTTGGAAGCACGCATTCCCCAATGCTGTCAATCCATTGGTAACATCTATAGGTGGTTGGTTAAGCAGTTTATTGGCTGGGGCTTTCTTCACAGAATATATTTTTAACTGGAAAGGTTTGGGTAAAGTTACGATTGAAGCGTTGCAACAGAGTGATTTACCTGTAATCATGGGCACCGTGTTATTCACAGCCTGTATGTTTTTTATTATTAATCTATTTACAGAAATGTTGTACTTTTGGCTCGATCCGCGATTGCGTTATGAATAAAATTTATTTGGTTGGTTTGCCTGGCGCTGGCAAAAGTCATTCTGGCAGAATGATAGCCCAAGAATTGGGCTGGGATTTCTATGACTTAGATTATATGTTAGAATTGGAAATGCAGAAATCTGTAGGATCAATTTTTGAAGATCATGGTGAAGAAATTTTTAGAAAGTTAGAAAAAGAAACCTTACAAAAAACGGCCAGTTTAAAAAATGCAGTGATAAGTTGTGGAGGTGGTACTGCATGCTTTGAAGGGAACATGGATTGGATGCAAAAACAGGGTTTAACCATTTTTTTAAATCCACCCATTGAAACAATTATACCCAGAATTTTAAAAAACAAGAACAAAAGACCCTTGTTTAAAGGGTTAAAAGAAGGTCAACTCAGGCACAAATTGAATGAATTTGCTGTAAAAAGGGGTGAATTTTATAGCAAAGCACGTTTTATTTGGAATAAAGAGGAGCCCAACGCCAAAATGTATAGTGCTGTAAATCAATTGCTTAAAATTTATTCCTAGCCATTTTAAGCATTTTGTGAATTAAACGTGAATAAATACCATGCTATCAAGGGTTTCAGGGGCTTGACAATTTGAAATCAATGTATACTTTTGTCCACGTAAAACCCTTAATTAATTCATAACAAATGAACAAATCAGATCTAATCGGTAAAATGGCCACAGATGCAGGCGTTACCAAAGCTCAAGCACAAGCAGCACTTAACAGTTTCATCGCTTCAAGCACAGGCGCTTTGAAAAAAGGCGACAAAGTAATCCTTGTAGGATTCGGTACTTTCTCTGTTAGCAAACGTAGCGCGCGTAAAGGTCGCAACCCACAAACAGGTAAAGAAATTAGCATCCCAGCAAAGAAAGTTGTACGTTTCAAAGCAGGTGCAGATCTTAGCGGTAAAGTAAAGTAATTTACTAAAAAACATTTAAAAAACCCTGCCGGAAATGGCGGGGTTTTTTATTTTTTCTGGGTGCCATTTCCATGTAATTTTGCACCATGCATATCCATAACCGGCAATTGTTTCTGCAGTCCATGGCGCAAACGAGCCCCGAACCTTTGCTCATAGAAATGGTTTCAGCAAAAGGACATTATTTACAGGATATTGACGGAAAAAATTATTTAGATTTAATCAGCGGAATTTCTGTTTCCTCCTTAGGCCATGGCCATCCCAAAATTGTGGAAGCCGTTAAAACACAGGCAGAATCTCACATGCATTTGATGGTTTATGGCGAATTGGTGCAAAGCGTACAAGTAAAACTTGCAACATTGCTCACAAATTTGTTGCCGCCAAGTTTAAATTCTGTTTTTTTGGTAAATTCAGGCTCAGAAGCGGTTGAAGGAGCCATGAAATTGGCAAAACGGTTTACCGGGAAAACTGGGTTTGTAGCCCATACAAAAGCCTACCACGGCAGCACACAAGGTGCTTTAAGTTTAATGGATGAATCTTATTTCACTGCTGCTTTCAGGCCTTTATTGCCTGGAGTGAAATTTATTAATCAAAACGACATTGCCGCCATTGCAGAATTGGGCAATCAAGTGGCGGCGGTAATTGTTGAAACTGTTCAAGCTGAAAAAGGAGCTATTCCTTGTGATGTACCCTACTTAAAGGCATTGCGCAAGTATTGTAACGAATCTGGGGCATTGCTGATATTTGATGAAATACAAACCGGTATGGGCCGCACAGGTAGTTTATTTTCATTCGAACAATTGGATGTAATACCCGATGTTTTACTGCTGGGAAAGGCTTTTGGTGGAGGTATGCCCTTAGCTGCGTTTGTCGCTTCCAGTTCAATCATGTCAAGTTTGTCCAATCACCCAGTTTTGGGGCATATTACCACTTTTGGCGGTCATCCTGTTTCTTGCGCTGCAGCCTTTGAATCCCTTCAGTTATGCGCAAATGGCTTGGATGATTTTAACATTCATGCCAAAAGTGCCTTGTTTAAATCCAAACTTGTGCATCCTAAAATTTTGAAAACTACAGGAATGGGCCTGCTTCTAGCAGTGCATTTAGAATCTGAATCCGTATGTAAAATACTCATCCAACATTGTTTAGCTCAAGGCGTTTTTTCCGATTGGTTTTTACACGCACCACATTCTTTGCGTATAGCGCCGCCATTGACTATTACCGAAGAAGAAATTGGGTATGCTTGCAATATTGTTCTACAAGGTTTGGATAGTTTATAGGCCTATTTCAGAAAATAAAAATCGGTTTTAACAATCGATAGACACGAAAGCCATTAACAAAAGTTTCATACAAACATTATTTTGAATTTGGGGGGAGAATAACTTAAATTTGTATAAATAATTAGGATAATAACCATAAAATAAAATGAAAAAAGGAAAATTGTTTCTTTTGGCAGGAATGGCCATACTTCTGGTTGCTGGCATCAATGCATGCAAAGGAGTTAAAGATACCAAAGACAATATTACCAGTGCCCAAGATTTCTCTAGCTCAGAAACAGAGTTTGCTGGTGCATTTGATATTACTGACGATGTAAACCAAAGTGATGGAAAAATTAAAAAAGGGGGTTCCACTTTGTTGCCTTCAGGGGCTATTTTTACTTGGGATGATTCCGTATTTGATGCAACAGGTATAGAATATCACATAAATTTTGGTCCCTTGGGCACCACCGCACCCAAAGGTATGCTTTGTGGTGATGGTAAATATAGATCGGGTGTAATCCATGTGAAAGTTTCCAATAATTACCTTGCCATTGGCACGGTTGCAACTGTGAGTTCCACTTCAATGGACGAATATAACAGTGGCGATGGAACCAATATGTTCAAGGTAGAAGGTTCTTTTTCTGTGACACGCACCGCTGCCGAGCAGTTGGATATTGTTGTTACAGGTGGTAAAATTACCGACGGCGATGGAAAAACTGCGGAGTTTACAGGTTCAAAAACCATTATACGTACTTCTGGCTCAGGCACGCCTGGCATGTGGGGCGATACTTATGAAGTAACTGGAAGTGGAAACGGTAAAAACAAAGACGGCGATACGTACACTTGGAAAATTACAAAAGCGTTGGTTAAGAAAATGGAAGTTGGGTGTGCCAAAACTTTTGTGGCAGGTATTATTGAAATTAAAAATACCTCAGCGAATACCAGTTTAAAAATTGATTTTGATCCTTACAGCAACGCTGCTTGCGATAGAGTAGCAAAAGCAATTTTTGGAACCAGAGAAATTATTTTCACTGTGAAATAATACACATTTATTTGATTTTAAAAAGGGTCAACTCCACAGGTTGGCCCTTTTTTTATACATTTGCATGTCTTGAGAAAGCAGTTTTTAATACCCCTTTTTGCCATATTTGCCGTTTTGTGGGTTTCGTGTAAAACCGAAAAAAACAGAACCCAAGAATTAGAGCCCTCTATTGTGGGCGGAAAAATGATATTTAGGATTGCCTCTTTTTCTCATTTGGTGCATCATTTTATATTG
The DNA here is from genome assembly GCA_038317095.1 of Bacteroidia bacterium. Taxonomy (GTDB): domain Bacteria; phylum Bacteroidota; class Bacteroidia; order NS11-12g; family UBA955; genus JAGXTF01. The sequence continues at coordinate 34,906 of JBBQBB010000001.1, read as the reverse complement.
CCATACGACAGTAAATTTTTGCCATCCACAGCTTCCGTTTTTCTCTTTGATTCTTCCAATACGGATGGGAATGGTTTTGTTTATAGAATTGATTTTGGAAAAGGTATTTATTGCAAAGATGGATACAAAAGAAAAGGGAGTTTTACCATCGAAGTTTCTGATACTTTCCATGGTTATGCAGTAAATGGGAATTGGCAATCCATTGTTTCAGATAGTTTTGCGGTGCTCACTTCTGCAGGTTGGGAATTTACCTATGGTTATTTTTCATTGTTAGGTATAAATTCAGATTCGGCCTTGCTAAAATGCAATTTAATTATAGCGCAAAAGGACAAGACTTACACTTTAAGAAATACCAATGCTACCTATTTGGCGTATTATACCGATGGGAATTTCAATGCCTATAAAACAGGTTTTCACATTCAAGGGGGATTTGATTTTTCTACACTTGGAAAATTCTTTAGCATTCAAGATATTCAAGTGGATAAAAATCCAGATTGCCTGAGTCATTGGAATAGCGGCACCTTAAATGTTAAAAATGAAACAGGTGAAACTTGGAAAGTAAATATGGATCCATTTGGCAATGCCAGGTGCGACATGGTATTTAAAGCAAGCCATAAAACAAAAGGCAATTTGTTGGAAGATGTAATTGACGCTTGGTAAATTAAAAATGCAAAGGCTCCGATGCAGGCATAATATTTCCGTTTTCAAACTTTAACCAGTAATGGTTTATTCCATTTGTCAACCAAAGCCATGGACAATGGAAAGATTTGTTGTACACAGCAGCTTGCAGCAGGGTATTGCTGTCAATAACCACATCAGGGGCTTTGCATTCTACAATACAAAGTGGCTGCACACCGCTGCTAAAAACCAAAATATCAAATCTCTTTTTGCGTGTGTTGAATTTTAATTCTCTTTCTACGGCAATGTTTGATGGTTTAACTTGCAATTTGTCTTTTAAAAATTCAACGGCATTTTGGCGAACCCACTCTTCTGGGGTTAGGGGGATAAATTTTTTTCTTACTTTATCAAAAATAAGTTTTTTTTGTCCCTCAATTCGGATGTCGAAAGAATATTCTGGAAAATTTAATTTTTGAATGGGCATAAAAAACGTTTATGGCAAAAACTGCAGACACTTCTAGCAGCTACTCGGCACTGCAAAAAAAGATAAAATCTGGCGAATTTTCACCAATTTATTTATTGCATGGCGACGAGCCTTATTTTATCGATGCTATTTGCAAGCAGCTTGAAGAATCGATTTTACCCGAAGCGGAAAGAAGTTTTAACCAAAGTACCGTTTATGGGAAAGAGGTTAAAATGAATGATTTGGTATCTATGGCAAGGCGTTATCCTATGATGTCTAAGTACCAAGTAATTCTGGTAAAGGAAGCCAAGGAACTAAAAGATTGGGACAAGCTAGAAGCCTACCTAACCCAGCCTTTGGAATCTACAGTGTTGGTTTTCTGCCATAAAAATGGCAAATTGGATATGCGAAGCAAAGTGGCTAAGTTGATTTCGAAGTACGAAGTACTTCTTTCCGAAAAATTGCGCGATTATCAAATTAAAACCTGGATTTCTGAACAAGTTAAATTAAAAGGCCGCAGCATGGATGCTGTTGCCATTGAGCTTTTGGTAGATTTTGTGGGCGACGATTTAAGCAGTATCAACAACGAACTGGAGAAATTATTCATAGCTGTTAAGGAGGATTTTATAAAAGCCAGCCATGTGGAGGCCAATGTAGGAAACAGCCGAAAATACAGTGTTTTTGAATTTCAAAAGGCACTTGGGCAGCGCAATTTCAACAAATCTGTTCAAATTGCGAATCAAATGGCCATTGATTTAGAAACCAATGATTACTTCCCCATCATTGCCATGCTGTACAAGTTTTTTACCAAAGTAATGCAAGTACATTTTGCAAACGCTAAAAGCGACACAGATATTGCAGCGGCCATAGGGGTAAACAAGTTTTTCGTTGGCGATTATACATTGGCGGCCAAAAACTTTCAGGTTGCAGATATGGAAAAAGTATTCAATGAGTTAAAATTATTGGATCTAAAATTGAAGGGTGTGCATAGAGGTGGCGCAGAAGATGGCCAATTGTTGATTGAAATGGTTGTAAGAATTTTAAAAAAGTGACAGAAACCTTATGAAGAAAGTAGGCGTTTTTGTTAATAATTCCTTTATTTCGCAGTTAAATATAAAAAGTATGAAAAAATATTACACTTTGTTTTTTACGTTATGCATATTTGGGGGTAGTTATGTGCATGCACAGTTAAATACTCTAAGCATTCCAGCGGTGCCGGCAATGCCTATAGTACCTAAAGTTGCCGCAGATATTTCTGGAACCAATGTTCTTTTTACCGGTTCACCAACAAAAACGTTAGTTAGACGTGGTGCTTTAAATTATTCGGCACAAATAAGAATTGGCTCTACATACTATGACCTACAAACCAACTATTGCATGCCGCATAGGCTTATTTTAAATCCAGATGGTTCTGTTTCTGCGGTTTATACTACTTCACCAAATGCAACAACCAATTTTCCACAGCGAGGTACAGGTTACAATTTTAGAAATGCCGCTGGTACTTGGGGAGCACCCGATAGTAACCGTTGTGAGGGCACCCAACGGACAGGATGGCCTAGTATCGGTCGTTTGTCTAATGGCAATGAATTTGTGGTTGGCCATGATGCTACGGTAGGTGGTTTTTTTATGAGTAAATCTGCAAGCCCGGGTAGCAAACCTGGCAATCCTGTTTTTTTAAGTGGTTTGTCTGAAGCAACTTTAGGTTACAAGCCCATTTGGGCTCGCATGGCAAATTCTGGCGACACTATTCATATGGTCTATTCCTATACGGATTCTGCGGTTGCTGGTGAAAAACGGGCGCCAACCAGAAAGGGTATTTTTGCGCCTATGGTTTACAGCCGCAGTTTGGATGCAGGTACTACATGGGATATTCAACATATAATGCTTCCTGGTTATGACAGCACCCTCACCAACAATGGCGGTGGCGACCAGTATGCAATTGATGTGCGAGGAAAAACAGTTGCAATTGTAAATGTTGACTTATTACAAGGTGTGATTGCTTGGAAAAGTACTGATTTTGGAACTACCTTTCAACGAATCATTGTAGATACCTTTAAGTACGCACCTTACAATGATAAAAAGTTGATGTTGGATACTCCATTTACCAATGATGGTACGGCGGACGTGATATTGGATAAAAACAACAACATGCACGTATTCTGGGGTTTAGCAAGGGTAATTGATACAGATACCAATACTGCCGGCTACAGCTTTTATCCAGGGTTACAAGGTCTTCAATATTGGAATGAAGCAACAGACAGCACTAAGTTAATTGCATCAGGTGCCGCATTTGACAGATCTGGAGACAATATTAACGCTATGGAACAGGCTACGTATTCTAGCCTTGTAGCCACAGGAATACCAGGCGGAGTGGGTACAGTTGCACGTTTAGGAACAACCAGCTGCATGCGTCAACCCAATGCTTCTATAGACAACAACGGCAATATATACTGTATATTCTCTGTGCCCATTGAACAAGACATTTCAGACCTAGGAGCCAATTACCGCGATTTGGGTATTGTTTATTCTACCAATGGCGGCGGAAGTTGGGCCACTTCACAAAATATCACACAATCTATTTTGCGTGAAGATGATTTTGGAACTGTTGCTCGAAAAGCCAATGGGTTTTTACATGTTGCTTGGCAGTCAGACGAAATACCAGGTACCAATTTGCAAAACAACTTCGCATCTGCGGGAAACCACGATGTTGTTTTGAATGTAATTAAATATTCAGCCATTCCGGTTTCAGAAATTTTAAACAATTCTATCGGTATGCTTTGGGGATTGGGTATAGACAAACCAAATACAGGCGAGGTAATGGTTGTTAACCAAAACTATCCAAATCCTTTCCATGGAAAAACCAATGTGCTTGTTTATTTAACACGCCCCGGCGATGTAGCTGTATCTGTCCATAACATGGCCGGCACCGAGGTTTACCATCAAATGAGTGCAGGTTTGATGCGCGGCAACCACGTTTTGGAAATAGACGGTGCAGGCTTGTCTGCAGGTATTTATACTTACACTTTAACTGCTGGCGGAAGCACCGTAAGCAAAACCATGATCATTAAATAAGATTTTAAAAGAGATTTTTAAACCCCTTGACTCAAATCAGGGGGTTTTTTGTTTTTAATTTGCACATAAATGAATTTCAAAGCAGGCCATTGGTATTATTTTATAACTTCCTTATTGTTTTTCGGCATTGCCATTATTTTTAAAATCAGGCCTGGTTCACTGGTCAGTTTAGATCCAGTTTACCGTGAAATTGTTTTTTGGGTTTTAATTGCTTGGGCCTCTTTTCGCGCATTCAATGGTTACATGTTGTTCAAAAGAAAAAAAACAGATGAAAGTAAGTAAGTTAATTTCACTTTTTGCCATAATGGCAATTTCCTGCCAAAATTTCGATTATTCTTCTAAAGGGAAGGATGTGCCGACGGCTGGAAACATTGTTATAGGTGTTGACCAAGGGGATTCTTTTTTGATAACCGAAGAGCTTGATTATTTTCACCAAGATTATCCCAAAGCTAAAATTCGCCCTAAGTTTTTATGCGAAATTGCACTTCTTCGACAATTGCAACAAGATTCAATGCGTTTTGTGGTTATGAATCGCGATTTTACAAAATCCGAAAAAGAAAACCTAGAAAGGAGAGATATTTTGGTGCGTTCAGAAAAAATTGCAGAAACATCCATCGCCGTCATTTGCCATAAATCCAACCGCATAGATTCAATAACCCAAGCTATGCTTAAACAGATATTGGCTGGGAAAATGCAGGTGTGGCCCAATTCTGAACCCATAACCACTCTATTTGATGGGGCCTGCGGTTCAAACTATGAATATTTGGCAAAAGTGTTTTTAAAGGGTAAAATTGAAGCGGCCAACCTAGGCTCCTTCAACAACCCTAAACAATTGATTGATTACGTTTCGAGCCACCCCAATGCCATTGGTTTTGTAGGATTAAATTGGATATCTGACAGAACAGATGCACAAAGTGCTAATTTGGCCAGTATGGTTAAAGTATTAAAGGTTGAGAATGTTAAGGATAAGCTATTTTATTTGCCATTTCAATCACAAATTAAGGCCAAGCTATATCCATTTGTACAAACAGTGTATATGCACGATTTGCAAGGATACAATGGATTAGCGAAGGGTTTTATTTCATTTGTGGCGAGCCAACCAGGCCAAATACTTATAAAAAGAAGTGGATTGATTCCAGCCCACGATTATGGAAGAACCATTTTTATTGAATCTGAGTAAGGATTGGAATAATTTTTGATTTAGTAACCTTAGTTAAAGAAATAAATAGTTTTTTTGCACAAAAAATGAAAAAGACCCTATATATAGTACCCTTAATGCTGGGACTGGTTTTCACCAGCTCGCTTTCAGCCCAGAATGTAAATGAAGGACGACGTCTAACCCGCAACGAGCAATATGAAGACGCTGGAAATGTTTTCAACAATTTAATTTCTGCAAAGCCAAAAGTAGGGGATGCATATTACTATGGTGGAATAAATGATTTGCAAAGAGGCGATACGCTTGCCGCGGCAGCCATTTTTGACAAGGGATTGTTAAATAGTCCTAAATTTACTTTAACCAATGTGGGCAAAGGCCATCTTTTATTGCGCCAAGGTAAAGTGGCAGAGGCAGAATTGTTATTTGCAATCGCATTAAAAACGAAGAAAAAGTCAAAATTATTGGCTTACAAAGAAGTGGCAAGAGCATACTTGATGGTTACTGAAGGTTCTAGAATCCGGTTGGTTTCTTATGCTACAAAAGCCTTAGAGTATTTAAACAGTGCCGATAATTTAGAAGACAATGAAGTACAACTTTTAATAGGAGACGCATATGCCATAATCAGTCCAATGGATTTGGGCAGGGCAGTGGAGCAATACCAAATTTCTTCCTCAAAAAATGCAAAAGACCCGCTGCCTAGATTGAGAGAAGCGCTTGTTTACCAAAAAGCCAAAAACTTTGAAACCGCCATGGAACGTATCAATCAAGCGATTGCTTTGGATGTTGATTTTGCGCCAGCTTACCGCCAAAAGGCTGAACTATTTGCAGACATGGGCAGTGTAGAGACCAAATTAAATCAAAAGAAATTATTTCGTGATTCCGCAGTAATGTTTTACCGCGAATATTTGAAACGCAACAATAACTTAAGTGCCCGCCGCATGTTTGTGCAAAGTTTGTTCGTCAACCAAGAATATGATGAATGCATAAAAGAAGGATTAAAATTGCAAGGAGAAAAAGAATATCCAAACATTTGGGGTGTTTTGGCATATGCAATCGTGCAAAAAAATGATACATCTAGCGCTTTAAACCAGAACGGTTTGGGTTATTTTGAGAAATATGAAGAGAAGCATGTTAAACCTAGAAACCGCGGATTAAGTGCCGCTGAGATGTACTATAAATCCATTTTGTTGTTCCGCACCGGGTCTAAAGCGGCGAGCTTTGGCTTAATGAGTAAGGCCTTGTCGGATACAGCCAATACAAACGCTGCTTGGTACGATATCGGTTTTGATTTGTTTTACAAATCAGGCAATTACACCGAAGCACTTAAAATTATTGAATTAAAAGAAACAAAAGTGGGCAAATTGTATTCTAAAGATATGTATTACAAAGCCCAATGCATGACACAGTTGGGCCGTTATTCTGATGCCATTGCTACTTTTAAAGAAATCATTGGCAGAGATACAACCTATACCCGCGGATACTATTATATTGCACAAAACTGGAGAAAATTAGATGCCAAAGATTCTACAGGAAATTTATCGATTGCTTATTTAGATTGGTTTAAACACATGACCGCCGATGATAAAATAAAATACAAACGCGACATAGAATATGCTTACCGCGATATGGGATATTATACCTATAACAAAGCATCAAAGTTGTACGTGTCACCTGAAGATAAAGCAGCGGGATATGCTGGGAGCAAAGCATTGTATAACCAAGCCATTGAATACTATAAAAAAGTATTAGAATTGGTGCCAGATGATAGTGCTGTAAAAACACAAATAGCTGAAACTGAAAAATTTGTGGCGGGTATTGGAAAAAAAAGAGCACCACTAAGAAAATAATTTAAATGTCATAAAACAAAGACCCGGCTTTTAAGTCGGGTTTTTCTTTGTAAATTCGCCATAGACAATGTTTAAAATAGTTTTACATAACCTTGGATTTGTTTTTTATCTTTTGTTTACAGGCCCATTGTTTGCACAAACCAATGAAAATAACCAAACATTTATGATAAGAATTGCCCCAGAAGTAGGAATGGCGCAATTTGGAAAAGCAATACCACTTGCATTTAAAAACCTTACCTGTGTAGACAAAGAGTATCAACTTTACTCAGTTCAATTGCCTTTCTACATGGATTCCAAGTGGGCTTTGGATATATTAAATAGAACCAATGGTTGCTTGGTTTCGCAAAAAACACATGCGGTTGACCGCAGATTTTCGCCAGCAGATCCGTTCATTGGTTCCCAAAATTATTTAAATATTATACAAGCTTATGATGCCTGGGATCATGCACGCGGAAAGGGCGTTTCTGGTTTTGGAGATACTTTGGTGATTGCCCAATTTGACGATGGATTGGATACATTGCATCCAGATATAACCAAGAATATTTGGCGAAACCACAGTGAAATACCTTGGAATGGAATAGACGATGACAGCAATGGGTATAAAGATGATTATTACGGATGGAATGGTGGAGACAGCAACTGTAGGGTGGTTACTTCTCAATCTATTGGACAAGGGCATGGAACAGCCACCGCAGGTGTGATGGCTGCTGTTACAGACAACGGAATTGGCATTGCAGGTTTAAGTTACAATGCCAAAATAATGCCTCTACTCTGTTACTCTACCATTGGTTTAGATGGAGAAATTGCGGTTGTAAAATGTATGATTTATGCCATACAACAGAAAAAATTATACATAAGTAGCAATGGAAAAAAAGGGGCCAATATTGTGGTAGCCAATTTTTCGCTAGGCATAGATAAATTGTTTGCCAAAGATGCACCCATTTGGTGTGCTTTTTATGATTCAATGGGGGCTGTAGGTATACTTTCTGCTGGCGCAACCTCTGATGCGGATAATGATGTGGATGCTGTCGGCGATATCCCTACTTCCTGTCCTAGTAAATATTTAATTACAGTTTCTTACACCAACAACAATGATGTAAGGGTACCATCGGGTTATAGCCCTACCCAAATTGATTTAGCCGCCCCAGGGCAAAATATATTTACCACCCGCCAGCGCAGGGATGCTGGTGCAAATCCTCCTTATTCTACCCAAAGTGGAACTTCCTTTTCTACCCCCATGGTTACCGGTGCCATTGCTTTTGTTTACAACAATGCGTGTGATACATTTTTAAAATTGCAAAAAAAGGACAACGATTCAGCCTTGTCGCTACTCAGTCAATGGGTTTTAAAGGGAACAGATATATTGCCAAGTTTGGCAGGTAAATGCGCTACAGAAGGGCGCTTAAATCTCTACAAAGTATGGCAAAATATGAATGCATGGTGCAGTTTGAACGACCAGAAATATGCGGTGAAAAATGCGGGTTTAAGCGCCTTTTCCTTGCACCCAAATCCTGTGCAATCCGGTGAGATTGTCTACATTTCGGGATTGCCGTCGAAACCTTTTAAATATGAAATTACGGATTTGGCAGGTAAATCATTGTACCAAGCAATATCTGAAATTGCCCCTAACGGACAGCAATTTTATACAAACACATTGAGCCCCGGTTTGTATTTGTTCCGAATTACCATAGGTGATTTAGAATTGGTAAGGAAATTGCAAGTATTCTAATAAAATTTTCTAACTTGCATCGCGAATGAAATGCTTTAAAAGCGCAAAACTACTAGTACTGTTTACTTTATTGTTGCAATGCTTTAGTGCAAATGCGCAATATAGTAAACTAGGAAAAAAATTGCTTCCACTATATACCAAGATTGAAGCAATTTCAGATACAAGCTATAATCTACAAGATTCTGCAATTACCATTGGGGTAAAATTATTGGATGCGGAACTTAATTTTAAAGATAAAAAGGACTCCCTTTTTATTGCTGATTTTTCTCACCGTCTGGCGAAATTGGCTCAAAAAGCATTGTATTTCGACCATACCGCTGCTACTTATTTTTTGGTTGCATCGGTGTACTATCGGGATTTGAAAATGTATACCAAATGTGGCGTGGCAATAGCAGGTTACTTGTGTTGCTACAATGCTATCGAAAAGGATAAATATGAGAATTCTAAATTAAGTGCATCTGATACTTTTATTTTTTCTAAAGGCAGCCAGGATACAACCTTGTGGTTAACAGTAAAAGCAAAAGAAATTGTTTGGAATAAGACAAAAGACACGGTTTTTGTTACAGTTTTTGGCGGAAACGCACATGGTGTAAAATTGGATTGTAAGTTTGATTTGTTTACTACTTTTGATACGTTTAGCAACTATTACCGTAAAATATTAACTGCCGGCACTGGCCATATTACCGAGGTAGATGATTTTTTTAGTTATGGGTATATTGTTTTGGATACCGCCTTTCACGATACCATTTATTTAACCGATGCTTTTGAAGTAAAAATAGACATAGATAGAAAGTATGTAGGATGCATGTTAACCGACTTGGCCATCTATAATATTAAAATTCACAGTCATGACAACAAAAGGTATTTTAGCCAGGGCAGCGGCAACATGACTGTGGCAAACAGCAAGTTCGATTATCCATTAAAACTGGCAATTTTAGACGAGCTACAATCCGCAATTAAATACTACAACGAATTAGATTCTACCATTTTATTAACCAAAATTGCAACAGGCCCTTACGGAGGTTTCACTTACCAGCAGGTAATGGAAGCAACCACCATTTTTGACTTAGATGCTTATTTGGATTATGTGCGTTCTTATCCGGCAAGGTATATCAATAACAAATACAATTTTGTACAAACCTACATTACATGGGTTATTGGTGACTGTGAGCTGGGCAAAAATGAAATGATTACCATGGAAAAGTTGTTTGCCATGCCGGAAGAAGATTTAATAAAGAATGCCCAAGTTTACGGCAAATATTTTTTAATTATCCAAAAACACGATTCGATATTAATGGATATGATTAATACGCGGTCTGTAGATAACGCAAGTAAGGCTGCATATATGGAAAAATTCCAAAAATTTAGCAATCAGGCAGGTATATATAAAACGGATTCTATTTGCAGGGTAGCATTAAGTTGGCAATACCATGTGGCTGGGGATAACAAAAAGGCCGTTGAGTGGGCTGATAAAACTTGGGGTATGATGAAAGGGTATAACAAGCTTTTAATTGCCATTTACAAAGCTATTTATTATAGCGAAATGAATAAAAATGAAGATGCACTTGCTATGTGCGATACTGCTTTGGCCGTAGATTCTACGAATTATTATGCAAGAGGCTATAAAGGCTGGAATTTGATAAAGGCAGGCAAACCTAAACAGGCATATAAATTATGTAAATACGCTTTTGAAATAGATTCATCGGCACAGTGGACCACTATAAATTTTGGGCATGCTTTGTTTTTAAAAGGAAATAAAGCAGAAGCAAACAGATTGTATACCAAGGCTTTTGAAAATATGGAAACACCCAGTAGTTTTTATTCAGGTTTGCTTACCGATTTTAATTACTTCATAAACAACGGAATCCAAGAAGATGAATTTAAAGCACTGAAAACAAAATACACAAATTATTACTTGGAGAATTATAATGACAAATTAACAACCGATAGCCTTAAAAAAGATGCAGAAAATTTGCGCGAAAAGTCAAAATATACCGAGGCCATAGTTGCTTATAAATCGGTTGAATCCATCTATTTAAAAAATGCCGATAAAAATTGGGGCAAGATTAGAATGATGAACCGGTGGATTGCCTATTGTTATTACAAAGACAAAGAATACAAAAGGGCATTGGGTTATTATAGGAAATCGGCAGACCTGGTAAAGAGGCATGGGTTAGGAGAAGATAATTTAATAGATGACTTGACGGATATTTCCCATTTATACGATTGGCTAAATGATACACTGAGGACTATGGAATATGAAGCCAGGTCGGCAAGTATGGATGTTTCATTGCGCGAAAAAAGGGAAGCGAAAAAATTGTATATTTTAAGCATAGGAACCACTGCATCTGGCCACAACGATTCTTTTGCAATGGCCGATGCAAGTGCTATTTCAGAAAGGCTTGCGGAAGGTTCCAAATTGTATTTCGATGGCGTGGTTAACCACAGTTTAAATGGGGCAAATGCAACTGTTTCTGAAGTTAAAAGGGCTCTAGATTCCGCAATATATACTTTAAGTGCCAATGACGTTTTTGTTTTTTATTATGCAGGGTGGGGCAAAATGCATGGAGAAGAATTCATCACTTTGGCAGACGGCGATTTTGCTTTGAAAGATCTTGCAGGTTATTTGGGCCAGATACCGGCGGGTAGGCAAATTCATATAGCGGATTGCAACGGATTGAATTGGCGAAAATGGTACCAAAATGATAATTTTGGTTTACTGGCCAATCAAAAAAGCAGTTTGGTTTTTTTAGGAATGAAAAACTCTAGAATAGAAGAATCTGCCATGAAGCATTCTGTAATTACCGATGCTTTAATGGCTTCCTGGGAATCTACCATTGCCGGCGGCACCATTACCGCCACCAATTGGGTGGCAAATGCATCCAATTTTTTGATGCAAAATAACCGGATGTATGCCATAGAAATGCAAACTTATGGTCATGATTTTATCATTGGAAAAGCCAAACAAAAAACAATAGTTAAAGATACCATAGGTCCACAAATTGAACTATTTGGAGCTGCTGTTACCCGCGGCGGGTCTAATATTGCAGTGGTTTCTAGCAGAAGTGTTACCACCGGCTCTATTACAGATGAAAGTAAAATTGTTTATGCCGCAGTAAATGGTATTCGCATCTCCGTTTCTGAAAATGGAAGGTTTGAATTGCCCAAGGAATTATTGGGGGTGAAAAATTTGATAATTGAGGCTGAGGATGCTTATGGAAACACTGCAAAACGCGAATTTTTAGTAACCATTTCAGACAATTCTGTCTCTGGCAACGGGGTTAAGTATGCCTACCTTTTTGCGAGTACGGATTATAAAAATTGGTCTGTATTGACAAATCCACTTGAAGATGCCACTGCCATTGGCGCAATTTTAAAAGAAAACTACGGCTATAAAGTTGAGATTATACCCAACCCAAGCAAGCGGGCTATAACCGAAAAACTGGATTATATTCGCAGATACAACTACAGCAGCAACGATCAACTGATGGTGTTTTTTGCAGGTCATGGATTGTATGACAGCGTTTGGGGTGGATTTTATGTGTGTCCAGAAAGTATAACCGCAGAAAAAGATGTGAGTACCGGATTTGAAACCTTTTACCCACAGCAAAAAATTGCAGATTTGCTCGAAGGCAGTTCTTGTAAAAATGTTTTTTTGGTGATGGATGTATGCTTTGGGGGTAAAATGTTCGACAAAACTGAAAAGCATGAATACCACAATGTAAATGATGGATACAATGTATCTCCAGATGAATTTGTAAAGCGGCAATTGCAGATTAGTTGCAGACAATTTTTAACCAGTGGCGGCAACAATTATGTGGCAGACGGTGTGGCCGGAAATCATTCTCCTTTCGCATCTAGATTTTTATTTGCATTGGAGGAAGCGGCAACAAAAAATGAGTTTTTAACAGCTTCTGAAATTATGGATTACCTGAGAACTATGCGCACCATCGGGAATGACAAAAAGTCGTTTCCACGCTATGGTTTTTTTGGCGGTGACAAAGATGGAGAATACGTGCTAAAAGTGATGAAAAAGATCCGTTCCACCGCAATCATTGCCAAAGAATAAATTGGAATCAAATTTTAAAACAGCAATAGGTTTGCTTACCCATTTACCAGAAATGCACTATTTGCATATTCCTGCAAAAGTGGTTAAGCAATTTGGGGGCACTTTGCCAATACGTGTTATTTGTCGTGTGAACGACTGTGTGGAATTTCAGGGCGGTATGGTGAATTTAAAAGAAGGCGATGCCTATATTACTTTTTCAAGATCTAGAATGAATGAAACCAACGCAAAATTGGGAGATACGGTAACATTAAGCCTTATTACAGATACCAGTGAATTTGGAACTGAAGTTCCTGAAGAATTGGCGGTTCTATTCGAGCAAGATTTAGAAGGTAAAATGCGTTTTGATTTGCTAAAAAAAAGTATGCAACGGTATATTTTAAATTATGTAAATTCAGTAAAAAGCATAGATAAAAGAATAGAACGAGCAACTTTGCTGGTTGGCAATTTAAAACAACTTCAGCTTGGAAAAGAAACGTTTAGAGAAATGTTAGGATTGCCGAAGGAGAGAGAATAGCAGGAATTTTAAATATGGGTATAGTATCAATAATTTCATTTAAATTTACCTGTTTTAGGAATTGTAGAAAACATGTTTTATTTCAGTCCGCCAGACCAAGGGGATAATAAATATTGCATTTTTGGTAAAGATGGAGCAAAAAATCTTGCAGAAGAATTAGGAGTTCCTTTGTTAGGCGAAATACCATTGGTGCAGCGTATTGGTGAAGTTGGTGATGCAGGTCGCCCGGCTGTATTACAAGACAATACACCGCCCAACGCAAAATTAATACTTTAAAACCATGAAAATTATACGTGGTTTAGCGAGGGTTTACCCAAAATGGAAGTTTAATAAGGAAGAGTTGAATTGGTTGCCCGTGAGTCATACTGGTTGGGGTATTAAAGACATCTTGCTCTAAGTACCTGGCAAATAAATTTACCAAACTGATGATATGGAACTCAAAACAAAGAGGATTTATAACCACCCTAAGCGACAGTATTATGGCAGTGGTTTAAGTATTTATGGGATTTATTGTCACTACTAAGCAAACATGGTGCTTTGCTTAATCATAAAATCCAAATCTGCAATATCAACAGTAGGCGAAACCGAATGTTTAAAGAAGCTGATAAGCTTTTCAGAAGAAAAAACCAACTCAGAATGTTTTAATTCGTCATTAATTTGAGATTCATTTCCTGGTGATTCTAAAATAATTGGAATATTTTTAGGAATTAAATGCGCTACTTTTTGATATGACATAATAGCACCAAAATTTAATTTTTCATGTTTGTTGTTGCTATTGACTTCACTCAAATGTATTTGCACTAGCTTGTTTCCAAACAATTGCAGCATTTTAAATGCTTCTTGCATTGTTGGATCAACTTGTTTTGCATGTGCAATATCAAAACAAAAGGTTGCAGCAGGCAATTTGTCAAAAAGATACTCCATATCAAGAGCAGTTCTTCCAATTGGTTTGCGTTTATCCATGTTTTCAATACAAACGAGGTTACCTAGTGCCTTCCAAGCTGCGAAGTCTGTAATAATATCTGGATGAACTACAATATGAAAGCCACGATGAATAGCTGGTTCCAGCGCTTGGATCAATTCCTTTTCAGTAAGACTCTGCAACTTACTTGGAGCATGTATTGAAATGTATTTGTACTTGGATAGATCTAAATGCTCTAATTGGCTCATTAAATCATCGAGTTCTGATTCCCGTAAAGAAGATAGCTCAATTGAATTTACATTTTTATCAGCCAACATTTCCAATGCTAGGCGAAAATCACCAAGTGCCAAACTACCCGTAGAAAAACCTATGTCCATATTAAAATATTCCGTATTTATGAATAAACTCCTTGAGATCATTGTCTTGTTCAAAAAGTATAGCGCTTAATGCTGAATGAAATTGACTGCTTATCTCTCTAGACTTTAAAAACATTGAATTTTCATACGCATTTTCAATCTTTAAATTTTCGAGACTCTTTCTGAATTCCGAATCATTTAGCTTTGTTAGAAATTGATTATATGCATCGAACAAATTCAAGATATATTCTTGCTTAATATTCAATTTTGGATCTGATAAAATGCAAAAAACCAAGCCCAGTGGGTTTAGTTTTACCAATTCGAACAACTTTTGTTTTGCCGGTTCTTTTGTAAGTTTATTTAGATAACAATAGAAACAAATTAAAAATCCTTTTAGGAAAATAAGTCTTCGAGAAAGTCGCAATTTAAAATTTCGAATTGCCCATTTGTTGCCTTCTTGTTCAATTTGTTTGTATGCAAAATCTACGCATATAGTCCGCCAATACCTAACTACATCATTTAACAAGAACCTAGGTGCAAAATGAGGATTGGGATTGTTTACCCTATAACCTGAATCATTATCAATATATTGTTCAATGATTGCCATTAATACCCGATCATAAGCAGTGCCTGTCCTTGGATTGTCATTACCTGAAATTATAGCCGATTCAAGTAAAAGCAAGCTTCTTTGGGTAAGATTATGATTGGTGTCATCTTGCCCTCCAATATAGTGAACTAGATCGTGACTAAAGGTTATATTTCCGAATGGTCCATTTGGTCCAGGATCTTTCAAATTTTTTTTCTTTAACCCATTTTGGATCAAACTGGCCATTTGAAAGTTTCTGCTGGAATTGACTTGGCCATCTACAAGCAGTGTCCAGTCTACATCACTGCCACTTGTAACTTCTCCTCGGGCAATGCTGCCAAAAACAACAAGATCATTATCCTCACTCAAATAATCCAATCCATCCGCCTGAATAACAGATTGAATTGTAGCTTTGTCTGTTTTGGTTAATTCAGTAGCATTCGAGATTGCGTCCCAGTGCTTTCCATTATTTCGGCCAAATTGGATTAATGATTCAATATTGCAATTCTCTTGAGACAAGATTGCGAAATTAGATAATTCCAGATAATTCTAAATAACACTTTTCCACCAAATGCAATTTGGTACTATTAAATTTACGCCCTATCAAAAATCCAACTTCTCCATTTTTGCACTCCACTTCTCTTCTTTACATAACTCCAACGCCACATCAAAAATTGAACGGTTGCTTTTTGGTTTGTTTACTTTTAAATTAATTAGACGTAATTCCCCATACTGGCATACCAATTGAAACAACTTATACCAAACCGCCCAACGCAAAATCAATACTTTAAAACCATGAAAATTATACGTGGTTTAGCGAGGGTTTACGACAAACGCATATAACTAAATTGAATATAATACTTCCTTCGAAATGGACTTTAAGAGTTTCGACCAATTAAATATCAACCTACGGGTTTAAATCCCTCAAAGGCATTTTTGCAATTGTTGCAATAATGCAGGCTGCGGCAGAGGGTAGGCCCGAATGGACTTTTTAAAGTGGTATTTCTGCTGCCACAAAGCGGACATGGAGTATCACTCAATACATCCAATTCAAAATAGCCATCGTGTTTGGGTGGCGGAGCCAAACCGTGTTTTTTCAATCCAATAAGTCCTTTTTCGGATATCATGTTTGAATTCCATTGAATGGCAAAACTGGTAACAACTTCAGGGTTCGGGAAACCTTTTTCTATAAGTTTTTCTTTTACCAACTGTTCCATAATTCTCAAAGCAGGACAGCCGGCAAAAGTGGGAGTGAGGGTTACTTTTACTCCACCGTTATGGGCAAATTCAACCCCAGTTACAATCCCTAAATCTACAATGGAAATCGTAGGGATTTCAGGATCCGCCACTTCTTCCAAATAGCTCAATATGGTTTCTTTCTGGGTCATGCAACAAACGAATTTACGGAAAAGGAATGCTAAAATATGGCTAACATGCTGGGTTTACCACTCTGCAGCAGGATCTATTCTAAACACTTCACACATTTCATCCAACATGGGCTGTAAATGCGGGGTATGTTGGAATTTGCGACCTCCAAAAGAAGGAATTACAGAACCAGAATTAGGCATAATTAAATTGGCATTCACAAGTATGGGTTCAATTTTATGCAACCAAGCCGTTTTTAATGCATTTTCTCCACCAAAAATGGCACTTTCAATGAGTTCCTGCTCAAAATTGCCAGGCTCAAAAATTCCCAATGCAAGAGGAAAAGCCTCGTTTAATGCTGTTTGCATGCGGCTGTGACTTTCTTCAGAACCATTGCCAAGCTGTTTAATCCAAATATCAGCGTGCATAGTATGGTATTTTATTTCGCCACGAAATTTTCGGGCCACCATAACCAAGGGTTCGAAAATAGTGTTTGCAAGCATTTCAAATCGCAGCGCTTCTGCATGGCTGAATAAAAAGTGACGCATTAAACTAAAATCATATTCACCATTGGGCATTTCTACCAAATGACATGAATGGAATTGATTTTCGTTGCGCGTAAAGGCAACCGTGTCTGCATCTGCTTCACCCAGTTCATGCAAGATGTCAAACAAAGCATTTGATTGGCCAATTTTGTCTTGTGCCATGCTGCTAAATGCGATGTCTTCCTCCAATATAGGGCCTAAACCAGTCCATTCGCTGTTTCTATGCCCAATAATTAATTGGTCATCTGCCATTCTATAAAGTAAATCTTTTAATCCTTCTACGTGTTTCTCGGTTAGTTCCATTGTTTAAACTTTCGCTAGTCTCTCTTTATAAGCTTTAATCCTGTCCATCACCTTATAACTTTCTGGGTCTCTGTGAAATTTGTCGGGTGTGGTCTCGAAAATATCGGCATCTTCATAGTCTGTAATAAAGATATCCGTAGTTTTGGTAACCCATATATTTATGGTCGTTCCCCGCCGTGCATATTGTTCCTTGCCCAACAAAATGGCCATTTCTGGGTTGGGTGCATGCACACTGCCTACATGTTGGTGGTGCATTCCTCGTTTTTCTTGCGAAAACACTTCGTAGGTTTGCCAATGTTCTAAACTTTCCAATTGGCCGTCGGTACTTTCGTCGTCTAAATGTGCCCTGTCTATTCTTGGGTCTAAAGATTTTATAATCATGGATTCAGTGCAATTTTTGCAGTAAAAATGCCATCGGCTGTTTGCAATACCAATGTGTATATTCCGGCAGACAGGGTAGAGATATCCACTGGAATTAACGCATTTCCTTTGTTGATTTGATTTTGAGAACGGTAAACTGTTTGACCTTGCATATTGCGCATAACAATTACGCAGTTGTCATTTTTTTCAGCATTAAATTGGATGTGAAAATAGCCTTGTGTTGGATTTGGAAAAACTGTGGCATTCAAATCAGAAACCCTAATTGCGTCTGAGCTGGCAGAATAATTGTCAAATTGCAAATCGTCGAAAATAGCCCAGCTATTTAAACTGCCTACTGTAGAAAAGGTGCTGTCGCTAACCATAAGTGCAATGCTGGCGCTGTCTGGTGTGCCTTTAAAAGTAGAATCCCAGGCAATGTCCTCTGTAAATGGAGTCCAAGTGTTGTGACTCGTTTTGTCGGTTAGGACTGCAGAGCCAACTATGCTATCGGCCTTAAAAAAGTTCACCATAATTACGACTTGGTCTGCCAAATACAAATTGGATTTGAAATAACCGCGAATCGACTGGTACCGTTGTGTTACCTTAAATCCTGGTTTATTAATATTTGCATTGGAAAAATCAGGATTTGAAGCATCCTTCATGGTAATTGCCATTCCCGTAAAGGTATCCTTTTTTAAAGTAATAGGATCACTGTAAACAAAACCTTGTAATTTTAGGGCATAATTGCCAGTGTATTTGTCTGAAGATTTGTTTGTGTAACTGATATTTTGGTTTGCGTTTTTAAGAAACAAAGCTGGGGTGGCCCAACCATCTGGCGATTCTAAAGTATAGTTTGTCCATTCTTCAAAATTTTCATTGGGCACTGCGGATACTGTAGTATGGTTTTTATAAATAAATGTGATGTTGTCAAATTCGATGTAACCATTGGAATAGGGTCCATCCACATCATCCGCACTTTGTATAAAAATCCAACCCGAGTCTGCTATTAGAGAATCTGTAGGATTTACGTAGGATACAGGGAAAGTTACGGTTTTCCATAGACCAGAATTGCCCGATATTTCCAATTCGTCTAAAGTAACCGGGAATGACTCCCCATTTTTGGTGAAGGACAATTGCAAATAAGTTGTATCCGCTTGCAATCCCGCACGATAGGTAATTACAACGCTATCTGGAGTTCCGGCAAAGGCAAAAGCCGAAGAATAAAATAGTGAACTATTTGTATCCGTTTTGGATTGAAAAGCATAACTGGCCAAACCCGTAACCGCATTATTTGTTAATCGCAATGCGTTTCCCGAGGTTTTGCCTGAAACTTTTGAACCCTTGCCATAAATTTCCCAAGTTTTGGGTAATTCAGTTGTTTTGGAATTCCAGCCTTCAAAAAACGAGTTTGGAATAACTTGACCAAATGCAAAAAAAGCATGCATGATTAAACAGGAAAGTAATAATTTCTTCATAGTTGTTGTTTTTGTCATCATTAGACTACCTGCATTCAATATGGTTGCTTACAATAACTTATTATGCAAGTGGCGCCACGTATTTGGCATCTTTACCCATAATCGCTTTTCGCACCCATCGTCCTTTTTCTTCTGCCATTCTGCGCACAGCCAACCTTTCCTGATTGCACGGTCCATGGCCATTGATTACTTGTTTAAAAACTTCCCAATCTGGCTCTGTGTAATCCCATTTGCCAGTGGTATTGTTTTTCTTCAAATTGGGGTCGGGTAAAACCAAGCCCAGATCCCATATTTTGGGCACATACATATTTAAAAACTGTTGTCGCATGTCGTCGTTAGTGGCCATTTTTACTTTCCACTTCATCAAAGTATCTGTATGTACACTCATTTTATCTGAAGGACCGAAAAAATGCATAATTGGCGGCCACCAGCGGGTGAGTGCTTCTTGCACCATTTGGCGTTGTTTGCTTGTTCCAGTCGCCAAAAAAACTACGTTGTCGTGGCCATATTTCAAGTGAAAACTTTCTTCTGCACAAATCCTTTCTAACGCCCTGCAATATGGGCCATAGCTACCTTTGCTATTTGCAATTTGGTTTACAATTGCACCTGCATCAATCAGCCAAGCAATCACCGCCGTATCAGCCCAGGTTTCGGCTGGGTAATTGAAAACATTGCTGTATTTGCTTTTTCCACTGATAAGGTCATTGGTCATAGCTTCTCTGCTTTTGCCTAAAGTTTCGCAAGCAGAATAGAGCAATTGCGCATGACCAACCTCGTCTTGAACCTTGGCCATAAGTGCCAATTTGCGTCGAAAACCAGGGGCTCGTGTAATCCATGTACCTTCTGGCAATGCACCAATAATTTCGGAGTGCGCATGTTGTTCTATCATGCGAATCAACTGTTTTCTATACTCTTTTGGCATCCAATCTTGGGGCTCTATTTTGTCGCCTCCCGCAATGCGTGCCTCAAACTCGGCAAGTTTTACCTGATCTTCATCCGCAGTTAGCGAATTGATTTGTTTGCCGTCATTTTCTATATATGCGTTTCCGTACATGGTTATGTTGGTTATTTTTTAAGTCCGCTTAAAATAAATTCCGTTAGTTTTTCACTGATTTGATTCGGACTCATCGCCCCATTGGGTCTATACCATTCTACCACCCAGTTTAGCGATGAAAGTATGGTTAGCGTGGCAAATTTGTTGTTCACATCGTTAAACAATCCTTCACTTTCGCCATTTTCTAATATTTGCATAAATTCATTTTCATAGCGGTCTCGTAAATCTATGAATTCAATCTTTTTAGATCCTGTTAAGTTGCGCCATTCATGAATAAAAACCCAAGAGGAATCCATGTTTTCTGTGAGAATTCTAACGTGGTTTCGCACAGCCATACCCAACTTTTCTTCTGCGTTAAAATAGATGTCATTGACTTCTGCAATAGCTGTTAAAAACTTATCAGCCATACCAAAACAGGTTTCCCGCAAAATATCTTCTTTGCTGCTAATGTGGTTGTATAAACTAGCAGCTTCAATTTGCAAAGCCGCGGCTATGTCGCGCATGGAGGTGCCTTGATAACCATTGTTTCGTATCATTTCACAGGAAACTGTAAAAATTTGCGATTTACGCGAAGGCTCAGTTTTTAATTCAGGCATGTGCTAACAAACGTTAGTTTTGTGCAAACTTAAGGACGCAAATGCACATAACCAAATTATTTATTCACAAGTACTATTTTTAAACCTATAATATAGCTTCGTTTATATTTGAAACAAATAAAAATTATTATGAAAATGATGTTTAAGTCAAATTTTCCATACATTTGTACTCATCTTAACAATACTAGAACAAACAAATATGAAAAAAATTGTACTATCAATTATGGCCCTCTTGTCGCTAGCCTCGCAGGTTTCAGCGCAGAATTGGGTTTCTACAACGGCCCAGAATAAAAACGTAATTCTGGAGGAGTTTACCGGCATTCATTGCGGCTATTGCCCAGATGGACATAGAATTGCTAATGACATGGTATCAGCAAACCCATCCAGAATTTTCTTGGTAAACATCCATTCTGGTGGATATGCTGTTCCTCAAACTGGTGAGATAGATTTGCGCACTACACAAGGCACTGCTATCGACGGTGCTGCTGGTATTACCGGTTACCCAAGTGGCAGTGTAAACCGCGCTTCTAGCCCATGGGGTCAAAGTCGCAATGCATGGAGTGGCGCTGCTTCAACCATTATGGCTGAAACTTCTCCTTGTAATGTGTATGTAAAATCAACAGTAGATTTAACAACCCGTGTGTTAACTACAGAAGTGGAAGTTTACTACACAAGCGCGGCAGCTCAAACAATGAACTATTTAACCGTTGCGCTTACTGAAGATGATATCCTTGGAACACAGTCTGACTATGGAAACTACAACCCAACCAACTGGGTGAATGGAAAATACAAACACAACCACGTACTTAGACAACATCTAAGTGCTGGCAATTTTGGAGATGTAATATCCACCACGACAAAAAATTATTATTTCTATAAAAAGTACACTACTACTATCCCTTCATCTTACATTGGCGTTGCTGCTAATTTGATGAAAATGCATGTTGTGGCTTATGTTTCCGAAACCAGCACAGGTGCAAAAATTATTTCAGGTCACCAAACTTCTGTAGATTTTGATCCTGCGGTGAAAACAGATTTGGCCATCAATGACCAAACTGTAAAACCGAGCAACTGGTGCTTTTCTACCATCAATCCAAAAATTGAGGTTACAAATAATATGGACAATGTTGTTACTTCTTTCGACGTTTCTGCATTCCTAAATGGGGTTGAATACAAAAAATCATTCTCAGGCTCTTTGGCTAAAGGTGCAAAAACCACCATCGACTGGGGAAGTTTGGCTTTTGCGCCAACAGGAACGTACACTGTTTCTATCGAAGGTTTTAAAAACGTAAACGCCAATACTTTGTTTGACGTTGAAAATGCCAATGATGCTGTTTCATTCAGCGGTACAGGTTTCAAAGCGAAAGCTTTTACAACCTTTATTGCTGGTTTTGAAACAGGCACTTTGCCTTCAAATACAGCTTTGGACATTAGCCAAAACCCTAAAGTGGTAGTTACCCCAAATTCAGCGGTTAAATACGGTGAGTTTGGTTCTAAGTATGCTTTGTGTTTTTACTTGCATTCTTCATGGAACGTTTCTGGCAAACCAGGAAGTTTGATTTTGGGTGAAGCCAATCTTGCTTCTATCACCGATCCTGCAGTAGGTTACTACTGGGCTTATTCTGACGACAATTTTGGTGGTACGCCTCCAACCATTGAAGTAAGTGTTTCTCAAGATTGCGGTGCTACATGGGTTTCTATGAACAAAGTAACTTGCACCCAAACAGGTGTACCCACTACTACAGGTAACTTGTACGACCCGAAAGCAGGTCAGTATGTGCACAAAATTGTGCCCTTAACTGGTTATGCAGGTAAAAGCGTATTGGTTAAAATTACGGGCACTCCGGGTACAACGGGCAATGCAATGTATATTGACGAGGTTAGCATAAACAGCCAAGTAAAACTTGCTGCACAAACCTATGTTAAGAATGATGTAAATGTGGCACTTTATCCAAACCCAGTTTCTAATGCAGCCACTGTAGATTATGAACTGGTTAGCAATGGCAATGTATCGTTCACAGTAACGAACATGTTAAACCAAGTTGTTCTAAACAAAAAGGTAAGCAACCAAACCGTGGGTAACCACAGTGAGTCATTCGACTTTTCGGCTTTAACTGCGGGTGTTTACACTTTCGAGGTTAAATCTGGCAACTTGGTTTCTACCAAGAAATTTGTAAAGAACTAAGATTTTCTAAATTTAGAAAGAAAAGGCTGCCAATTTTGGCAGCCTTTTTTGTTTGCGAATTAAATTATTTTTTGGGTAAGGCAAACTTTAAATCACTTATTTTTAACCGTTCTTTGCCCAGTGAAAATTCTTTCCTTACAAGCCTTAAGGGGACCCAATTATTGGAGTACCCATGTTCCGCAATTGATACAAGTAAGGGTAGATGTGAAAATGGATATCTATTCTATAGATTGGCAAGAATCCTTGACATTGGCATTAAAACCATTTCCCAATCTAATGCCCCAAAATGCAATAACAGAATCTGCGAAATTGGCAGAAGGATTGGCTCTTGCAGCACTAGCCATTCAGCAAGCGGCCGGTTTGAATGTAAATTTTTTTCAAATAAAGCCTACCCTAGTTCCCCATATTTACAACCTTGTATTTGAATATGCTACCGAAGCTGCTGGAAAACTTGCGGCAAAATTGGCTTTAGAATTTGTTGAAAATATAAGCATCGGAAAGCCCGATGATTTTGTGGAGGCAGGCAAGAATGTGGCTGAAACACATTTAAATGAAATTCCAACCCAAAACATCCAATCTATACTGACAAAAGCGAAAGAAGCCGGTATTCCTATCTTAAAAGGAGGTGACAGAATTCCTTGGCAATTGGGATTCGGAAAAAACGGACTGAAAATTGGGGAAGCAACCCAATGGCATACTATTGGGGATGAATGGATAGAAAACCAAGGCAGAATTCCCATCATTGCAGTAACAGGGAGCAATGGTAAAACGACTACCACAAGATTGATAGCGCATTTTTTTGCAAATGCAGGATACAATGTGGGTTTTACTACCAGTGATGGAATTTATATAGGTAGGCAAATGACAGAAAAGGGGGACACCACTGGACCGCTAAGTGCAGAAATTGTTTTGCGAAATCCCGATGTTGATTTTGCTGTGCTGGAAACAGCTAGAGGAGGTATAGTGAGAGCCGGTTTGGGTTTTGATTGCTGTGACATTGGAGTGGTGACAAATGTGCAAGAAGACCACTTAGGGATATCCGATATAGAAACCATGGAAGACTTGGCAGGGGTAAAATCCGTAATCATTCAGTCGGTAAAAACGGATGGCTGTGCAGTATTGAATGCCGAGAATCCTTGGACGGTGAAAATGGGAAAGGAGGCAAAGTGCAAAGTGGCTTGGTATGCCGAGCATGCCGATAATGAATGGATACAATCTGCTTTCAAGCAGGGGAGTGCGGCCATGTTTTCTGAGAATGGTAAACTGGTTTATTATGATGGCGTAAATAGAACGGATATTATTGACCTAAAGGATATTCCAATAACCTTTGGTGGCACGGTCCGATTTATGGTGCAAAATACCCTTGCCGCCACGTTAACAGCCGCTGTATATGGTATGAAACCAGATTTAATAGCGAAAAGTTTGAAAAGCTTTCTGCCATCTGCAGAACAAACCCCTGGGCGCATGAACATTTTTGATTTTGGCGATAAAAAAGTGATGGTAGATTTTGCACACAATCCAGATGGGTTTGCCGGCATACGCGATTTTTTAAAGAATATTGATTCAACTCAAAAAATTGGAATTGTAGTGGCAACAGGCGATCGAAAAGAAAGCGATGTGCGAGAATTGGGAAGGCTGAGTGCAGAAATGTTTGACCTAATTCTCATTCACCAAGTAAAGTTTTTGCGTGGGAAAACCGCAGAAGTGTTGGTGAATCTTTTGGTGGAAGGAATGCATTCGGTAAACCCGAATATAAAATGGGAGAGGGTTGCCGATGAAATAGAACCCCTTGGGTATGCATTGAGCTTAGCTAAGCCTGGAAGTTTTATCACCGCATTAAGCGATGTGCTCGATGAGCCCACAGAATTGGTTAAAAAATACAAAAGCCAATCTATCTAAAAATTTGATTGATTCTTGTGGATTGGCTTCTAGAAACATGACCACCATAAGTTCAGCTCAAGATAGAACCAACGCTGGGGATTTTTGCAAAACCAAATACGATCTAAAAAGTATTAACTACACAACATCAACTACAAGCGGTATTTATACCCTAAGCATTGATATTAAAATGGCAAAAAACAGCGATGTTACAGAAAATATGAAAATGACAGTAGAATTTGTCAATTGCAAAGGCGAAACCCAAGCTGTTAAATTGAAACTGACTTATGACGCAAGAACGGGAAACTATAATGAAGGACAAGCCATCTCACAAAACAAAGATTGTCCTTGGTATTTTAACTATGCTGAGATTGCAGCCTGCAATTTGTGCAAAGACAAAACAGGTTGGTCTGTAACACACGACCAAAGAAAAGGGAATTGATCGGGTACTGAAAATGCGTCATCACAAACAAGCACAAGACCCAGGTTGTTTTAAAACTTTGCAATTATAGATTAAAAAACACCCGCTTTGCATTACAAAGCGGGTGTTTTTATTTATGTTTATAGCACTGTTTTTAGGAATTGTTAATTACACTTGATTTAGCTAATATTGAATTTATGATAGACACTACCCGCATAAAATCTGAATTTGACATTGAATTACAAATTGGCAATGGATGGTTTTTTACCGCCATAAAAACACTGAATGATTTTGGTTTGTTGCTACCCGACGGACCACCTTCACCTTTTGATCCCACAGCAGATGTTGTTATTGTTGATGTTTTTTTATTTCAAGACCCAATTTATGATTTGCAAATAGAACTTACAATTGGTATTATTCCCATAACTATTTTAGCAACCATAGTTTTAAACGATGGACAATTGGATATTACTACCAATTTTACAGATGTATTTTTCTCTATCCCATTTGGGGTATTGGAAGGGTTAGCTGGCAGCCCTGTTTTGTTGCATTTAGAAGCGGACGGTGACAATGCAGAATGCATGGCTCTTTTGGCAAATATGGACATTCAAGCCGGTCCTCAAGCAGATGGACCTCTGCTAGACGGAGAAATGTTTGAACGAGGCAAGGAAGAAAATGCCATTTCATTTTTACAAAATGGGAAAGATATTGCACTTGGATTGGCATCTGCCACTTTTCAGCGTTTTGCGAACAATATATGGCACACCGATTTGCGTATCGCGGATGGAACGCATCCTTTGCCAGATGAACCCAATAAAGTTGGTGAATGGGATAAAATAACCGTAAAATTAAATGGATCTGAGATCAAATTTATTTTGGAAGGGGACATTCCGGTAGATAGCCCATGGATTGACTTGGTTCCAGATCCACACGTATCCATTTCAATTATATTAAAGCCAACCATAGATTCAGAGGGGAATATAAAATTCGACTTAACCACCGAAACGGATATTGATACCGGGATTCTTGGAGATATTTTTGCATTTTTTGCGGGTGGAATCATTGGTTTTGTAGTTGGTTTATTTACAGGCAATCCTCTTGGTGGTGCAATTGCAGGTGCAATTACGGGGGTTGTGGTTTTAGAAATCGCGGAAGTTGTTGTTGAGGGGGTTGTTCAAAAAGAAATTGCTGCAAAAATCAATGGAGAAAAGGTGGCATCTGTGCTTTGTGCCAAAGATGGAATAGCCCAGTTTGCATCAAAAAATCCAAATGGTGACAGTATCGATTTGTCTGTTTTGCAATCTTTTCCGTCTTCCATTCCAATTTATACAGACAATCCTGATATTTTACACAGCAGAACTATTTTGGTTACGGCAAAGTACAATGAACTGCAGTTAGATGGGAATGGTTTGGCAGTTGCAGGCATGGCTGAAAGTCTAGAGAAATTTCAGTCCAAACTTTGTGATTTACAGAATTGTGTCTATGAAAATGGCATTTTAACACAACTGAAATATACGGCAGGTGGTGAATCTATAAACATTGCCAGAGAAAATGTGTCTTTAAGAATGGGTTTTTCTGAGCTGAAAGCACCATTTAAAGTATTGCCAGAGCAAGCAGATTCTAGTTTTAGGATACCAGAAGGGAAATTGGCAACAATGGCTTTAATACCCGATGCCATTCGCCGTGAAAATTCTGTGGTTACAGAAATTCATTTTACCAATGGATTGGATTTAACCGTAGCCGATAGTATAAGTTTACAAGATGATGGCGCTTTGTATGTAATGGGTTTGCAGTTAATTCATCCTGTAAATGCACATCCTTATTACCGTGCCAAAGCAGACGGAGAAACAGAAAACAATTTTGAAAACTTGCCAGAATTTTAAAGATATATTTTTTTTATATTTAAGTTCTAGTCATATTTTTCCCTCACCTCGCCCGATTTAGTCTTTTATCCTCTCCCAAAAAAGGCAGAAAATTTTCGGGTGAGTTTTTTTTTGCGAAACACTTAATCCACTTTAATATCCCAAGGCATACGCATTTGAACGCCGCCATAGGTTGAGAGTTTTTGCATGCGCTTGGCAGTTTCAAACCATTCGCCAAATTGGGCTTTTAACGCAGTTTCCTGCATTGAAACCATATTGTCTCTGCCAAACAATTGTTCCAGTGGACTTTTCAAATTTGGCATTTCTACAATGCGGTATGTTTTTAATTTGGCTTTCCATGCCGCACTTTGTATGGCACGGTCAATGCCCCCAAAGCCATCTACCAAACCCAACGTTTTGGCTGTCCGACCTGTATAAACGTGGCCTTGTGCCAATGCACCTACAGTAGCGGTGTCCAATTTCCGGCCTTTGGCTACAATGCCTACAAAATCAACATAAATGTCGTTTACCATTTCTTGAAAATAGGTTCGCATGCCTGGAGAAATCGGTTGATCCGGACGCCAGCCTACTGAGAACTCGCCCGTTGGCACAGTTTCAAAGCTTAAACCCAATTTGTCTTTGTACAGTTTCTCGGTATTGGGTACTATGGCAAATACACCTATTGATCCTGTAATGCTGTTGGGGTAGGCAAAAATGGAATCGCCCAAGCAGGCTATGTAGTAACCGCCACTCGCGGCCACGTTGCTAAAAGATACAATCACCGGTTTTACTTTGCGGCAAATTTCTATTTCACGGGCTATAATATCGCTGGCATTGCTGCTGCCACCCGGACTATTTACCCGCAAAACGATTGCTTTTACATTTTTGTCCAATCGGGCTTTTTTTAGGGTATTTGCCAATGACTCGGATCCAATGCCATCGCTACTTTCGTTTTTACCCATGTTGATTTCCCCGTTGGCATATATTACTGCAATTTTATCTGCACTGTATTCATCTTCCATATCTGTTTGCACATAAGCTGCAAATGCCATGGGTTTGTATTTATCGGCTTTTTTTAAGCCCAATTTCGTCTTGATTTCTTCTTCTACTTCATCTTGGTATTTTAGGCCATCCACCAATTTGTATTCAAGGGCCTTTTTTGCATTTCGGGCCAAAAATTTGTTGGCAATGTTAGCCAAACTTTGCGAATCCATGTTGCGGCTTTTTGCGATAGAATGGATATGGAACCCAAAAGATTCATCCACATAAGCTTTGATTTGTTGACGGTTGGGTTCGCTTAATTGGTTTTGAATAAAAGGTTCAACCGCGCCTTTGTATTTGCCTGCTTTAAATACCTCCATTTGTACTCCCAATTTGTCTAGCATGCCTTTGTAAAACATAACCTGACCCGCAAAACCGTTGAATTCCAGCACCCCTTTTGGGTTTAAATATACTTTGTCGCAAGCGGAAGCAATCAAATAGCCACCGTCGGTCAACACTTCTGAATAGGAATATACAAATTTACCCGTTTTGCGAAAAGCGATTAATTGATTTCTAATCTCATCTGCTGTGGCCAAACCACCTGTATATAAATCGCAACGCACATAAATACCTTTGATGTTTTTGTCTTTGGCGGCATGTTTTATACCCGCAATAATTTTATTCAAACCCACGACACCATCAATTTCATTGCCGCCACCCAAAGCTGCAAAAGGGTTTTCTTCCATGCGTTCTGGAACCCCACCATTTAATTTCAGTTCCAGCACGGTGTTGGCTTTTACCGAAGGTGTTTTAGAGGCGGTGCCTATAATACCCCCTATGATGATGGCAAATATGCCAAAAATAATAAGGATGCCTAGGAAAAATCCCAAAAGGCTGGCGAACATGGTTTTAAAAAAACTTTTCATGGTTTATTGCTACAAACTTAAAACGCACAGATATACAATCCATTGGCTTTTCGTTGAATACCATAAAAGCGGGGATAAGGAGAGTAGAGAGTTGAAAGTTAAGAGTTTAAAGTTGGGAGTTTATCCGCCGCGGCGGATAAAGTTTAAAGTTGGGAGTTTACAGTTTATCCGCAGTGGTGGAGGTGGTTGGTAACCTAAACAAGGTGAACAGCCGGTGAGATTCTGTCATTCTGATTCGCGATAATGGGTTTACTGTCGATTTTTATTAACTGTAGCCTTTCTCTGCGGCGGAGAAATTATCAACTTCATTTTCCCTAAATTCGCGGGCTGTAATTGCATTTTTGTCTGAAAAAACTGTATGTAAAATTGGATTGGCACGGTTTTAGTGTTTGGTAAAATAGACGGTTGTCTAGAAAACCGTTCAATAAAAACAACAACTATTTCGTATACTATTTAAGACAAAAGGAGAAAACTATGAAAAAGACACTTACCATCAAACTTGCACTCATTCTCATTGGATGCAACCTTTTACCACTTAAAGCACAACAAGCCATTGGCCTGTTTGCCGGTAACCACAATGCTCCGTATTCTGCCTTTCAGAATCCTGCCAACACCCTCACGGATCTGAATCGGCTCTACATTAATTTTTGGGGAGCCAACGTGGGCTTTACCAACAACGCACTTACCTACAAAGCACCTTTTGGTTTAATAGCCATGGCAAGTGGCAATTACCCCGACAAATACAAAAGCGGCGGCAATTTGCTTTTTAACCAAGATTGGATTTCTTGGGGCAAAACCAACAACCAAAAATTGTATTACCTAAATGAGGTTTATGGCCCTTCTGCCTTTTTTAGGGTTTCCAATACGGTTGGAATCGGTTTCGGTGTACGCAACATTTCTGGTATTAGTATGACTGGTGTGAATGCAGATTTAGGCAAACTATTCCGCTTCGGGCTTGACAGTAATGGCGGCAGTTTTACTGGCGACAATTCCCTAGTCCGCAATAAAAAATACAGCAATGGTCCGTTTAGCATTAACGTAGACAACTATAACGAATGGTTTTTTAGCCTTGCAGGTGCTACACGACACACAGGCAGCAACCTGATGAAATGGGGTGCAACTGCCAAATTCCTTTTGGGAACTGGCAACGCACATATAGGTGCCAATAGCCTAGACTACACTTTAAATGCCAACAACCAATTGCAAATCAACAAAACCGATTTGCGTTTTAACCATACCTCTGATGCAAGTGTGGTAGAAGGAATTGCGCATCCACTGGGACTTAACTGGAACGAAATAAACGGAGCTGGATTTGGAATGGATCTAGGCTTTGTTTATGAAAAACGCGAACGCCGCCAAAGCCAAATGGTGCAACAATGGTGGGATTGCGACTGGAATTACGGTACCCAATACGACTGGAAATTTGGAGCCAGCATTACCGATTTAGGACTCATTGGCTACCAAGGCAGTACCCGCAAGTTGGATATTAGCACCAATAAAAATTGGAACCTAAACAACAATACCATCAACAATTGGAACGCCAATGGCCAAGACCGTTTGGCTAGAATAGACAATGGTTTCTTTGACAGTTTGGGCGCTGGTGCAGGTAACAATTATGCTGTAATGACCCCAGCGGCCTTAAATGCCCAACTGGACATGAACCTGGGTGGCAATTTCTTTTTCGGTATCAACTGGAGCCAAAGTTTAAAAGCCCAGAACAGCCTAGGTTTGCGCAAAGCATCGTACCTCAATTTTGTACCACGCTGGGAAGGCGAATATGCCGAAATTGGCATGCCTGTTACATTAACCCGCGACTACACCGCATTAAATGTGGGTTTGTATGGCCGTTTGGGTCCTGTAATAGTAGGAACTGATAACCTTGCAGGTTTGGCCAATTTTGTAGCTAACAATCCATACAAATCTGCCAATGTTTACTTTGGGATGCGCATGGCGCTGCCTACTTGCGGCTGGTACCATGTAGATACCTATGATTCTATCCAGAAAAAAGACAGTGTGTATAAAAACGATACCGTTAGTTTTTGGAGAAAAGATACCATTCGCATTACAAAGCACGATACTTTTATCCAACGCGATACCATTGTAAAAACAGTTACCTTAAACAACAGCGACCTTAAAAAACGCGAAGCCGAGTTGGCGGCAAACAAAGCAACTTTGGCTAAAAAAGAAGCCGAAATTGCCCAAAAAGATGCCGATTTGAAAAAACGCGAAGCCGATGTGCGCAAAAGAGAAAATACCAATATGGGCGGTGGCACGGGTTGCGAAGTAAAAATTGCCGACCTAGAAGAACAATTGAGACGCGAACGCGATTTGTACGCCAAATTGAACCGCCAACACGAAGTGTGCAATGACGATAAAAACAAGCAGGCTGCTAAAATTATTGATCTAGAAAACCAAATCATAGCCCTGGGCAAACAAAATAGCGAATGGAATACCCAAAACAATGGACTGCGTCTAGAAATAGACCGCTTGAAAGCCGAAATTCTTCGCCTAAAATTGAACAACAACCCTTGTGGTGCCCAAGTAAAAACCTTGGATAGTTTGCTTGCCCTAGAGCAAAAGAAAACTGCCGACCAAGCCAAAGAAACGACTGCCCAAAAAACCAAAGTTTACCAATTGGAAACCGAAGCGACAGCCAACAAAAAGCGCATTGCGGACTTAGAAGCTGCACTTATTTTGGCCAAAGCAAACAACAATGGCACCAAAGCTTGCGAAGACAAAGTAAAAGTATTGGAAGCCGACTTGGCCGCAGAAAAATTAAAATCTGCCAACCTTACCAAACAATTGGCCACAGTGCAAGGTGACAAAGATGACTTGCAAAAAGAAAACAGCGGTTTAAAAGCCAAAGTCATTGCCAATGATGGTGAAATGGCCAAGTTGAAAAAACAACTCGACGATTTACGCAAAGAGTATGACTACGAAATTGCCGAAAATACCAAACTGCGCGACCAATTGAAAAACTGTGGAAGTACCACAGAAGCCGCCAAACTTAAAGCAGACTTGGATGCGAGCAACAAGAAGGTAACAGAACTTACTGCACAGATGGCCAAAGTTACTGCCGACAACGACAATTTGACCAAAGAAAACAGCGGATTAAAGGCCAAAGTAACGGATTTGGAAAAAGAGATTGCAGATCTTAAAGCCAAATTGGATGCACAAGACAAAACCATTGCTGACTTGCAAGCCAAATTGAAAAACTGTGGCAACGCCGAAGAGCTAGACAAAGCAAAAGCGGATTTGGCCTCTGCCAATGCCAAAGTGGTGGATTTGCAAAGCAAAGTAGATGCGCTTACCAAAGGCAAAGCACAGGTAGAAGGTGACCTTAAAGATGCAAAGGATAAAATTGCCGACTTAGAAGACCAATTGAAAAAATGCAAAGACAACAACTGCGACGATATAAAAGCCGAATTGGATTCTTACAAAGGCAAATACAATACCCTAAAAGAAGAGTACGACGCCTTGCTTACCGAACGCAATAAGTTTAAAGCAGACTTAGACAAATGCAAGTCTGACTTGGCCAATTGCAGCGGCAGTGCTTCTGACGAGGCAGATAAGTTGAAAGCCGAAGTTGCAAAACTAAAAACCACCATCATTGGGTTGAATGGGGAAGTAGCCGGCAAACAAAAATCTTTGGATGATTTGCAAGCCGCCTATGACAAATTGGATAGCCAAAATGCGGATTTGAAAAAACAAATTGCCGATTTGCAGGGCCAAGTAAAATCCCTGAACGACAAGGTTGCAGACCTACAAGCCAAATTGAAAGCTTGCCAAGATGCAAGCCCTGGCAATTAAACCTTCTTTGCTCCGCAGAGGCGGATTGAATGTGAAACAAGCCCTGGCGAAAGCTGGGGTTTATTTTTTTGTGGGATTGGCAAAACACTTTGATATGTAAAAACGTTTTCTTACAATTGTAAAACGTTTATGCCTAATTTTTTAACATTATGAAAAAAATACAATTTAGAACCCAATTAAAAAGAGCCAGCCACAAAGAAATGGATGTAGTAGCCATTCATTTTCCCAAAAACGAAAACGCAGTTATAGCCTTAAAAAGCATCCGGGGCCTGCAATTTAGTCGAACCTTGGGTTGTTGGTATGCGCCATATTCTAATGAAAATATGAAAAATATTGTGGACACTATGAAACAATTTGGCTTTGTAGACTACAAAGGCGTGCAATGGACAAAACAACCCGTTGAATTAAGTTTGCACAAATCTAAATCCATTGTTTCGCCAGAAATAGCGGAACAAATAGAACTTTTTCGACGGTGGATGACTTCTGCGAGTTATAGTGCCAACACTGTGCAAACGTATACAGAGGCCCTTCGGGTTTTTCTTGTGCATTTTGTCAATAAGCCCATTCAAAACATTGACAACCAAGACTTAATTAATTTTAACAACGATTATATACTGCAAAAAGGGTTGTCTCAATCCTACCAAAACCAAATTATAAATGGCATAAAACTGTATTTTAAACAGGTACAGCGCAGTGCGATGGATCCAAATTTAATTCGCAGACCTCGCCCTGAAAAAAACTTGCCCAATGTGTTGAGTAAAGAAGAGGTAAAAGCAATTTTAAACGCACTAGGGAATTTAAAACACAGAACCATGTTAAGTCTAATTTATAGCTGCGGCCTAAGGAGAGGTGAATTGTTAAAATTGAAATTGCAAGATATTGACTCAAAGAGAAATTTGGTTTTAATAAGGCAAGCCAAGGGAAAAAAAGACAGAGTGCTCCCATTATCTATGTTGGTGTTGGATATGTTATGTGCGTATTTTGTTGCTTACAAACCACAATATTGGTTGTTTGAAGGACAGACTGCCGGTGAGCCGTATAGCGAAAAAAGTTTGCAATCTGTATTGAAACTAGCGATTGTAAAAGCCAAAATACATAAACCAATAACATTGCATTGGTTGCGTCACAGTTATGCAACCCATTTGTTAGAATCGGGAACAGATCTGCGATACATACAAGAATTGCTAGGGCACAACAGCCGCAGAACAACAAAAATATACACCCATGTGAGTACAAAAAATATTCAAAACATACGCAGTCCTTTTGATGATTTGTAAGTTTGCCCACCTTAATTTACATTTGAAAAGTATCACCAAAACCAGACCAATACAACACAATTCGTTGTATAGGTCTGAAAAAATAGGACGTATAAGTAAGTTAGCGGAAACCGTAAACAACGACAGTGCAACTATTAACAGACAGAAATTAATACAACAAAACAGAAGAAAATAATCAATGAAATATATTCCGACAATTTTATTATTCTTTTTGTTTTCTTGCGGTACAAGACATCCAAATAATAAACTACCAGCTTTTAACTTGACTTATATTTCAGGATGTAACGCAATAACATACTCTAAAATTAGCATTTACTACAAAGACGACAAATACTTTGCAGACCACACTTCTCCGACCTATTTTGACGGAAATAATATTGACAGTTTGTGGACAATTGAACTCAGTAATGAACAAATAGAAGCTTGTATTAAATTTCTCGACAAAGCAAAATCACTTCCAAGCAAATGTGACCATTTTAGCTCGTCAGAAAATCATCACATTGTTGTTATCGACAAAGACACCATAGATATTAATG